>JAGDVW010000003.1:20599-26112 GCA_023255835.1 Candidatus Acetothermia bacterium
GCGCCCAAGAGGAAATAAAGGGCCCAAAGGATCCAGCGGGCCGGGATGCCCGCCTCCTCGGCGAGCCTGCGCTCCACCAGGCTCGCCCACACCTCCCGCCGGAAAAAGGCCACAAACCCCAGGGCCACCAAGGTGATCCCCGCGAGGACGAAAACGTCGGTCCAGCCCACCCCAAGGAGGCTCCCCCAAAAGAGGGTCAAGGCCGGCGAGGTGAGGGGAAGGCCGGGGGTGAGGGTGATGAACAAAAAACCCAAGGCCATGGTGAGGGGGAAGAGGATGGCCAGGATGGAGTCCACGGGGAGCCCGGTTTTCTCGGAAATCGGCCCAAGGAGGGCAGCCAAAGCAGAGGCGAAAAGGAAGGCGGTGAGGAGGGGAGGAAGGCCCAGCCAAAGGCCGAGGGCCGCGCCGGCGAAGGCCGCGTGGGCCATGGCATAACCCAGGGCGGAAAGGCGCAGCCTGAGCGCCGCCACCCCCAAAAGCCCCCCGCTCAGCCCCGCCAAAGACCCGGCCACGAAAGAAGGCAGGATCAGCGCCCACATAAATTGAGCCAAATCTCAGAAAGGCGGCCAAAGGGCCGGGAAAGCTCGGCGGTCTCCCCATCCCGCACGAACCAGGCCCGGTCGGCCTGGGAGAGGATGTCCTCCTCGTGGACCACAGCGAGCACGGTGAGGCCTTCAGCGCGGATTCCCAAAATGGCCTGGGCCAAATCCATCCGGGCCTCGGGATCCAGGGAGGCGAAGGGCTCGTCCAAAAGGATGATCTGCGCGCCTTTCACCAAAGCCCGGGCAAGAAGGGCCTTGCGCTGCTGCCCTCCCGAAAGCTGCCCAATGGGCCAATCGGCCTTCTCCCCAAGCCCAAGCTTGGAGAGGACGGAAAAAGCCCGCTCCCGTTCGGCTCTGGGGAGACGCTGCCAAGGCCGGTAGTGTCCGAAGCGCCCCATGGTCACGAGGTCCAGGGTCCGGCAAGGGGTATCGGGCGGGAAAAAGAGGGCCTGGGGCATATACCCCAAATGTTTTCGCACCTCGCGCACATGGTCCCTTACCTCTAGACCCAGGACTTTCGCCCGGCCGCGGTAGGGGAGGAAGCCCAAGAAAACTTCAAGGATCGTGGTTTTCCCTGCCCCGTTTGGGCCCATAAGGAGGCCGAGCTCCCCGGGGAAAAGGCGGAGGTAGGCCCCGCGCAGGGCCGCCCCCCGCCCGCCCGGATAGGCCGCCCAAACCCCCGTGAGCTCTAGGACAGGGTCCACCGGAAAAGTTCCTCCACGGGGGCGTCCAGCACGGCCGCGGCCAAGTACTCGGCGGCGCCCTCCGCCGCGATCCGCCTCAGCCACTCCGGCCGGACCTCAATTCGCAGGCGCTTCCCGTTGGCGGAAAAAATGGCCGCCGCTTGGCCCAGGGGCCTCACCAAGAGGTTCCCTTTCCCCGCGGTGCATCCGGTGGAAACTTGGATCCCGTCGACTAGACAAGAGATCGGGGGCTCCGTCCCTGTTTCCACCTCGGCCGCGATCCCCCGGAAACCCGTGCTCCCCAAAAGCCGGAGGGCGAGGAGGCCCATACGGATCCCCAGGGCCAAAAACGGCCCAGGATGCCCATGAAAGCGCACGCCCAGGGTGAAAAGCTCCCGCGGATCGGTCTCAGGCTGTATGGTGATGAAGCTCATGGCGTTGGCACCGCCTCCATGGTCTCCACTGCCGCGAAAACGAGGTCCGCATTCACCCTGAGCATCGTGAGCATGTCCACCGTGCCGGGGATGGGCCCGGGGAAATTGGTGAGGACCACGTGTACAGCGCCAATGGCGTGGGCCAGGCGGCCCCCGAAGGACGCACCGGATTGGAGGTTATCGATCACGAGTTTAACCCCGCTCTCCCGGCCTTTTTCCGCAAGGGCCACCAAATCCTTCACGGAGAGGCGCTCCTCCGGAGGATACGTGGCCACCACATTGAGACCGAGCCAACGGGCAAAGGATTCCTGCCAGGCCATGACGATGGTGGGGACGGTGGAAAGCCCAAGCTCCTGGGCTTTATTTTGTATTTCCTGGGAGAGGGCTTCCAAAGCGGAGAGGAAGGAAGTGAGATTTTGCTCAAAGATTTCGGCCTTCTCCGGGAGGATTTTGCTCAGGGCTTCGGCCACGGCCTTGGCCTTCCCCGCCAGAGCCTCCGGATAGTTCCAAGGACCGCCGAGCTTAAGCACCATCGCCTCGGGGTTGACGTTGGCCAAAAGGCGGTCCATCCAGGGCTCGAACCCATGGTAAAGGACGAGCTTGGCCTGGGAAAGGTGGAGGAAATCCGAGGGGCGAAGATCGTAGTGGGCTGGGCAGAACCCGGCGGGGATGATGGTTATGACCAGGACTTCCTCGCCGCCGATGGTCCGCGTCAACGAGCCGAAGACCTCGGAGGTGGCCACCACCACCGGCTGGGCCGCGGCGCCCAGGGCTATCCCTAAAATGGCCAAAGTTAAAAGCCGACGCATATCCCCTCCTTGTGTCACTATTTTGTTTTTGGTGGCACAATGTTAGCCATGCCCCGCCCTCCTGGCAACCGCCCAGCCGCCTCACCCTCCAAGCCCCGGCTCGCCGAAGCGAAAGCGCACCAGGAAACCTTCCGGCCCCTCTCCAACGCCGGATCTCGCCCTCCATGGATCCCCAAAAGTGCAGCGAAAGTTTCCCGAATCGGAGCAAAGCTTCTTCGCCCGAAAGCCCCAGAAGCTCGGCCACCGCCTCCGGCGCGCGGAGCTCGTCATATCCGGCCAAAGCTTTCTCCAATTCCTGCTTAAGATCGCCCACAGCCAGCGCTTATGGGCGGTGGCAACCCTTGCTTGTGGGAAGGAATGCCCAAGGCTACGATGGTTTCGGAGGTGATGTATGCCCGAGAGGGAAATGCAAGTGGGAGCAGATTTGGATACGCGGAAAGGGGTCTATTCCAATTTGGCCATCATCAGCCATCAGCCCGACGAATTCTTCATCGACTTTTTGCTCGTGGATCCCCAGGCCCAGACCCCGGAGCGGGGGCAGGCGATCCTGGTGGCCAGGGTCATCCTTTCCCCCCGCCACATGAAGCGCCTCCACGAGGCCATCGGCGAGAACATCGAGAAATACGAGCGAAACTTCGGGAAGATCCTGATCCCTCCGAAACTCTAAAGGGCTTTGACGATGGTTCCCCCGCCCAAAACCTCCTCTCCCCGGTAGAACACGGCGGCCTGGCCCGGGGTCACCGCCCGCACCGGCCTCTCAAAGGTGACCCGGGCCGTGCCCTCTTGAAGTTCCACCTCCGCGGGGACGGCCGCGGCCCGATAACGTACCTGCACCTCCGCCTCGAAGCGCTCCCCAGGCGGCGCCCCCTCCACCCAATGGAGTTCCCGGGCCAAAAGCCCTTTGGCGTAAAGGGCCTCCTCCGGGCCCACGATGAGCGCGTTCCTTTCCAGGTCAAGAGCCACCACGTAAAGGGGACGGGAGGAGGAAAGCCCAAGGCCATGGCGCTGGCCGACAGTGTAATTGGGGAGGCCTTTATGCCTCCCCAGGAGCCTTCCCTCAAGATCGTAAATGGGGCCGGGCTCGGCCTCGGGGAGGAGGGCGGAGATCCCCTGGGGAGCAAAACAGAGATCCTGGCTTTCCCGGAGCCGCGCCGCCGATAGCCCTAATTTTTCCGCGACGGCCCTGACCTCGACCTTGGTGTACTCGCCCACGGGGAAAAGGGCATGGGATAGTTCCTCTTGGGTCAGGGCGAAGAGGAAGTAGCTTTGGTCTTTTTGGGGATCGCGGCCGCGGAGGAGTTTCGCTTTCCCGTTGCGCTTGATCCGCGCATGGTGCCCGGTGGCCACCCAGGGGATCCCCCGCCGCCTGGCCTCCGCAAGGAGAAGGGCGAACCGCACCTCCCGATTGCAAAAAACACAAGGGTTCGGGGTAAGACCCCGGCGATATGCGGAAAGAGCGGGCTCCACCACAAGCCTCTGAAATTCCCCTTGAGCTTGGACCACCTCGTGGGGGATGCCAAGCTCGCGGGCCGAAAGCGCCGCCGCGTCTATGGAACAGCAGGGGTTTTGAAAGGGCCCTTTGGGATCCCAAAGCCAGAGGGTGAGCCCATGGACCTCGTAGCCCGCCTCCTTGAGGAGGTAGGCGGCCACGGTGGAGTCCACCCCGCCGGACATCCCCAAAAGGACCTTCTCCTTCACGCGCCTAAGCTAAACTGTTTGCTGGCGCCCCACAACCATGGGCGCTAACCGATGCCAAGCCTTTGCAGGACCAAGGCGGTGTGCTCCCCAAGCCTTGGGGGAGGAAGGGTGTTTCCCGGCCAAGCCAAGGATACGGGGCAAATCAAAGTTTGATAGCGACCCACCGTGGGATGCTCCACCTCCATAAGGATCCTCCCCACAAGCCCAGCGTCCCCAAAGAGGTCGGAGAGGGAATTGACCGGCCCGGCAGGAACCCCGGCCTTCTTCAGCTCCGTAATCCAGTGGGCCCGCGGCTTTTGCCGCAATACCTCCGTGAGGATGGGCAAGAGGACCTCCCGGTTTTGTACCCGCGCGGGGTTCGTGGAAAAGCGCGGATCCTGAGCGAGCTCCGGCCGGCCCAAAACTTCGCATAGCCCCCGGAATTGAGCATCGGTTCCCACCGCGATCATGAGGAGAGCGTCCGCCGCAGGGAACGCCTGATAAGGGACGATTTGGGGGTGGGCAGTGCCCAGGCGTTTCGGCTCCTCGTGGGTGAGGAGGAAGGCCTGGGCCACGTTCACCAAAGCGGCGGCGGAGTTCTCAATGAGGGTGGCCTCCACGGCCATCCCTTGTCCGGTCCTTTCCCGTAAAAGCAAAGCTCCCAAAACCCCGCAGAGGCCGGCCCAAGCGGTGAGGACATCCACAATGGCCACGCCCACCTTGGCCGGCCGCTCCTCCTCCCCGGTTATGGCCATAAGCCCCCCCAGGGCTTGGATGAGCGCGTCAAAGCCGGGCTCCTCCCGGTACGGTCCGGGCGGAAACCCCAGGATCGAAAGGTACACCGCCCGTGGATTTGTCTCCCGCACGGCCTCGTAAGAAACGCCCAGCTTTTCGGCGGTGTTGGGGAGGAAGTTGTGCACCACAACGTCGCTCTTTTCGATGAGGAGGCGGAGGATTCTCCGGCCCTCCGGGGCAGCGAGGTCCAAGGTTATCCCGTATTTCCCGCGGTTTACGGCCAAAAAGTACGCGGATTCCCCGGCCACGAAGGGCGGTCCCCAGCGGCGGGTCTCGTCGCCCACCCCAGGCTTCTCCACTTTGATCACCTCGGCCCCGAGATCCGCCATCCACATGGTGCAAAGGGGGCCAGCCAGAATCCGGGAGAGATCCAAAACGCGTATCCCCTGAAGCGGCTTCATGGCTAAAAGAGGGAAAGCTCGCGGGGCTCCTCAAGATTGATCTTTATCTCCCCGTAAACCCCGTCGTAGCCCGGGCGGATGGAAAGCTCGCCTCGCCGCACTTTCTCCAGGGCTCGGCCGAGTTTGGGGAATTCCCGCTCCACATCTGGGGCGGGCACGTCCAAAAGCACGG
>JAGDVW010000038.1:0-1457 GCA_023255835.1 Candidatus Acetothermia bacterium
CCACCACGTACTCCACTTCATCTGGATCATCGGTGAGGGTCAGGCCGGCTGCCGCCAATTCCGCCAGAAGGGGAGGCTCCCCGAGGGCGAAAACCTTGGCTCCCGGTGCCTCCTTGGCCAAGTTTCGGGCCAGAACCGCGGCAGAGGTGACGACCTCCTCTTCGCCGGCAGAGATCCCCAAGGAGCGGAGCTTTTCCACGTATGTCCGGCGGGAAAAGAGGGGTTTATTTGAAAGAAACGCGATCCTCCTTCCCCGTCGACGCAGAACTTCCAAGGCCACGGCGGCACCGGGGGTGAGAAGGGATCCCCGATACACGGTGCCGTCCAGATCCAAGAGGTACCCAGCGATTTTCACTTTGCGCGCCCAAGGAGGGCCAGGAGGCGTTGAGGCCAATCCGTGATTATCCCAGCGATCCTAGGATCAACCGCGAACTTTCGGAGATCCTCGAGCTCGTTCACGGTCCAAATGAACACCTTGAAGCCGGCCTGGGAAAGGATGTTGAGGAGCCCCTCTGTGACCAAGTCATAGCGGGGGTTGAGGGCTTCCGCCCCCAGCGCGCGGAGGTAACCCAGGGGATCGGGAGGGAGGCTAGAGACCAAAAGCGCGGCGGGGATCTCCGGGGCCACCGCATTCACATATTGGACCGCCGCGGGGTCAAACGAAGAGATCAAAACCTTGGAGGTCATGCCCATCGCGCGCACAAGTTCCACGGTTTTTTCCACGAGGAGCTTTGTGGAGGGAGCAAGCACGAAAGAGGGACGACTTTTGAGCTCGATGTTCACCCAAAGCCCGAGTTCCCGGGAGAGGGCGAGGGCTTCCCGGAGGGTGGGCACCCTCTCTCCCCGAAAGGACTCGGCTTCAGGAGCGGGGACGTCGCCGGAGGCGATCGTACCATAGGGGTCGCTCTCGACAAACCAGGATCCCGCGTCGAGGGTTTTGATCTCCGCGAGGGTGAACTCCGCCACGGACCAAGGGGCCTGATTCGGGAAAAGCTCCGAAGCATTGGTGGTTCGAGAAAGCGTCTCGTCGTGCATAAGGATTAGCTCCCCGTCTTTGCTCATCCGTACGTCGAACTCCCAGCCGTCTGCGCCCAACCTCTTGGCCGTCCGGGCCGCAGCCAGCGTGTTCTCCGGCGCCAGCGAACGCGCTCCGCGATGGGCAATCACAAGGGGCTTGGAGACCCCCGAGCTTCTCATTTCTCCCGCAATAGCGAGGATGGCGAACAGAGCAAGGAAAAATTTCATTTTTCCGTCTCCGTAAGGCCCATGATGAGCCATCGCTGCATGAAGACCACCACTAAAACGGGGAGGGTCATGGCTAAAACAGCGGTGGCCATCACCAGCTCCCAGTCCACCAGGGCTTCGGCTATCCCGAGCATCCGCACGATCCCGATGACCACGGTCTGCATGCGCGGGTCGGTGGTGATGAGAAGAGGCCAGAGGTACTGGTTCCACCC
>JAGDVW010000038.1:1557-4707 GCA_023255835.1 Candidatus Acetothermia bacterium
TCTGCATGCGCGGGTCGGTGGTGATGAGAAGAGGCCAGAGGTACTGGTTCCACCCATAGATGAAAAGGATCACAAAAAGGGCGGCAAGGTTCGGCCGCACGATGGGCAGGACAATCTGCCAAAAACAGCGGAGAGGGCCGGCTCCGTCCACCTGGGCCGCGTCCAAAAGCTCTCGAGGAATGGACCGAAAGGCCCCGCGCAGGACGAGCGTTCCCGTGGCGGAAACCATGAGGGGAAGGGTCAGGCCCAGGTAAGAGTTGAGAAGCCCAAGATCGGAGGCCACCTTATAACTTGGAAAAATGCGGACCTCCAAAGGAAGCATGAGGGTGATGAGGATGGACCAGAAGAAAAAGTTCTGCAAGGGAAATCGGAAGTACACCACGGCGTAAGCGGTCAAGGCCGCGGCGATGATCTTCCCCACGGCCACAGAAAGGGCAACGATGAGGGAGTTCACCAGCATCAGCCGAACCGGAACGCTTGCCACCCGCAGGCCGCTTCCTACGAAAAGCGCTCGGATCATGTTGTTGACAAGGTTGGGCCCAGGGGTGAGGGGCATGAGGCCTCTTCCGATGGTGATCGTGTCCCATGATGCGCCCACGAAAGCGATGTACACAGGAAAAAGCATGACCGCCGCGCCCACAACGAGCACAAGATGCGCGGAAAAACTCCCCCAAAACGTCCGAAGCTTAGGCATAGTGCACCTTGCGCTCGACGAATTTGAACTGGAAGGCGGTGAGGAGGATCACCACCACAAGGAGCACCACGGACTGAGCGGCGGAGGAGCCGATGTTCAGGTTCACCATGCCGTCCACGTAAACCTTGTAGCTCAGCGTCTCCGTGGCCTTCCCGGGGCCACCCTTGGTCAGCGCGTCGATGACCCCGAAGGTCTCGAAGAACGCGTAGTTCAGGTTCATGATGGTGAGGAAGAACGTGGTCGGGGAAAGGAGCGGGAACACGATCCTCCAGAAGATGCGTCGCGAGGAAGCCCCATCCACGGCGGCCGCCTCGATGAGGGCTTGGGGAATGGACTGAAGGCCGGCCAGGAAAAAGATGAAGTTGTAGCTGATTTGCTTCCACACGGAGACGAGGATCACCAAAGCCAGCGCTTGGGGAGCGTTGAGATAATAATTCCAAGTTATGCCCACGGTTTTCAAGGCACGGCCGATGATGCCGATCTGGGGCTGGAAGATGAAGGACCACAGCACTGCGGCGGTGGCGGGGGCCACGGCATAGGGCCAGACCAAGAGGGTTCGGTAGATGCGGGCTCCCCTGATGCGTTTGTTGGCCATGACCGCAAGAAGGAGGGCCAGACCCATGGCCAGAAAGGTCACCAGGAACGAGAACCAAAAGGAAAGCTTCACCGAATGAAGGTAGTAATGGTCAGAAAAGAGGCGCACGAAGTTCGCCACCCCCACGAACCGGGAACGCAACCCAAAGGGATCGGTGCGCAGGAGGGACTGATAAAGGGCCACCCCCGCCGGCCAAAAGAAAAATATCCCGGTCAGCGCAAGCTGGGGCAGGACTAAAAGGTAAGGCAAAAACCTGTTTCGAAAAACCGGTTGCAGGCGCATTGAGCCCCCAAAGAAAGAGGGGAGGGGGCCTTAGGGCCCCCTCCTTGCTCCTCACTTGTACAGCGCCTCGAACTCCCGGAGCAGCGCGTTCCCCCGAGCCACCACGTTCTTCAGCGCCTGCTCAGCACTCTGCTGCCCTTGGAAGGCCTTTTCCACTTCCTCGTAGATGACCACACGGATCGCCGGGAGGTACCCAAGGCGCAGGCCGCGGGTGTTCTCCGTGGTGGGCTCCCGGGAGAGCTGGAGGATGGCGATGTCCGCACCGGGGTTGGCCTCATAGTAGCCCTGGGACTTGGCGTATTCGTAGCCGCCGAAGGTCACGGGAACATACCCGCTTTGCATATGCCACCAGCCGGCCATCTCCGGGGAGCTAATGAACCGGAAGAACTCCGCCACCCCCTTGTACTCCTCAAGGGTTGCACCCGGTCTCTTCAACACCCACAGGGCCGCGCCACCGATGATGGAGTTGTACGGCTTTTCCACCACATCGTCGTAATAAGGGAGGTACGTGATGCCCCACTCGAACTGGGCCTCCCGTTTCACCCGGGCCAGGAGGGCAGAGGAGGCGATGAGCATGGCCGCTTGGCCCGAGGGGAATAGCGCGTCGGGAGCGGAGTCGCGCCCGCCGTACACGAAAAGCCCCTCTTTGCTCATCTCGATGAGGTTCGCCAAGTGCCGCACATATACAGGGTGATCAAGGGTCAAAACTGCATCCAGCCCATCAAAGCCGTTGGCCCTGGTGGCGAAGGGGATGTTGTGGATGGCCCCGAACTGCTCGAACTGGGTCCAGGTGAACCAGGCGCAAGACAATGGGATTTCCGCAGCTCCGGCGGCCTTGATCTTCGCCGCGGCCTCCCGCACCTCGGCCCACGTCCGCGGCGGGTTATTCGGATCAAGACCGGCTTTGCGGAACGCGTCCTTGTTGTACCAAAGCACCGCGGTGGAGCTGTTCCAAGGCATGGCGGCCATGCGGCCATCGGGGAAACTGTAGTAACCCTTCACTCCGGGAATGAAGTCGTCCGGGTTAAACGGAACACCCGTGTCCGCAAAGAGCTGGTACACCGGGTAAATGGCCCCGGACATCATCATCGTAGCTGTGCCCACCTCGAAGATCTGCACGATGTGCGGGGGCTTGCCCGCGCGGAAGGCGGCGATGGCCGCATCCATCGTCTCCGTGTAACTTCCCTTGTAGACCCCCACCACCCAATACTTGTCCTGGGACTGGTTGAATTTGTCGATGAGCTGCTGAGTGAGGTCGCCCAGCGCCCCCCTAAAAGCGTGCCAGAACTCGATGGCGATCCGGCCTGGAGGAACTTCCTGTTGGGCCAGGGCCACCCATCCCCACACCACCAA
Source organism: Candidatus Acetothermia bacterium (assembly GCA_023255835.1). Classification (GTDB taxonomy): domain Bacteria; phylum Bipolaricaulota; class Bipolaricaulia; order Bipolaricaulales; family Bipolaricaulaceae; genus DTER01. The sequence continues at coordinate 4,482 of JAGDVW010000038.1, forward strand.
ACCCACCAAAAACAGGCTAACGAACCTGCGCATGTTCACCTCCTTAGGGATTTCGGGCCTTCCTTAACGCAAAAAGAAAATTTTCTCGGCTCCCACCCCCTTTCTTCACGCTAAAAGCACTTCCACCCCGTGCTCCTCGAGGGCCTTCACAAACCCCTGGTCGGCGCGATCATCGGTGATGACGCAGTGGATTTGGGAAAGGTCGGCAATGCGGCCGTGGGTGACC
>JAGDVW010000070.1 GCA_023255835.1 Candidatus Acetothermia bacterium
GCATGGGCCAGCCGCAAAAAATAAGGCAGGTTGAAGAGGATTAGGGCCAGGGCCACGCCCACGACCCCGCGGCCGAGAAGACTGGCGAGGACCAGGGCCAAAAGCACAGCGGGGAAGGCGAGGATTCCGTCGGAGAGCCGCAGGAGGCCTGAACCCCAAAAGCCCTGGAAATAGCCGGCCCCAAGGCCCAAGGCGACCCCAAGGAGGGAGCTCACCCCGATGCTGAGGGCGGCGATGGCCCAGCTCGCCCGGCCGCCGGCCATCACCCGCGAGAAAACGTCCCGGCCGAACCAATCGGTCCCAAAGGGATGGGAAAGGGAAGGCGGAAGAAATGGGCTATCCACGACGACTGTGGGCTGGTACGGAAGCCAAAAAGCTCCCAAAATCACCAGAGCGAGGCCGGGGAGGATCAAAAAGATCGCCAGGACTAAGCGCCTCAAGCGTAGCGGATCCGGGGATCCAAAAGGGCGTAAAGGAGGTCAGCCGCGGTGCTCACCGCGGCCACCATGGCCGTCACCAGGGCCGTGAGCCCCAAAAGAAGGGGGATGTCCCGGCCGAAGGCCGCCTCGAGGGCCAGCTTCCCCAGCCCCGGCAAGGAAAAAACCTGCTCGATCACCAAAGCCCCACCAAGGAGCCTGGCGAAGGTTAGGCCCAGCCCGGCCACGAGGGGGATGAGGGCATTGCGCAGGGCGTGGCCAAAGAGGACCCGCCCCTCCTGGAGCCCTTTGGCCCTGGCCAGGCGCACAAAATCCAAGGAGAGGATGTCGGCCATGGTGGCCCTGGTGAGCCGGGAGAAATAGGCGAGCCGGGGAAGAGCGAGGGCCAAAGCGGGGAGAGCTAGATAACTCAGGCTTTGGCCTTTTCCCCAGCCGGGGAAACCGCCAGCGGGAAACCAGCCAAGCCTCACCGAGAAAAGGCCGAGGAGGAGGATGCCCAGCCAGAACTCCGGGATCGCTAAAAAGGTCTGACCTGCCGTGGAAAGGAGGAGGTCCAGGGTGCTTCCTGGGCGAGCGGCGCAGACGGTTCCCGCGATCACCCCGAGGGAAAAAGCAAGGAGGGCGACAACCGCGGCGATGGGGAAGGTCACAGCCAAGCCCCGGCGAAGGAGCTCGGCCACGGAAAAGGCCGGGTACCGGAAGGATGTGCCGAGCTCCCCGTGAAAAGCCGCCCAAAGCCATCGGCCGAAGCGGGCTGGCCAGGGCTCATCGAGGCCCAGGGCCTTGCGGGCCGCCTCATAGCGTGCGGGAGAGGCCTCCGTTCCCACCATAAGCCGGGCCGCATCGCCGGGAAGGACCGTGAGGAGCAAAGAGGCGGCCATGGCCACCCCGAGGACCGTGGCGACCATGGCCGCCAGCCGAAAAGAAAAGAAGCGGAGCACAACAGGTGGGGTTCAGTCCCCAGCCACCCCCGCGTGGATTTTCCCTTTTATCGCGGCCTGAGCCGCGGCCAGCCTAGCTACAGGGATCCGCCAAGGAGAGGCGGAAACGTAATCCAGGCCGAGCTCATGACAGAGGTGGACGGAGCGGGACTCCCCGCCGTGCTCGCCGCAGATCCCCACGGAGAGATCGGGCCTCGTCCTGCGCCCCTTCTCCACCGCGATCCTCATGAGCTCGCCCACACCATTTCGATCCAGGGTTTCGAAGGGGTCCTCGGGGAGGATCCGCCGCTCCAAATACTCCCGGATGAATTTGCCCGCATCATCCCGGGAGAAACCGAAGGTCATCTGGGTGAGGTCGTTGGTCCCGAAGGAGAAGAACTCGGCCTCGCGGGCGATCTCGTCGGCGGTGATGGCCGCCCTGGGCACCTCCACCATCGTCCCCACCTTGAAGTGGACCTCCACCCCTTCCTCGGCCATGACCTTTCGGGCGATCTCCACCACCCGCTCCCGCATGACCTTCATTTCGTTCACATGGCCCACGAGGGGGATCATCACCTCGGGTTTGGGGTTGAGCCCCTCCTTCTTGAGCTTGGCCGCGGCGCGGAAAATGGCCTCCACCTGCATGTCGTAAAGGTCCGGATGGGTGATCCCGAGCCGCACCCCGCGGTGACCGAGCATGGGGTTGAACTCCTGGAGGGACTCGATATAGGCCCGCAGGTCCTCGAACTTCATCCCCAGCCGCTCCGCGAGGAGCCGGATTTCCTTCTCCTCCTTGGGGAGGAACTCGTGCATGGGCGGGTCCAAAAGCCTGATGATCACGGGTTTCCCATCCATGACCCGGAGGATCCCCTCGAAGTCCTGGGTCTGCATCCTTTGGAGCGCAGCGAGGGCCTTCTTCCGGGCCTCGGGGCTCGGGGCCACCAGGGCTTCTTGCATGTAGGGGATGCGCTCCTCGGCGAAGAACATGTGCTCTGTACGGCAAAGGCCGATCCCCTCCGCCCCAAAAGCGAGGGCGATCGCGGCCTGATCAGGCTGGTCGGCGTTGGCCCGCACCCCAAGCCTCCTCCGCGCGTCGGCCCAGCGCATGAGCTTCTCGAAAAGCCGGTAAATGGGGGCTTCCTCCGGCCGGAGGGTCTTGGTGATGAGGACCTGGACGACCTCGCTCGGCTGGGTCGGGATTTTCCCCAGGAGCACCTCGCCTGTGGTCCCGTCGATGGAGAGCCAATCCCCTTCTTTCAAGGTCTCGCCGGCTACGCGGATCTCGCGCTTTCCGTAATCGATGTGCAGGGCTTCGCACCCCACCACCGCCACTTTGCCGATCTGGCGGGCCACCACCGCGGCATGGGAGGTGAGGCCGCCCCGGGCGGTGAGGATCCCTTGGGCGACGGCCATCCCGCGGATGTCATCAGGCGAGGTCTCGTGGCGCACGAGGATCACTGGCCCCTCTTTGGCCATCTCCTCCGCCTTTTGGGCGGAGAGGGCGATCCGGCCGGTGGCCGCCCCGGGCCCGGCCGCCAACCCCTTGGCCAAAACCTTGGCCCTCGCCTTGGCCTTGGGATCGAAAATGGGCTGGAGGAGCTGGGAAAGCTGTTCTGCCGGATCTATGCGGAGGATGGCCTCGTCCTCGGTGATGAGCCCTTCTTCCGCCATCTCCACGGCGATCCGCACCGCGGCAAAGCCCGTGCGCTTGCCCGCCCGCGTCTGCAGGATGTAAAGTTTTCCTTCCTCGATGGTGAACTCCACGTCCTGCATGTCCCGGTAATGGCGCTCGAGGACCTCGCGGATTCGTAAAAGCTCCCGGTAGACTTCGGGCATGGCCTCCTCAAGGGAGATCTGGGTGGGGTCGGTCTTCGCCGCCTTGGAGATGGGGTTGGGGGTGCGAATCCCGGCCACCACGTCCTCGCCCTGGGCGTTGAGGAGGAATTCCCCATAGATGCGGTTTTCGCCGGTGGCGGGATCGCGGGTGAAGCAAACGCCCGTTCCCGAGCGATTCCCGAGGTTGCCGAACACCATGGCCTGGACGTTCACCGCCGTGCCCATGTCCTCAGGGATGCGATACATCCGGCGATAAACCTTAGCCCGCTCGTTCATCCACGAGCGCACCACCGCCTCGATCGCGCCCCAAAGTTGTTCCCAAGGATCCTGGGGGAAGTCCTTTCCGGCCCTACGGATGATCTCTTTGTAGCGGGCCACAAGATTTTGGAAATCCTCGGCGGTGAGGTCCAAATCGGAGGAAGCCCTCCTCTCCCGCTTAAGCTCCTCCATGGCTTCCCCGAAGGGGTCCACCTCGTCTTTGATCCCCAAAACCACGGAGCCGTACATGGAAAGGAGCCTTCTGTAGGCGTCGTAAGCGAAGCGGGGGGAGGTCCGGGAGGCCAGCCCTTCCACCGCCCGGTCGTTCAGGCCCAAATTGAGGATGGTGTCCATCATCCCCGGCATGGAGACGGGGGCGCCGGAGCGCACGGAAACGAGGAGGGGATTTTCTGGGTCGCCGAACCGCCGCCCGGTGGTCTCCTCCAAAAAGCGCATTCCTTGGCGAACCTGTTCCTCCAAACCCTCCGGATAACGGCCGCCGTTTTTGTAGTAATAGCGGCAGACCTCGGTGGTGATGGTGAAGCCGGGAGGAACAGGGATGCCGATTGCCGCCATCTCCGCGAGGTTCGCGCCCTTCCCGCCGAGGAGGTCCTTCATTTTGGCGCTGCCCTCGGTCCTTCCCGCGCCGAAGAGGTACACGTATTTCGCCATCTTCACCCCCTCAGGAGCGCCCGAGCGAATTCCGCGGCGCGAAACGGAGCTAAATCGTCCAGCCCCCTTCCCACCCCTAACCAGAGGATGGGGATCTTCAGCGTTCTCACCGCCGGGAGGATCGCGCCGCCCCGGGCCGTCCCATCGAGTTTCGTCACCACAAGGCCGGTAAGCCCCACCGCCTCATGGAAAAGCTGGGCTTGAGAGATGGCATTTTGCCCAACGGTGGCATCCACCACGAGGATTCGCTCGTCGGGCTTTCGCTTCATCAGCTTCTCCACAACGCGGCACACTTTGCTAAGCTCCTCCATAAGCGGCTTTTTGGTCTGAAGCCGGCCTGCTGTGTCAACCAAAACAACATCATAACCGGAAGCTTTGGCGTGTACCAGGGCATCGTGGACCACTGCGGCTGGGTCGGCCCCGGGTTTTTGGGCCACCACCTCCGCCCCGATGCTTCGGCCCAGTTCCTGAAGCTGCTCGATGGCGGCGGCCCGGAAGGTATCGGCGGCCACAAGAAGGG
>JAGDVW010000058.1:0-7394 GCA_023255835.1 Candidatus Acetothermia bacterium
TCCTCTGATAACCCAGGCGGGTTGCCCAGAGATCTCCCCGGATTCCACGGAAAGAGGACCCAGTTCCTCAAGTTCAAGCTGCGGGAAAAAAGAGAGCCAGAGTCCCGAACTCTTCAGGGCCTCGTCATGGACCTCTTCCCACTCCTCGGTGGTATAAAGGATCCAAATCCGGCCCTCTTGATAGTCAGTGATTTCCAAGACCGGCCGGGGGAGAAACATCATTTCTTCCTCGGCATACTCCACTCTGGCGAAGGGAAAAGAGAAAAACATTTTCCAAGTCTGTCGCACCTCTTCGGGAAGATCGGCGAAAGTGATGGCAAAGGTCATGACAGCTTCGAAGGACTTGAGGTTTTGGTAGGCAGCGCGGCTTGCGGCCAAAAGGCTTTGGGGATCAGGAAGTCCCTGGGCGGCCAGGCCCAAGAAACACAAAACCGCCCCCAAGGAAAAAGGAAGGAAAAGCCTCATGACCCCCTCCTTTCCTTTTGGCGATTATATGTGAGGGCGGCGGGGCGGATCGGGCAGGGGAAGTTTTTCCGTGAACGCTTGCAGGAGGCGGCGTTCCTCTCGGCCAAGCCGCTTGGGAATCACCACCTTCAGGCGAACTTTTAGGTCGCCTGGGCCATGGGGTCCGGGAAGGCCGCGGCCGCGCAGAACCAAAACCTCGTCGGGCTCTGTCCCCGGGGCGATCTCCACCTCCTCCTCGCCCGTGAGGGTGGGGATCTTTATCCGGCCTCCCAAGACCAGGGTGCCGTAATGCACGGGGACTTCCACCCAGAGGTCCTGGCCCTGGCGGGCGAAGATGGGATGGGGTTGAATCTCCACGATGACGTGGAGGTCACCAGGGGGGCCGCCGGCCACGCCGGCGTTCCCTTGCCCGCGGAGGATGAGGCGTGCGCCGTCCTCTACGCCGGCCGGGATCTCCAGGGTTATTTCCGAGCGTTCCCGGACGCGACCCGTGCCCCGGCAGGCCGCGCACGGCGCTTCCGGGATCTCCCCCACCCCCTCGCACTCCGGACAGGTGCGGACGTTCACGAATGTCCCGAACATGGAGAACTGGCGATACTCGATGCGGCCGGTCCCACGGCAAGTGGGACAAGCCCGAAGCCCGGTCCCGGGGGTCAGGCCTGAACCCCCGCAGCGGGAGCAAACCTCGTAGCGGGGGACGGTGGCGCGAACGGTAGTTCCGAAGGCCGCGTCCTCCAGGGTGATGCGCACCCGGTATTCCAGGTCCTCGCCCCGGCGGGCCCGGCTCACCGTGCGGGTCCTCCGGCCCTCGCCGAAAAAGAGGTTGAAGATCTCCTCGAAGGCGGAGGGGCCGAAGAACTCCTCGAAGGCCTCGCGGGTGCGGCGGAACCCTTCGGGACCGAAATCCACGCTCTGCTCCGGGCCCACATGGCCAAAGCGGTCGTATTGGGCCCGCTTCACCGGATCGGAAAGGACCTCGTAGGCCTCGGCGATCTTGCGGAACTTTCTCTCCGCCTCCTTTTTGTCGCCCTTGTAAACGTCGGGGTGATATTGTTTGGCCAACCGGCGGAAGGCCCGTTTTATCTCTTCTTGGGTGGCATTGCGTGGCACTCCCAAGATCTCGTAGTAGTCCTCAGGCACGGCGGATCACCCGGAGATCCCCTCTCCGGCGCGGCGATAGAGCTCGGCCGCCACCTCGCCCGCGACCTTCTTCAATTCCTCCATGGCCGCGCGGATGGCGCCCGCGTTCTCCCCAGCCATCTTCTCCCGAAGGTTCCGGATGGCCTCCTCGATCCTCCGCCGCTTTTCGGGCTCGATTTTGTCCCCGAGCTCCCCAAGGGACTTCTCCACGGCGTAGATGAGGCTGTCCGCCTGGTTTCGGGTCTCCGCAAGCTCCAACCGCCGGCGGTCTTCCTCGGCATATTGCTCGGCTTCCCTGCGCATCCTCTCGATCTCCTCCGGGGAAAGGCGGGAGGTGTCCTTGATGGTGATGGAGGCGGATTTGCCGGTGGCGCGGTCCCGGGCGGTCACGTGGAGGATGCCATCGGCGTCGATCTTGAAGGTCACGTCGATCTGGGGCACCCCCCGGGGAGCGGGGGGGATCCCGGAGAGCACGAACCGGCCCAGGGATTTGTTGTCCGCGGCCATCTTCCGCTCGCCCTGGACGATGTGGATCTCCACGGAGGTTTGGAAGTCCTCGGCGGTGGTGAAGGTCTTGGTGCGCTCCACGGGGATGGTGGTGTTCCGCTCGATGATGGGGGTGGCGATCCCGCCCAGGGTCTCGATGGACAGGGTGAGGGGCGTCACGTCCAAGAGGACGACCTCCTTCATTTCGCCAGCGAGGATGGCCGCTTGAATGGCCGCGCCCACGGCCACCACCTCGTCGGGGTTGATGTCCTTGTTGATCTTGGCCCGCCCGAATTTTTCCGCCACGAGCTCCTGCACGCGGGGGATGCGGGTGGAGCCGCCCACCAAAACCACCTGGTCGATGTCCTGGGGCTTGAGCTTCGCCGCGGCCAGGGCTTGGTCCACGATCTGCATCGTGCGCATAAGGAGGTCATCAATCATGGCGATGAACTGGGCCCGGGTGAGGGTGCGCTCAAGGTGCTTGGGACCGCGGGCATCCACGGCGATATAGGGGAGGGAGATCCTCGTCTCCAAGCGGCTGGAGAGCTCTTTTTTGGCCTGCTCGGCGGCGTCCCGCAACCTCTGCATGGCCTGGGGATCGCCGCGGAGATCGATCCCCGTCTCCTTTTTGAACTCCTCGATGAGCCAGTCCATGATCCGCCGGTCGAAGTCGTCGCCGCCGAGCTGGGTGTCCCCGTCGGTGGCGATCACCTGGAAAACGCCCTCCCCGATATCGAGGATGGAGACGTCGAAGGTCCCGCCGCCGAGGTCATAGACGAGGATCTTTTGCTCGCCCTCTTTATCGAGGCCATAGGCGAGGGCCGCGGCAGTGGGCTCGTTCAGGATGCGCAGGACCTCAAACCCGGCGATGACCCCGGCGTCCTTGGTGGCCTGGCGCTGGAGGTTGTTGAAGTAGGCGGGGCAGGTGATGACCGCCTTTTGGATCTTCGTCCCCAAGAGTTCTTCAGCGTCGCGTTTGAGCTTTTGGAGGATGAAGGCGGAGATCTGCTCGGGGGTGAATTCCTTCACTTGTCCTCCCATCTCCACCCGGAAGCGCCAGTCCGTGCCCATCCGGCGCTTCACGGAAAGGACGGTGCGGGTGGGGTTGAGGATGGCCTGGCGCTTGGCCAGCTGCCCCACGAGGATTTCCCCGTTTTCGCTGAAGGCCACAGCCGAGGGGGTGATCCGCTCGCCCTCGGCGTTGAGGAGGACCTCGGGGCGGCCGCCCCGCACGATGGCGATGCAGGAGTTCGTGGTCCCAAGGTCGATGCCTACGACCTTCTCCTTCTCGCTCATCGTTCCTCACCTCCTTTCGGGCCGAGGCTCACCTTGACCTTGGCCGGCCGGAGGACCCGCCCTTTGCGGGTCCAGCCCCGCTCCAGCTCCGCCAAGATCCGGTTCCTCGGTTGGTCGGATTCCTCGGCCACCACCGCCTCGTGATAAAGGGGGTCGAAATCCATCCCCACAGTGGGGATGGGCTGGCAATCCAAACGAGCCAAAACCTCTTGGAATAACCCTTGTAAAGCCCGCAACCCCTCGCGAAGTTCATTCAAATCCTGATCAGTGTTCACAGCCCGCTCCAAAGCCTCGTAAACGGGGAGGAAGAGGAGCAAAGCCTCGTCCATTGCCCGCTCTCGCCAAAATTCCCGCTCTTTGGCCACCTCTTTTTTGTAGTTATCGAATTCCGCAGCCAAACGCAAAAGCTCTTCTTTGAGGCGTTTTTCCTCGGTCAAAATCTCCTCGCTCACGGCTCACCTCCTTGCCGAAGGAGGGATTGGAGGCGGCTTGCTAAATAGCGCACGGCGGTGAAAGCCCGCGCATAATCCATCCAAAGCGGGCCGGCCACGCCCAAAATGCCCCGGCCAGGGAGGTAAGGGGCGGTGATCAAGGAAAGGTCCCGCAGCTCGGGGACCTGCTCCGGGCCGACGTGGGCGGTGAGGCCAGCCTGCCCAGCCCGCAGATCCTCGAGGAGGTCGACGAAAGCCACTTCGTCCGCCAAAAGCTGAAGGAGGGCCTGAACTTTCCCCAGGGCCCACTCCGGGGAGTGCGTCGCGAGCTCGGAAAGGAGCTGGGGCCAGCCCTCGACGAAGATCCGGGAGACCGGGGGAGTGGCCCGGATCTCCTGGAGGAGTTGGTGGGCAAGATGAGCCGCTTTGCCCTCCCAAAGGCCAGGGGGTTGGTCCCAGGTGGAGCGGGGGGCCCGCAGGCGCCTGCTGAGCCACTGTTCCGCCTCCCGGAGCTCCTCCGGGCCCAGATCGAGGGGGGCTGAAAGGAGGCGGGCCTCCATGACCCCGAGCTCCGAGACCGTGGCAGCAAGGAGCAGCCCGGGCCGGATCTCCCGCAACACCACCCCCAGGGATCCCACCTCCTCCTGGCTGGGCGGGACCACGAAGCCCAAGGCCCCGGTCATCCCGGAAAGGAGGAGGGCCGTGCGGCGGAGGAGTTCGGGCAAAGGGGGCAGGGCGGAAGCGGGCTGGGGCTCCATGGGGAGGCCGGCCTCTTTGGGCTCGGTCTCGGCCACGGCCAAAAGCCACTGGGCGAAGAACCGGAAGCCCTGGACGGTGGGAACCCGGCCCGCAGAAACATGGGGTTTGTAGAGATAGCCTTCTTCCTCCAGGGCGTGGAGTTCGTTGCGGATGGTGGCGGAGCTCAGGCGGTGACCATAGACCTGCACGATCTCTTGGGAGGAAACGGGTTTTTTCGTGCGGATATAGCGGTCCACCACCTCCACGAGGATCTGGGCCCTCCGCCCTCTCATTAGCAATCACCTCCTCAAAGTGCTAAGCAATGATAGGGGGAAAGGGAGAAAAGTCAAGCCCGCTCAGGCTTGGTGCGCGGCTAGCTCCTCAGCCCTTCCGACCACAACAGTGCTTGTACTTCTTGCCCGATCCGCAGGGACAGGGATCGTTGCGCCCGACCTTCCCAGGGGAAGCGGGTTTAGCTGAGGAGGATCCCGCGGAAGATTGATTGGGGGTGGGCTTTCTCCCGGTCTTCGGGGAAGAGGTGGGAGGGGCCTCGGGCGCGGCTTCCACCCGGACCATGAGCCGCGGGGAAAGGAGGACCCGCATCACCTGCTCTTCGCTTCTCACCAGCATTTCCTCGAACATTCGATGGGCCTCGCGCTTGAACTCCACCAGAGGATCAGCTCCGCCATAGGCCCGAAGGCCAATCCCCTCACGAAGATCGTCGAGTTCCAAAAGGTGCTGTCGCCAGTTTTCGTCCACGGCCCGCAGGACCACGAGCCGGGCCACCACCGGGAAGTGGGGGAAAAGACGGGCCCATTGCCGCTCCAGCTGCTCTTTAAGCGCCTCCTGCACCGTTTTTAGAAGCTCCTCCCAGCGCCTGGCCCTGAGCGCCGGGACGGGATCGCATAGTTGAGCGAGCTCCCGGGAAAGCCCGGCAAGGTCCCCCTCCTCCGCATGCTTTCCCCGCGGGACGTACCGCTCCACCAAAAGCTCGGCGAACTCCTCGGCCATCCCAAGAAGATGTTCCTTGAGCTCCTCGTCGTTGGGGGTCTCCCCGGGGGCTGGGAGGAGGAAGCGTTCGCGCAGGGCGTAAACGGCGTCGCGTTGTTTGGCCATGATCTCGTCGTATTCCAAAAGCCTTTTTCGGATCTCGAAGTTTCGCTCCTCCACGCGCTTTTGGGCCCGGCGGATGGCCCGGGTTAAAAGCTCATGGGTGATGGCCTCCCCCTCCTTCACCCCGAGCCTCTCCATGAGGGAGGAGAGGCGCTCCCCTCCGAAGATGCGAAGGAGGTCATCCTCCAAGGAGAGGAAGAACTGGGCCTCGCCGGGGTCACCTTGCCGGCCGGCCCGGCCGGCCAATTGGTCGTCGATCCTCCGGGCCTCGTGCCGCTGGCAGCCGATCACGAAAAGCCCGCCTTGGTAGATCTCCTGCCATTCCTCGGGCCGAAATTCCTTTCCGATCTCGCGGCACCACTTTTTTATCTGCTCTAAAACCCAACGGCCGTAGGGCGAGTGCGGATCCGCCGGCTGCACGATCTTTTTCCGCTCTTCCTCCGCTTCCCTTTTGTAGCGCGCAAGGAGCTCCCGGTATTTTTCCGGCTCGGTTTGGGGATCGGCTTCCTGTCGGGCACGGTATTCCGGGTTTCCGCCGAGGAGGATGTCCGTGCCCCTTCCGGCCATGTTGGTGGCGATGGTGATGGCCCCAAAGCGCCCGGCCTGGGCCACGATCATCGCCTCCTTCTCGTGGTATTTGGCATTGAGCACTTGGTGGGGAAGCCCGCGCCGCTTGAGGAGTTGCGAGAGGTATTCGGAATCCTCGATGGAGGTGGTGCCGATGAGGACCGGCCGACCTTGGCGGTGGAGCTCCTCCACTTTCTGGGCCACGGCCTCGAACTTGGCCTTGCGGGTGCGGAAGATCACATCGGGGTGGTGATAGCGGATCATGGGCCGGTTTGTGGGGATCTGCACCACATCAAGGCCATAAATCTTCTTCAGTTCCTCCTCCTCAGTTTTGGCCGTGCCGGTCATCCCCGCCAGGCCCTTATAGAGGCGGAAGTAGTGCTGGATGGTGATCTGGGCCAGGGTTTGGTGCTCCCGTTGGATGGGCAGGCCCTCCTTGGCCTCGATGGCCTGGTGCAGGCCGCCGGAGTAGCGGCGGTCGGGCATGAGCCTTCCCGTGAACTCGTCGACGATGATGACCCGGCCATCCTTCACGATGTAGTCCCGGTCGCGCTTATAAAAGACGAGGGCCTTGAGGGCCGTCTCCAGGTGATAGCGGGCGGTGGTGGCCCGCGGATCGGCGATGTTCTCGAATTTCAAAAGTTTTTCGGCCTTCTCCCAGCCCTTTTCTGTGAGGGAAAGCCTTTTGTGCTCCTCGTCCACCTCGAAGTCCTCGCCCGGCTTGAAAAGCTTGGCTAGGCGCGCGAATTCCCGGTACATGCGGGCTGTCTCCTCAGTGGGACCGGAGATGATGAGGGGGGTGCGGGCCTCGTCGATCAGGATGTAATCAACCTCGTCGATGATCGCGTAATCCAGCGGACCCTGAACCTTTTGATCCCGCGAAAGAACCATGTGATCTCGCAGATAATCGAAACCGAATTGGGCGTTGGTCCCGTAGACGATGTCGCACTGGTACGCTTTCTTCCGCTCCTCAGGCGGGGTATCTTCCTGAAGGAGGCCCACGGTGAGCCCCAGGAACTCGTAGACGGGGCCCATCCAGTGGCGGTCGCGCTTGGCCAGATAATCGTTCACTGTGACGATGTGCACCTTTCCCACGAGGGCGTTGAGGTAGGCGGGCATGGTGGCCACCAGGGTCTTCCCTTCGCCCGTTTTCATCTC
>JAGDVW010000058.1:7494-9496 GCA_023255835.1 Candidatus Acetothermia bacterium
GACTTGGACATCAAAAGGATAAAGGCCGATGGTACGGCGGGCGGCCTCCCGCACCACCGCAAACGCCTCCGGCAAAATTTGATCAGTAGTTTCCCCTTGAGCCAGCCGGCGCTTGAACTCCGAGGTTTTGGCCTTCAACTCCTCGTCAGAAAGAGCCCGCACCTTCTCGGACCAGTGGTTCACCGCGGAAAGGATGGGGAGAAGCTTTCTCAGCTTCTTTTCGTTGGATTCCCGGAAAACCTTGGTGAGGAGCTCCGTGACCGGCATGGCTCAAAACTATACGGAGGCTTCAAGCCAAACACAACTTAAGGCGACTCCGCCAAGGCCTTGAGCGCCCGGCTCCTCATCTGTTCCAGGTTCTCCTTTTGGGCGCGGAGCTCCCCGTAATCCTTAAGGGGGAGGGGTTGGGAGAGCCGGGCATTCAGGCGCTGTAGTTTGGCGTCGATGACTTTCAAAGCCCGCTGAAAAGCGGTTTTCGCCTCATCCCAAAGGTCTATCCGCCGCTGAACCTCCCCCAAAAGGAGCCAAGCTCGCTCGTGCTCAGGGTTTTCGCGGAGGATCTCCTCAAGCCAGGATTTGGCGGAGAGGAGGTCCCCCCGCTGGAGGTCGGCCGCCGCCAGGTAATACCGGGCGTCCTGCGCCATGTCCGCCGGCGGAACGGTGGCCAAAAGCTCGGTCAAAAGCTTTTTCGCTTCCTCAGCGTTCCCCAACTGAAGGTCCACGGCAGCAAGGTTCAGATAAAGGGCCTCGGGCCGATAAAGATTTAGGCACTTCTCCAGGGCTTCTTTGGCTTCAGGGAGCTTGCCAAGGCCGGCTTTGATGAGCCCGTACCAATAAAGGGAAACCCGCGGGCAAAAATCAAGTTCCACCGCTTTCGTCACCTGTTGTTCAGCCAGTTTCAGCTCGCCCAAATAATAGGAGGCCTGGGCGGAAAGGAGATAACCGTCGGCCACGATGTCCCGCACGGAAACAACCCCCACACCCAAGGCCAAGGGGAGCAAGAACGTCGCTAAGGCCAGGCGCCCCTTTTTGCCCAAGGAGAGGCGAAGATCCCCAAACGGACCGTAGCGCGGGGATAGGGCCAATCCGAGGACGGCCACAAAGGCCAGGCTGGAAGCGGGGAGGTGGAAGGGGAAGGTTGGCGCGGCATGCACTAAGGCAGTGATCAGCCCCCCTCCAAGGAGCAAGAGCTCCCATGTCTTTTGGGGATCGCGCAGCCGGCCAAGGCGGCCGAGGCCCAGGTAAACAAGGAGGGCCAGTCCCCCCAGGAGGACGATAACCCCGAAGGTTCCGAGTTCTGCCGCGATCTGCACGTATTCGTTGTGGGCTTGGTCCGCCCGGGGGAAGGGGAAGGCATAGGCCGCTCCCCTTGGGGTGGCCAGAAATTTCGGTTTATAAGGGACGAAATAGATCTTGTAGCCCCCCAGTCCAATGCCGAAGAAGGGAAAATCCTTCCACATCTCATAGCCCACCCACCAGTCCCAGGCTCGGATGGCTCCAGATTTTCGGGCCCAAAGGTCCCGGACCGCTGCCAGGGGCGTGGTTACAGGGAGGAGGAAAACCACCGCGAGCACAACCGCCGCCGCTATTCCCAGCCAAAGGAGCGGCCGGCGCCACACCGCCCGCCCCAGAAAATAAAGGCCAGCCGCGCCCAAAGCCAAAACCACCCCCACGACCAGCCCAAAAAGCCCCAAAGTCCCAGCCAGTGCAGCGAGGCCCAGGATGGCCACCGCGCCAAGTTTTTCCCAGGGAGGAATTTTCGCTCGCCAAAAACCAAGGCCAAAGGCGATGAACACCAGGGCCGCGCCCAAACCGAGGCGCACCCCTATCTGTTGGGTGAGGAGCATCACCGCGAAATTGAACCCCAAAACCAAAGCGGCGATGGGCCAAGCTTTTTTGGCCTTGAGGAGGATCAGCCCCGGGAAAATCAAATAAGAAAGGAAGCCCGCGAGGAACTGCTGATTGCCCATGGTGGCGATCATCGCGCTTGGCCCTCGGCCAC
>JAGDVW010000058.1:9596-16017 GCA_023255835.1 Candidatus Acetothermia bacterium
TCCCCAAATACTGCAGGAGGGCAAACAAAGCGTTGAGGAAAGCGGAAAAAATCAAAGCTCCCAAAAACCAGGGATGATACCGCTCGGGTGCATTCAGGACCTGAACAAAAATAAGGCCAAAAAAGAGGATCAAAGCGGCCGATTGAAGAACGGTGCAGGCCGGTGTCTGGCCGGTGAGGGAAAGAGCGGAAGCCAAAAGAAGTCCGGGGAGGACGGGAAAAAGCCAAGAGAGCTCGACCTTCGCCCCGGGGCTTTTCAACAATTCCCAAGCCCAAAGGATGAGGATGAGGCTCACCACCACCAGGGTATAAACGCTTTTTGTGTACCCGTATTCCGTGTTCCAGGGTATGAAGAGCAGGGGCTGGGTGGCGAAGAGGAAGACGAGCGTTCCCCAACGTAAGCGGGCGACCCAGGAGGCCTTAGCAGCCTCTATTCTCCGCTTCCTTTGGGTCTTCTTGGGCATGGGCTTATTTTATGGCGCCTCCCATTGGGAAAGCCAACGGGCCAAAGGGAGGATGGTGGTCCAAAGGCCCGGCCGCCGCAAAATTTTCGCCGAAAGCGCCGAGAAATTATCGATATCCCCAAAGTCAGAAAAAACCTCGGCAAGCTTTGGATTGGCCAGGATCTGGACCAGTTCCTCCAAGGCCTCGGACGGAAGGCGGAGAAAAAGCCAGCGAGCTCGCTCTTGGAAGGCCAGTTCTTCTCCAACGGCCTTGCGCCAGGCTTCCTCGTACTCCTGAAGGGCGTTCCCCCCAAAAGCCGCGGCCTTTCCGGCCAGGGGAGCGCAGCGGCTCAGGAAAGCCAGGCCCCCGCCGGTCAGGGGCTTCACTTGGCCAGCGGCATTGCCCGTGAGAACCACCCGATCGCTCGCAACCCGCTCTGGAGGGCCAACGGGGATGAGCCCGGCTCTGACCCCGAGGATCTCCTGACCCCGAAATCTTTTGGCCAAAAAATCCCGAAGCTTGGGCATGGCTTGGCGGCCAAAACTTGTGGCTAACCCGACTTTGACGATGCCCTCCTTCCCAGGTACAGCCCAAGCGAAAAAATCGGGGGCAACCCCGAAATGCACCTCCACCGTATCCTTAAGCTCCGCGCGCACCTCCGCCTGAACGGCCACGAGGACCTCCCGCGGCCGGGGAAGGCCCGCCTCCCTGGCCACGACGCTATAGACCCCATCGGCGCCCACGAGCGCTTCGAAGTCCACTAAACCCTTGGTGGTGCAAAGCTTTCCTCCCTCCAAGCCCCGCGCCTCCGCGGTCCAGATTTCCACCCCGCTTTCCTGCGCTTTTTCCCTGAGCCACCAATCGAGCCTTGGACGATCGAGGACGAGCCCTTTGACCTCATCGGCCCGGAGCTCGACCACGCGGCCCTGCGGGGAAAACACCCGCACGGCGCGGATTTCCCGCAGCACAACGTGCGAGGGAACGCCCAAGCGATCGGCGGTCCTTGGGCTAACCAACCCTGCACAGCAAGGGATTCTCTTCGGGGAGCGCTCAAGGAGGAGGGTTTTTGCGCGGGCTTTGGCCGCAGCCCGAGCGGCCAGGGCCCCGGCCGGCCCGCCCCCAACCACCACCACCTCGAATTTCATCTCAAGGCCTCTTCCAAGGCCCAAGCGGCCGCAAGAAGGGTCCTCTCCGAAAGCCTGGGCCCGATGAGCTGGAGGCCGAAGGGCAACCCCTCGATGGTCCCCCCGGGGATGGAGATGGCCGGAAGGCCGGCAAGGGCGGAGGGGATGGTGAAGAGGTCGGAAAGATACATGGAAAGGGGATCGGCTTTTTCGCCCAGGCGAAAGGCCGGGGTGGGCGCGGTCGGACCCATTATGAGGTCCACCTTCTCAAAAGCCTTTTGGAATTCTTGGGCGATGAGGGTCCTCACCCGCTGGGCTTTGCCGTAATACTGATCGTAATAGCCGGCGGAGAGGGCGAAAATCCCTAGGGCAATACGACGTTTCACCTCCGGCCCAAATCCAAGCGTCCGGCTTTGGGCGATCATCTCCGCCAAAAGGTTTGCGGGAACACGCAGGGTATAGCGGACCCCATCGTAACGGGCGAGGTTGGCCGAGGCCTCGGCGGAAGCCACCAGGTAATAAGCGGGAAGCGCATACTCCGTGAGGGGGAGGGAGGCCTCCAAAACCGCACCCCCCAGCTCTTCCACCACCATGCACCATCGCTCCACCAGGGCCAAGGCCTTGGCGCCAAGCTCCTTGGGCACGTATTCCTTGGGCAACCCTATCCGCAGGCCAGCCAAGTTCGGCCTTAGATCCGCGAGATAATCTTGGGGAGGAAGGGGAAGGGATGTGGAATCCCGGGGATCGTGGCCGGCGATGAGGGAGAGGAGGAGGGCGGCATCGCGGACGGAGCGGGTGATGGGGCCGATGGTGTCCAAAGAGGAGGCGAAGGCCACAAGGCCATAGCGGGAGACGAGGCCATAGGTGGGCCGAAGTCCGACCACCCCGCACAGGGCCGCGGGTTGGCGGACGGAGCCGCCGGTGTCCGAGCCCAAAGCGGCCAAGGCTTCCCCAGCGGCCACGGCCGCCGCCGACCCCCCCGATGATCCCCCGGGAACGCGCTCGGGATCCCAGGGATTGCGGGTCGGCCCGAACGCCGAGTACTCCGTGGAGGAGCCCATGGCGAACTCATCGAGATTGGTCTTGCCCTGGATTTGCGCGCCAGCAGCCTTGAGCCTGGCCACCGCGGTGGCCTCGAAAGGAGAGCGATAATTCTGTAAAAACCGCGAGCCGCAGGTGGTGGGGAATTCCAAAGTACAGATGTTGTCCTTTATGGCCACGGGAAGCCCCAAAAGAAACGTGGCCTCCTTCCCCTCGGCTCCCTGGAGTAGCTCCTCTTTTTCCGCGAGGGAGAGGAACGCGTGGATGGTGGGCTCGCGCTTTTCGATGTTCGCGTAAAGCTCCTCGAGGACGTGGGCGAGGGTGAGCTCCCCGCGGGACAACCCGTCACGGCAGTGTAAAAGGTCACGCAACGCGTGGTGCCGGGGGTGGGATTTGAACCCACACGGGGGTTGGATACCCCACTGGATCCTGAGTCCAGCGCGTCTGCCAGTTCCGCCACCCCGGCGGGCCAACGCCATTCTACGAACCCCTTGGCCCATGTCAAGAATTTGACGCGCAGCCCAGCCCCGCGGTAGACTCCTTTTTCGGTGAGGGTGATGGTTGAACTCAAGGATTTCCGGGTTTTCAAAGACCTGAAGCCCGAGGAGCTCCAAAAACTCGAGGCCTTGGTGCGAAAGATCGATTACGGCGAAGAAGAGCTCATTTTCATGGAGGGCGCCCCGGCCTTCGGTTTTTATTTGGTGTTCAAAGGGGCGGTGAAACTCGTGAAACGCAGCGCCAAAGGAAAATCCCAAATCCTAAAAATTGTCGGCCCGGGAGGCCTCCTTGGGGAGACCACCCTCTTCGATAAAGGCTTGCACAATGCCTACGCCAAAACCCTCATCCCCTCCACAGTGGGCTTCATCGAACGCGGTGATTTCTTCTTTTTTCTCGAGCACCATCCCAAGGTGATCTTCCGGTTCTTCGAGCACCTCTCCTTGGAGCTCAAAGCCTTCCAGAACAAGCTCGCGGAGCGTTCCTATGCCTCGAGCAAGGAGCGATTGGCCCGGCTCATTTTGGCCTTGGACCGATTGGGCCTGGAGCTATCCCGGGCGGAGCTCGCGGAGATGGCCGGCGTGTCCTCCAAGACCGCGATCCGCACCCTAAGCGAGCTGGAGTCCCGGGGGATCATCAGCGTGGATAACCGCCGCATCAATGTGATCAAGGAGGATTACCTCCGCCGGTTGGCCGAGCCCTTCTCCCTGGAGATCGATAAAGCCATCATCATCTAGGGCTGAGAATGACCTCTGTCCTTGGCGCGGGACGGCGCCAGGGTTAAAAACGAGGGGTATGAAACGATCCCGTTTGGTTCGGGGTCTTTTGGTCCTTGGCGTTTATGCTCTCTGCGCCCTTCTGCTTTGGGGATTGGGTTTGGGTTATGAACCCCTCTTCCTCATGAGCGTGAGCGGGCTTTGGACCGTTTTCGCCGTCCTTCTAGCCCATTGGCCTTGGGTCCTGGGAATACCTTTCGCCGGCGTGGTTCTGGCCGCCCCGGCCCTCTGGACCCAACCATTGACCGTCTTCCTCGCCGAATCCTTCCTGCTTTTCGGCCTCTCCCTCCTTTGCGGTGGGGCTTCCTTTTTGGTCCGGCGGCGGACCTCCCACCGCCAAGTACAGCGGAAACTCGAGCTCTGCTATGGGGCCGAGGTCTTCGAGAATTCCCTGAACATCCTCCACGTGATCGACCGGGAAGGGAATGTCCTCAGGCGCAATCGCCGCTCCTTCGAGCTTTTGGGCTGGCCATATCGGCGAACCCTCCATGTGACAGAGTACGTGCACCCTGAGGATCTTGGGCACTTTCGCCTCGATCTTGAACGGCTATTCGAGCGGGGGGAGATCCGGGAGGTCCGGGTGCGGTTCCTCAAAGAAGACCGGGGATTCCTGAGCGTGGAGGTCCAGGCCCGGCGGGTCACCGGTAAACTCGCGGTCCTCGAGGCCCGGGACCTTTCGGAAGTGCAAAAGCTCCAGATGGAGATCGCCGAGGAGCGGGCGCGATATCGCCATCTCATCGAGGACGGCATCGACGCTTTGGATGTGGGCGTAATCCTTATCGATGCCAAGGGCCAGGTCCTCTGGGCCAACCGGGCCCTGAGCAAATTCTTCAGCCTCGATCGGGAATCGTGGATCGGCCATCCGGCTCTGCGCCTTTTGGAACGCATCGGAATGGTCTTGGAGGACGGGGAAAGCTTCCTCGCCAAGGTACGGGAAAGTTATCAAGCTGGGACGGGGATAGAGGGGTTGATCGTGCAAGTGCGCCCTGGCAAGGCTCGAGAGGAGCGGATCCTCCAATATTTCAGCGTTCCCCTTTGCGGCACACGGGGCCGGGGAGGTCGCGTGGACTATTTCGCCGACGTCACGGCCCTGAAGAAGCTCGAGGCGGAACTGCGGGAGCAAAAGCAGCTCTTGGAGGAGGCCAACGAGCGCCTCCGCTCCTTCAACGCCGCGGTCTCCCACGATCTGCGGAATCCCACGCGGGCGGCCCTGGGCTATGTCCAGCTTATCCTGGCCCAGCATGATGGAGTCCTCCCCCCGGAGGTCCGGCGGGATTTGGAGCTGGCCCGTGGGCGGCTGGAACGCATGGACCGCATGCTGGAGGACCTCTCCCGCTACTCCAAGATGCGCTTGGACCCGTCCCAGTTTGAGCCGATCGACCTCAATAAACTCTTGGCCGACGTCCGGGCGGACTTGGGGTCCCTCCTTTCCGGGGTGGACCTGCGCATTCCCCCTGATCTCCCCGAAATCTATGGTCGGCCGAGCCTCATCGGCGAGCTCTTCGCCAACCTCATCCACAACGCCGTGAAATTCAACGACAAGCCCAATCCGGTGGTGGAAGTGGGATGGAAGCCCCATCGGGGCGATACCTACCTCTTTTGGGTGCGGGACAATGGTCCTGGCATTCCCGCGGAGTATTTGGAAAAGATCTTCAGGCTGTTTGAACAACTCGATCGCACGAAGGAGGGAACCGGTGCGGGCTTGGCCATATGTCGCCGCATCGTGGAGGAACACGGCGGCCGGATCTGGGCAGAATCCCAGCTCGGGCAGGGCGCGACCTTCTTCTTCACCCTGCCCCGGCTGCCCGTGAGAAAAGGGGTGGAGAGCGATGCCCATTGAACGGCGAATGGCGATCCTGGTGGTGGAGGACGACCCTTACCATTACGAATTGATCGAGCGTTCCGTGCGGAGCCTGGAGAAGGCCAACGTCCGCTACGATCTCTTTTGGGTCAAAGATGGGGAGGAGGCTTTGGATTTCCTATTCCGCCGCAAGAATTACGCTCAGGCCCCGCGGCCAAACCTCGTCCTCTTGGACCTCCGCCTCCCCAAAAAGAGCGGCCTTGAGGTCCTGGAGGAAGTCAAAAAAGACGAGAAGCTCCGGAAGATCCCGGTGGTGGTCCTCACCGTCTCCACCGACGAGGAGGACATGGTGCGGGCTTATGATTCCGGGGCCGCTGGTTTTTTGCAGAAGCCGGCCTCACCCGAGGAATTCGATCGGCTCCTCACCACCGTTTGGGAGTATTGGCGGATCGCGAAGCTTCCGGACTAGTGTCTCATCCTCAGGGCTCAAAGTTTCCCTCTTTTTGAGGTCTTTGTCGTTGCCGGTGGCGCCCGAAGGCCAATAGGCTGAGGATGGCTTGGCGTGCCGGGCGAGGTGCCGGCCCAAAGGGGTTTCCAGCCCCACCTTCCGGGAAGACCGGTGGGCGGGTGGCCGTTCGATTCGGCAAGGCACGCCCCATGACCCCCTCCTGGCCTCCTTCCTCCTCGCCGGGGGAGGGGGGAAACCCCCTCCCCCTTGACCGCCCCCTATCCCTCCCCATA
>JAGDVW010000058.1:16117-21637 GCA_023255835.1 Candidatus Acetothermia bacterium
GGCTAACCTTTAAGGATCAGCGAAGGAGGGGAGCGAGATGAAACGCTTGGGATTGGTGGTGGTTTTGGTGGCGTTTTTGGCGCTGCCGGTTTTGGCCGGCCGGGTGGCCCTCATCCTCGACGTAGGTGGCCGGGGCGATCTCTCCTTCAACGACATGGGCTTCAAGGGCACGGAGGAGGCCTGCGCTGCCTTCGGCTGGGAAATGGTGGAGATCCAGTCCGCCACTTCTGCCGATTACCTCCCCAACATCCGCAATGCCGCGCGCTCCGGAAAATTCGATCTCATCATCTGCGTTGGTTTCCTCCTTGCTGACGCCCTAAACGAGGTGGCTGCGGAGTTCCCCAACCAAAGGTTCGCCATCATCGATGCGGTGGTGAACCAACCCAATGTTCTTTCCATCGTTTTTGAGGAGCAGGAGGGCTCGGCCTTGGTGGGAGCCCTCGCGGGCATGCTCGCCGCGGAGTACGGCTATCCCTACGTGGGCGTGGTTTTGGGCATTGAAATCCCCGTCCTCTACCACTTCGAGGGCGGTTACCGTTTCGGGATCGATTGGGGCCTCAAAAAGTACGCGGAGGTGACGGGGAAGACCGCGAATGTGGGCCTCCTTTGGGTCTACACCGGCACTTTCTCGGACATCGCCAAGGGCAAGGCTGCCGCCGAGGCCCAATTGGAGCAGGGTGCAGTTGCCGTCTATAACGTCGCCGGCCCCTTGGGCATCGGGATCCTCGAGGCGGTGGCGGCGAAACTGGCCAAGGAGAACCGCGAGGCTGGCCCGCCGTTCATGATCGGTGTCGATGCCAACCAGGACTGGATGGGTGACGGGAATAAAGTGGTGGCCTCCATGATGAAGCGGGTGGACGTGGGCTGCTACACGGCCATCAAGATGGTCCATGAGGGGACGTTCAAAGGAGGCGTGCTCTCCTTGGGCCTCAAAAACAAAGGGGTGGCAATCTCTCGCTACCAGGACCTCCTTGATTTCATCGACTTTGGGATCAAAGCCGGAGCCATCACCGAAGCCGATCGAGAAAGGATCATCGAGAACTGGAAGAAAATGAGGGCTTCCATCCCCGAGTGGATCTGGAAGGCCGTGGACGAGCTTGAGGCCAAAATCCTCTCCGGGGAGATCGTGGTGCCCAAACCGGAGACCAGGGAGGAAATGCTGGCGGTGCGGGCCAAGTACCCGCTCACCCGCTGAGTTGTGATGACGCAGGGGCCTGGGGCGAGCCGTCCCAGGCCCTTTCCCCATAAGCGCGTGGCCGAGTTTCTCCTACGTGCAGAGGGTTTGACCAAAGTCTACCCGGATGGGACGGTAGCCTTATCCGGGGTGGATCTCACCGTTCGGCCAGGTGAAGTCCTCGGCCTCCTTGGGGAAAACGGGGCTGGAAAAACCACGCTCACAAAAATCCTCTCCGGGCTCCTTCCGCCTACGGCCGGAAGAATCCTCACCCCACGGGGGCCTGTCCGCTTCCACTCCCCAAAGGATGCCCTCCGGATAGGGATCGGCATGGTCCACCAACATTTCGCCCTGGTGGACACCTTCACCGCCCTGGAAAACGTCGCCCTGGGTCTGGGGCGGGTCAATTTCTCCCTGTTGCGGAAAAAACTGGAAAGACTGGTGGCGGAAACGGGGCTTCGGGTCCCCCTCGACGTTCCGGTGGAGAACCTGGCCGTGGGTGAGCGCCAGCGCGTGGAAATCCTCAAAGTCCTCGCCCGGGATGTGAAACTTTTGATTTTGGATGAGCCCACGAGCGTCCTCACCCCCGTGGAGACGGCGGAGCTTTTCAAATTCCTCCGCAATTTGCGCGAGCAGGGCAAAGCTGTGGTCTTCATTACCCACAAACTCAAAGAGGCCTTAGCTGTTACCGACCGCATCGTGGTCTTGCGCCGGGGGAAGGTAGCCGGGGAGGTGAGCACCAAAGAGACCACGGCGAAGGAGCTAGCCCGGCTCATGATCGGGGTGGAGGTCGAGCCGGGCCGCCGCCCAGTGGAACTCTCTTTGGAAGCGGAATTTTCGCGGGCCGCCGCTCCCGGACCAAAAGGGGAACCGATCCTCATGGTGAAAGATCTCCAGGTCCGCTCCGATACGGGGGAGCTCGCCGTCCGGGGTTTATCCTTCGAGCTTTATCCCGGCGAGATCCTGGGGATCGCCGGGGTGGAGGGAAACGGCCAAACCGAGCTCGTGGAGGCGATCTGTGGGCTCCGGCGGGTGGAAGCCGGCGAGGTGGAGCTCTTGGGCCGGAAGGTAACCGGGCGACCTCCAACGGAGCTCTACCGCCTTGGCCTTGCCCACATCCCCGAGGACCGCTGGAAATACGGGCTGATCCTGTCTTTCACGGTGACGGAGAACTCGATCCTTGGCTTACAGCGGGAGAGAGATTTTCAGGCGGCCGGATTTTTGCGGGCCCGGGCCATAAGGGGCCACGCGGCAAGGCTGGTGCGGGAATTTGGGATTCAGACCGCCGGCCTTTCGGCGCCGGCGAAAAGCCTCTCCGGAGGAAACCAGCAAAAGCTCATCGCTGGCCGCGAGCTTTCCAAGGATCCCAAGGTGATCATTGCTGCTCAGCCCACGCGGGGTCTGGACATCGGGGCAGCCCAGTTCATCCGGGAGCTTCTCTTTCGCCTGCGCGAGGAGGGGCGGGCCATCCTCCTTGTCTCCGCCGATTTGGATGAGGTCCTGGCCCTCTCCGATCGGGTGGCCTTCATGTATGAGGGCACTTTCACCGGGATCGTGCGGCCCGCGGAGCTCACCGCCGAGGCCGTGGGCCTCCTCATGGGCGGGGTGAAGGCGGGGAAGGGATGAGCTGGGTCTGGCGGGGTTTTCGTCCGGTCCTCGAGTCCGTCCTCGCTGGCTTGATCGGCCTTGGGGTCGGGGCCCTCATCATGCGGGCTTGGGGATACCACCCTTGGCCAGCGTATGTGGCCCTTTTCAAAGAGAGTTTCGGCAGTGGCTACGGGCTGGCCAGCGCTTTGGCCAACGCCACCCCCCTCATCCTCACGGCTTTGACCTTCGCCGTTGGGGCCAGGGCCGGCCTCTTCGTCATCGGCGCGGAGGGGATGATGTATATGGGGGCCATGGCCGCCGTGGCCCTAAGCCTCCTTCGGTTTCCCTCAGGATTTCATGCGTTTTTGGCCCTCTTTTGCGCCGCGGCGGCGGGAATCCTTTGGGGATTGATCCCCGCAATGCTCCGGGCTTACCGCGGAGTCCACGAGGTCATCTCCACCATCATGTTCAACTGGCTGAGCCATTTCCTCTCTTTTTATCTTGTGGCCAACATCCTGGTTGATCCCATTCGCGCTGAAAAAACCCTTTCCATCGCGAAAACTAGCCGCCTTCCCCTTCTCCTCCGTGGGACGGACCTTTCCTTGGGGATCGTGGTGGCCGCGGGTTTGGCCCTCGTTTTTTACGTGTTCCTTTGGCACACCGTGGCCGGCTACGAAGTCCGCGCCGCTGGGGCCAATCCCCATGCGGCCCGCTATGGCGGGGTTTCCCCGCAGAAGACGGTGCTTTTGGTGTTCGCCCTGGGTGGGATCGCCGCGGGCCTGGCTGGGGCAGTGGAGGTGATGGGCCGACCCCCCACTTATGCAGTTTATAGCGGCCTCACCAACCTATCTGGGTTCGGTTTCGACGGGATCGGCGTGGCTATGATCGGCCGGATCCATCCCCTGGGGATCATCCCCGCGGCCATCTTCTACGGTGGGCTTCAAGCCGGGGCCCGCCTCATGCAGATGGAGGCCGGGGTCCCCTTCGAGATGGTTCGGGCCGTTCAGGGTGTGATCGTTTTGGCCCTGGCCCTTCCCGAGCTCACCCGGATCTTTCGGGTCCTCCTGCGGGGCTGGAGGCTAAGGGGAGAAAGAGCATGAGCTGGGCCTATTTTTGGAGCCTTTTTTCCATTTCCCTCCACGCCATGGTCCCCATCACCCTCACTGCGGTGGGGGAGGTGATCGGCGAATCCGCCGGCCTTTTCAATATCGGTCTTGAGGGGATCCTCCTTCTTTCCGCATTCACTGGGACCCTCGGGGCCCGGGCCGGCGGCCCCATCCTCGGCCTCCTCATGGGCCTGGTCACCGGCTTGGGGATCGGCCTCGTCTTCGGGGTCATTTGCGCCTATTGGAAGGGAAGCCAGATGATCGCCGGAGTGGGGATAAACCTCTTCGCCTTGGGCTTCGTGGCCTTCGGCCTCCAGGTCTTGGGTTCGCCCGGCTTCTACACCGTCCCAAGGGACGTACAACTTGCGCCGATTCGCACCTCCGTGGGTTCCTTTTCCCCGCTCATCCCGGTGGCCCTCCTCCTCCCTTTCCTGATCCATTGGTTCTTGAACCACACGGGGGTCGGTTTGAGGATCAAAGCCGTTGGGGAAAACCCGGAGGCGGCGGATGTGGCGGGGATCCCGGTGGAGTTGACCCAGCTCCTTTCCACGGCGGTGGGCGCGGCCCTGGCTGGCCTCGCCGGAGCGTACATGTCCGTCTCCTGGCTCGGCTCGGTCACGAAAGAGATCTCCGCCGGCCGGGGGTTCATCGCCCTCGCCACCGTGGTTTTCTCCGGGCTCCGCCCCCTTCTGGCCTTGGCCGGCGGCCTCATCTTCGGCTTCTTCGAATCCCTGGCCACCTGGATCCAATCCCTTCCCGGGGTGAAGGAAGCGGTGCCCTGGCAATTCATCTCCATGATCCCCTACGTGGCCACCCTTTTGGTGGTGGCCGGGGTCATCGGCCGGGTGCGGTTCCCCAAAGCCTTGGGTGTACCTTATCGCCGGGAGTAGTCCGGTTTCCCCGTCCTGGGCTATAATGGCATTCAAGGAGGTGGTTCGGTGAAGCGCGTGGGTTTAGCCGTGTTGTGGCTAGCGGTGTTGGGGGTCATGGGTTTGGCTCAGGCCCTGGGGACGCCGGAGCACCCGATCACCATGCTCTTTGTGCCCTCGGTGAAGGTGGACGTCATCCAGGAGGTGGGGCCGAAGATCGCCGAGGCCCTCTCCCAGATGACGGGCCTGGTGATCAAACCGGTGATTGCCGCTGATTATGCGGCCTTCATCGAGGCCATGATCACCGCCGGGGGCGACATGTTCGGCGTGCCCACCACGGACCAATATTGCCAGATCACCAAGGCGAACCCCGGGGTGCATGCCCGATTGGCCGCGGTGCGCTATGGCTATCCGTACTACTTCGCCTCCATCTATGCCCTCCGCGAGAAGGGGTTCAAGTCGGTGTACGACCTCCAAGGCAAGGTTTGGGCGTTCTCCAGCACTCGGTCCACTTCCGGCTACGTCATCCCCAAGATGTATTTTAATAAGCTTGGTTTGAGCTTCGCCGAGGAAAAGGCGGTGGGGACGCACGTAAACGCGATGATCGCCATCCTCGAGGGCCAGGCCGATTTCTGCACCGGCTATGGTTCCCCGCCCCTTCCTCCGGACACGATCGCCGAGGCCCTGAAGGCCGCGGGCTGGCGCTGGGAATACGGCATGGACCCGGAGCTTTGGCTGTGGGACCGCTGGAACAACGACCTCTATCCTGAGGGGATCCGGGGGC
>JAGDVW010000058.1:21737-24892 GCA_023255835.1 Candidatus Acetothermia bacterium
CTTTGGCTGTGGGACCGCTGGAACAACGACCTCTATCCTGAGGGGATCCGGGGGCACTGCCGCGATCTGCGCTGGGCCATTGCCACCGAGGTCAAAGTCTACGGCGACATCTGGGACCTGGTGAAAAAGGTGGGGATCGTGGCCGTAGTTGGTCCTATGCCCAACGACTGCATCGCTTTTGCTGCCGGCTTCCCCAAGGATCTTGAGGACAAGATCGTGGAGGCCATCAAAGCCCACATTCGCTCACCCGAGGGCTACGCCCTTTGGTCCCGGCCCGGGTTCTATGAGTGGTACGACGTGGCCGAGATCGATGACTCCTTCTATGATTCCTATCGCGCGCTTGCGGGCTATCCCATCCCCCAGCGCTAAAGGAGGATGAGAGGGAGGAGGGGGGAGCGGAGGCTCCCCCCTCTTTTCGTGATGCCGCACCTCGTGGTGGAGAACCTCACCAAGATCTACGAGCGCGGAAAAATCCGCGCCCTCTCCAACGTCAATTTCTCCGTGGAAAAGGGCGAGTTTTTGGTTTTGATCGGACTTTCCGGCTCCGGGAAATCCACCCTCCTTCGTTGCATCAATCGCTTGGTGGAACCCACTTCGGGCCGAATTTTTCTGAACGGGGTGGAGTTGACCAAGCTTTCCCCCCGGGCCATGCGCAAGGTCCGCCGCCGAATCGGCATGGTCTTCCAGCAGTTCAATTTGGTGAAACGCGCCACAGTTTTGCAGAACGTCCTCGCCGGCCGCTTGGGTTATAACCCGACCCTGCCCACCCTTTTCGGCCGCTTCCCCAAGGAGGATGTTCGGCGGGCTCAGGAATGTTTGGCGCGCGTGGGCCTGTTGGACAAGGTGTACGTGCGGGCCGACCAGCTGTCCGGGGGCCAGCAACAACGGGTGGGCATCGCCCGGGCCCTCATGCAGGAGCCGGAGCTCCTTTTGGCCGATGAGCCCGTCTCCGCCCTCGATCCCGCCACTTCCCACTCCGTCATGCAATACATCGAACAAATCAACAAGGAGGATGGGGTCACAGTCATCGCTAGCCTCCACTTCCTCTCCTTAGCCCGCCGCTATGGCCAGCGCATCATCGCCCTAAAAGCCGGGGAGAAGGTGTTCGACGGAAAGCCTGAGGAGATCGACGACCGAAAGTTCAAAGAGATTTACGGGGAGGAAGCGGAGGAAGTGGAGGTCCGGTGAAGCTCCTGCGGCCGCGCCTCCTTTCGTTCGCCGCCGATTTATTCCTCTGGGCTTATCTTCTGTATAGCGGGTTCACCCTCTATTACCTCGAGGCCCTGTGGAGCCCCTGGCGGCCGGAGGAAAAGCTCGTTTGGCCGGCCCTTTCCCCTTGGGGGTGGGCGGTGGTCGTGGTGGGGATGGTGGAGGCCGTGCTCCTCACCCGGTCATTCGGGCCGAGCCTCGGCCAGCGGGTCTTGGGGGTACACCTCGTGGGCGAAGGGGGGCGCCGCCCCACCTTTGCCCAACGTTTGGCCTATTTCGGCTTCTCCCACCTGGAAATCCTGGTTTTGGGGGCGGGCGTTTGGCTCAACCCTCAAAACCCTTGGCACGAGCGCTGGGCGGGCTTGCGGTTGGAACCCTTGCCTCCTCTGGGGAGCGAAGCGCGGCGCCCGCCGTGGTATCGCACGGCCTATGGCCTCACCGCTTTGCTTTTGATCGCCGCAACCCTGGCCGTGGGCTGGCGCCTCACCGAGGTGGATTTGCAAAAACTCGTCCGCTTTGCTCCCAAATCCTTGCGCATTTGGCGCGGTTTGACCAACCCCTCATTCGAGTACCTCTTTCGCCCTGATCCACGCATAAAACTCTCTTTCCTTGATGGTTTGGTGCAGTCCTTGTACATGGCCCTTTTGGCCACGGTGGCCGGCATCGTCGTGGCCTTCCCCTTGAGTTTCGCGGGCGCGAGAAACATCGCAGCCCGTAGCCCTTTTGGCTGGCTTTTATATTCCCTCACCCGCGGATTCTTCAACGTCTTCCGCGCGGTGGAATCGGTATTCTGGGCTTCAATCTTCGCCATTTGGGTAGGGTTCGGCCCCTTCGCGGGTTCCATGGCTTTGTTTATCCACACCATCGCCGCTTTGGGGAAGCTCTTCTCCGAGCAGGTTGAGCACATCGATCCCGGTCCCGTGGAGGCCCTGACCGCCACCGGCGCCAACCTCCTGCAAATTCTGCGCTACGCCGTGGTCCCCCAGGTCATCCCCCAGTTTTTGGCCTTCTCCCTATACCGCTGGGACATCAACCTGCGCATGGCCACCGTGGTCGCTTTGGTGGGCGGAGGAGGGATTGGGCAACTCCTCTTTGAGTACAAGGACGACCTCCAGTGGAATCTTGTGGGTGGGGTGATCATCCTCTTCATGGTCACGGTGTGGATAATGGACTATGTTTCTGGTTGGGTTAGGGAAAAAATCGTTTAAGCCATGGACATCACCACGCGCTTAGCAAGGGGCTTGAGAATCGGCATCCTTCCGGCGTTATTGGACCTTGCGTTCCTTGGCTACCTTTGGATGGCCGTTTCCATAAGCTATGGGTATTTCCGCTTCGGCCGCATCCACTATTCCTTCTTCCCCTGGACGACCATGCTTTTGGTGATCGTCCCCGTGGCCGCTTTTTGGTCGGCCTGGGATCAGACGGTGGGGCTCAAGGTGGTGAACCACGAGCTGAAGGGCGGCTCGGCGGCAAAACGCTTTCTTTACGCCTTGACCTGGCCCCTTTTCCCCTTGACCGTCCTCACCGCGCCTTTCGACCCCGAAGGTCGGTCCCCAGCGGAACTTCTTTCCGGGCTCGAGCTTTCCGAGGTGGCCCTCATCGTCTATCGGCCCTGGTGCCGCAGCCTCACCGGCTGGCTCACAGCTTTGGTGCTCCTCAGCACTTTGGCCGCGGCCTGGGGGGTGACCCGGATCGATCCTTCCCGGCTACGCACAGGTTTTGAAAAAACGCTCAAGTTTTGGCGGGCCATCGCATCGCCACGCTGGGACCTTTTGAGTTTGGGGTTGCGTCTCCTGGCCGAGACCGTGTTCATGGCCATCATGGCCACGGCTTTCGCCGTGCCTTTCGCGGTCTTCCTCTCCTTTTTAGCCGCACGAAACCTCATGCGCGGCCCCATTGCCCGCCCCATCTACACCGTGCTCCGCATGATCGGAAGCTTCACGCGC
>JAGDVW010000084.1:0-2601 GCA_023255835.1 Candidatus Acetothermia bacterium
GCCCGCCAAGGCCCAAAAATTCCACTTGCGCTCCTCCGTTCACGACCTGCAATTTCGTTCCGGCCAAGGAAAATTCGGCTGTCCCTGAAAAATCCTCCACCACCGCCGGTCCTTGCACTTTTTTGTAGATATCCTCGGGATCAAAAAGGACATAACCGTCGGAGAGCGCGGAAAGCCATTCCTTGAGTTTTTCCCCGTGTTCTTGTGGAACGATCACCAAAAGGCGCGGCCGTCCAAGCCCATCGTCCGGGAGCCTTCCCACCACGGCCTCGGTGAGGACCTCTCCTCCGGCGTCAAGGAAAAGGGTCCGAGTCGCCTCCCCTTCTTGGAGGCCGAGGATGTGGGAGGTGGCGGCCTCATGGAGGAGGTGGTCGGCGCGGCCGCCCCGCACAAGGAGAACTTTTGCGCCATGGGGATCGGCCGCTCCAACCTTTGCTTTTCTTTCCACCCCGAACTTCTCCAAGAGCGCCTGCACGCGCTCCTGGGCCTCGCGCAGGGTGGCAAGAGGGATTTTTCCCCGCCAGAGGGGGCCACGCACCCCCTGGTAGGTGAACGGCCGGATCTCGGTGAGGACGAGGCTCGTGATTTCCGCGATCTCCCGCATCTCCTCCGCGCCCATTCCCCGCTGGGTGACCCAAGGGGTCCCGTAGCGGATCCCCCGGGCATCGGCAGCGGAGGTGTCCCCGGGGATGGTGTTCTTGTTGGCCACAATCCCGGCCAGATCGAGGATGCGGGCGGCGATTTCGCCCATGAGGGGATTCCCGTTCTTGGTGGGGATGGCCCGCAGGTCTAGGACGAGAAGATGGGTGTTGGTCCCACCATAGCAGAGGCGAAGACCCTCGTCCTCCAGCGCGGCGGCCAGGGCTTTGGCGTTCTCCACGATCTTGAACATGAGGCGCCGGAATTCCGGAGTTTTGGCGATGGCGAAGGCCACAGCGATCCCCGCGAACTTGTTCACATGGGGGCCGCCTTGGGCCCCGGGGAACACGGCCTGGTCGATACGGGCCGCGATCTCCGGATCGAAGGAGAGGATCACCGCTCCCCGCGGTCCGCAGAGGGTTTTGTGGGTGGTGAACATGACCACGTCTGCATAGCCCACGGGCGTAGGGTAGGCCCCGGCCGCGGCCATCCCCGCGGTGTGGGCGATGTCCGCGAAAAGAAAGGCACCCACGGAGGAGGCGATCTCCCGAAATGCCTTCCAGTCCGGAGCCCAAGGGTAGGAGGTGTATCCGGCCACGATCATTTTGGGTTTTTCCCGTTTGGCGATCTCCGCGATCTCCTCATAATCGAGACGCTCGGTCTTGGGATTAACCCCGTAGGTCACGATCCGGTAACGCCGGCCGGAGACATGGAAGGGCGAGCCGTGGGAGAGGTGCCCGCCTTGGGTGAGATCCATGGCCATCAAGGTATCGCCCGGCTTAAGAAGGGCTTCATAAACCGCGAGATTTGCCGCGGCCCCAGAAAGGGGCTGGATATTCACGAAAATGGCCTCAGGAGGGACATCGGGGGTGGCGAAAAGCTCCGCGCACCTCCGGCAGGCCAGGGCCTCCACCACGTCCGCCAGTTCCACGCCCTTATAAAACCGCCGGTCGCTGTAGCGCCGATGGTAGGCGAGCTGTTCGGCAAGGTCGGAGATACGCTCTTCTGGGAAGCGGAGGTTCTCTTCGCGGGGATAGCCTTCAGCATAAATGGAGGTGAACGCCGATCCCAAAGCTTCCCGGACAGCTTTCGGGGTTAAAGATTCCGAGGGGATGAGGATTATTTTCTCCCTTTGCCTTCGCTCCTCCGCGGCGGCGAGCTCCGCCACCACCCGATCGATCTCCGCCAAACCGAGCTCCCAGATCTTTTGTTCCATGGCCATCCCAATTATCCGGGAAAGGTAAGAGGGCGAAACCGCCGCTCCAAATCCTTCCCGTGCCAAGCGAGCTCCACCGCGAGGTACATCCCCCCTGAGACGAGGGAATGGCCGCCCAGGAGGAAGGGGGTGGGGCTTTCTGCACAGGCCCGGACAAGTTCGCGGAGGCGGGGGTCGTTGACCTTCTCGTGCTCCATGAGATCGCAAGCGTAGCGTTCTTCTGGCGGGGGCCACACGCCGTAATGGGCCATGATCACCCGGATGTCCCAGACCACCACATCGCCGAGGCGGCTCAAAGCGCGCACGAGCCCGGAGGGGCTGGCGTTTTCGGCCAAGATCCCAAGGAGGGAGAGCACGGCCCCGCGCTCAGCCCGTCCGCTTGCTTCCATCCCCCGCTCTTCCGAGACCACTCGGAATCGGCAAGCCGCTTCCTGGTCGAGGTAGCGCAAAAGGTGTCCGCTCACCCGGCCGATGAGGACCACCTCGGCCTCCGGATCGGTGAGGGCCGCGAGAAGGGCTTGGGCCCGGGCCGTGGGCACCTCGCGCAAAACCTCCCGCACCTCCTCGGGAAGGGAAGGATGAAGGGCGAGGATTTGGAGTTCGCCGGGGGTGTCTATATCCAGTTGGGTGGCGGCGCAGCGGGGAAGCTCATAACAAGCGTAGCCAGCTTGCCAAAGGCGCATCCCCAAAGAGTTATCGCGGGGAAGATCGGGTATGGGCCAAGGGGGGACGAGCAAAGCGAGATC
>JAGDVW010000084.1:2701-4479 GCA_023255835.1 Candidatus Acetothermia bacterium
ATCGGCATTCAAAAGGCTTTGCCAATCCGCGTCAGAGAAGAGTAGCCCCGCTCCGCTGGCGAGATAAAGGAGGCGGGCTGGTTTGTGGGAAGACAAGAGGGCGGTGAAGCGGGCGCCGAAGTGCCATTCCCCTGGGGGATCCTGGGCCAAAGCGCACGGAAAGTTTTCCCAAGCCTCTGGGAGGGCGGTGGCCACCACGATTTTTTCCACGCCCGGAAGCCCTCGGAGCCTGGCCGCCACATGCTTTGCGCTTGCTGTGCGCACCCGGGACACCAAATCGCGCCCCCCGCGGTCGAAAAGGAGGACGGTGGTGCCGGGCATGGACTAAGGCAGCTCCTCGTAGGGAAGGAGGGCGAGCTTACGGGCCCGATCGATCTCTGTAGCTAAAAGCCTTTGGTGCTTAGCGCAAAGCTTGGTGATGCGCCTGGAGAGGATTTTCCCCCGGCGGTTCATGAATTGCCTAAGCACCTCGGGCTTTTTATATGTAAGCTCCAACCCTTGCTGGCAAACGCGGCAGCTTTTGGATTTCGTGCTCAAAATGGCACCTCCTCTTCAGGATAGGTCTCCTCAGCAGCCGGGGGTTCCGGGGCCTCAGGGGCTTCGGGTTTGGGGCCGAGGAAATGGACGCTTTGGGCTACAACCTCCGTGACCCGGCGGCGGTCGCCGTTTTGGGTTTCGAAGGAGCGGATGCGCAATCGCCCATCCACCGCCACCTGGCGGCCCTTGCGGAGCCAAGCGGCGCAAGTTTCGGCCTGTTTGCCCCAAACCACCACGGGAACGAACGTGACCTCCTCCTCCGGCTGCCCGGTCTCGGGGTTCACCCACCGTCGGTTCACCGCCAAATCGAAGCGCACCACTGGCCTACCGCTTTGGGTGTAGCGGAGGTCCGGGTCGGAGGTGAGCCGGCCGGTGAGGATCACCCGGTTCACATCGCTCATCTTTTTCCGTCCACCCTCACCACCTGGTAGCGCAAAAACGCGTCGTCCATTCCGAGGCGCTCTTGAAAACTATCCACCCGGTCGGCGGGAAGGGTGAAGGTCACAAGGACATAATACCCCTCGCGGAAGTGCTCGATCTCATAGGCCAGGATCCGCTGTCCCCATTCCTCGGTTTTTTGGACCTGGCCGCCTTCCTCCGCGATCAGGTTTTCCACTTTGGCCATTTTTTCCCGCCGCTGGGCCTCGTCGAGGTCCGGGCGGAGGATGTACACCAATTCGTAGCTCCGAATTTCACCGGCCACCGGTTCCCCTCCTTGCGAGTTTTCCAGTCCTACTTTACCGATTGGGCCCGGGCCCCGCAAGGATGACCGGGAACCCCCAAGGGATCGCCACCCTACTTGACAGCCATGCGGAAACCCTACTATACTCTGAGAAACTCAAACGGAAGGAGGTGATCGAGAGTGAATAAGGCCGAGCTGGTTGATCGGATCGCGCAGCGGGCCGGGCTTACCAAGAAGGACGCGCGGAAAGCCCTTGACGCCACGGTGGACATCATCACCGAGGCTTTGGCCAACAACGAGCCCGTGCTCCTCACCGGGTTTGGGAAGTTCGAGGTGCGGGCGCGCAAGCGCTCCCAGCGCATCAACCCCCAGACCCAAAAGCGCATCACCGTACCGGAGAAGGTCGTCCCGGCCTTCAAGCCCGGCAAGAACCTGAAGACCCTCGTCGGCAAGAAGCTCAAGGCCGTCGAGGAGAAGGGCGAGCTCAAAGTGAAGAAGGCTTGAGGCTGGAACGACCGGGGACTGGGCGGCTGCCCGAATTTGGGCAGCCGCCCTCTTT
>JAGDVW010000004.1 GCA_023255835.1 Candidatus Acetothermia bacterium
AAAACTGTTTCTTTCGGCTTTTTTCTCCCCGGAGGATGAGGATTTCTTAGTGCCGAGCCTTCCGGTGAGGAATTCGATCAATTTAGCGTTGGCCTTCCCTTCTTGAGCGGGCGCGGCGATTTAAATTTTTAGGAATCCCCGCGGAGCCCGGCTATTCTGGTGCGGGAGGACCCAGGATTAACCCTCACCTTGAGCTCCACCCCGCCCGGGGCCTCCCTGATCGCTCCTTCTAGGTTTCCCAAGGTTTGGGCAAGGCGGAGAGGCTCGGCGGTGGGGCGAGGATCTCCGCCAGAATTATGGCCACCTCCGGGTTTTCGCGGATTATCTTTTCGAGCTTCTCCACAAGGTTCATGGCAAGGTATGCGGTCCCTGTTCGCCGCGCTCCTCAGGGGCTGGGCCTTCCTCGCGGGCCAGGCGCTCCCGCATCTGGGTGTCCGCTTGGATATTGCGGAGGCGGTAGTAATCCATGATCCCCAATTGTCCCCGACGGAAGGCCTCGGCGATGGCCCGCGGGATCTCCGCCTCCGCTTCCACCACGGCCGCGCGGCGCTCCCATACCAGGGCCTTCATTTCCTGCTCCCGGGCCACGGCCTGGGCCCGCCGCACCTCGGCCTGGGCCCGCGCCACCTTCAGATCCGCTTCAGCTTGGGCCGCCTGGAGCTCGGCCCCGATGTTCCTTCCGACATCGATGTCAGCGATGTCGATGGAGAGGATCTCGAATGCCGTTCCAGCATCCAGTCCCTTGGAGAGGACGAGCTTGGAGATGGAATCAGGGTTTTCCAGGACTTCCTTATAGGAGTTGGCCGAGCCGATGGCGGACACAATCCCCTCGCCCACCCGGGCGATCACCGTCTCCTCGGTGGCCCCGCCCACCAAGCGGTCGATGTTGGCCCGGACGGTCACCCGGGCCACGGCCATGAGCTCGATCCCGTCCTTGGCCACGGCCGAGACTTTCGGGGTCTGGATGACCCTGGGGTTCACGGACATGGCCACGGCGTCGTACACGTCCCTTCCCGCAAGATCGATGGCCGCGGCCCGCTTGAAAGTGAGGGGGATCCCGGCTTTGTCCGCGGAAATGAGGGCCCGCACCACCCGCTCCACGTTTCCGCCCGCCAGATAGTGGGCTTCCAAATCGGATACGGAGAGCTTTATCCCTGCCTTCCACGCGGCGATCATGGGGTTTATCACTTTGTGGGGATTCACTTTTCGCAGGCGCATCCCGATGAAGGTAAGAGGCCCCACGGGCACGCCCGCAGCCAGGGCGGAAATCCACAGGCCGACTGGCACAAAATAAAAGAAAATCTGGAGGGCAATAAACGCCAAAACTCCGATCACCAGCCACAAAATCCACATTTCACCCCTCCTTTATCCTTCGGACCACCTTGCGGTAACCCTCGTCCCGCACGATCTCCACCGTGCTCCCCTTGGGGATGAACCCCTCCTCGGCCACCACGTCCAGCTGTTCCCCCGCAAACTCCGCTTTCCCCACGGGATGGAGGTCGGTGAGGGCTTTCCCCTTCTTTCCCACGTAGGGACTGGGTTGGGAAGGAAGCCTCCCCACTGCGCGCTCCTCGATGGCCGCCTTTAGGACCACGCCCCCCAGCCGCAGCCGGGATTTGGGGATCCAAGTGAGGAAGAGGGCGAAGCCGATGAGGCTTGCCACCAAGGCCAGGGCCACGGCGCCGAGGGCCGAGGCCGCCTCCGCTGGCCCGGTGAATGGCCCGGTCATGGCCGTATAGAAGCCAAGGCCGATGAGAACGAGGCCCACGATTCCGGCCAGGCCGAAATCCGTGGCGGTAAAGACGAAGACCTCAAGCAGAATGGCAATGATTCCAGCGAGGAAGAACACAAAGGACTCCCAGCCGGCCAACCCGGCGAGGTAATGGGACCAGAAAAAGAGGGCCAACGCCGCCAGCCCCACTGTCCCGGGAAGGCCAAAGCCTGGGGTGAAGGTCTCGATGAGGAGCCCAAGGGCGCCCACGGCGATGAGGAGGGCCGCCACCCAAGGGTTGGTAAGGACATCCACGAATTGGTCGATCCACCGGTATTCCGGGGCCCGCAGGACTGCGGGGGCCAGGCCGGAAAGCTCCAGAACCTCGGCCAGGGATGCGGCTTCCCCCTCCGAATATCCCCATTCTCTCGCAGCTTTTGCCGTGAGGGTGAGGAGTTTTCCCCGTTCCACAAGGCCGGGGATCTCCACGTCTCTATCCACCATGGCTTCGGCCACGAGGGGGTTGCGGCCCCGGACCTCGGCCGTGGCCCGAAAGAGGGCGCGCACCGCCGACACCACCTTCTCCGGCGCTTCCTCCATGCGGCCTTGGGGATCGAAGTAGACGGGGGTGGCCGCGCCCATCACCCCGCCGGGGGCAAAATAGATTCTTTCGCAGGCCAGGGCCAAAAGGGCTCCTGCGGAATAGGCCTCGCGGTTGACGTAGGCGATGGTGGGGATCTTTGTCCCCAAAATGAGGTCTCGGCAGGCTTGGGCCGCGTCCAGATACCCTCCGGGCGTGGAGAGCTCCAAAATGATCGCCGAAGCCCCGGCCTTCTCGGCCTCGGAAAAGCCGCGCTGGAAATAAGAAACCATCCCTCGGCCGATCTCCCCCTCCACCGTGATAACCCAAACATCCTTCCCCTGGCCCAGGAGGACCAGGCCCAGGACCACGAAAACCCATGCTTT
Organism: Candidatus Acetothermia bacterium; assembly: GCA_023255835.1. GTDB lineage: Bacteria > Bipolaricaulota > Bipolaricaulia > Bipolaricaulales > Bipolaricaulaceae > DTER01. The sequence continues at coordinate 2,678 of JAGDVW010000004.1, forward strand.
TCTGGGCATCGCCCGAGTATAGGAAGTTTTGGGGATCCCTGTCGACTAAAATTCAAAGCGCATGTTTGCCGGGGTTGAGACCTGGCCGGCCTGGGTTTTGGGCCTCCTTGGGGGCTGCATAATCACCGGTCTCAACGCCCTCGGGGCGCTTTTGGTGCTGGTCTGGCCCAGGCCTCCGGCCCGGGTTTTGAACGGGATGTTGGGCTTCGCCGCGGGCGTGATGCTCACCGCCAGCTTCACCAGCCTCATCCTCCCGGGGATCGAGGAGGGCGGGCTTTGGCCGGTGGTGGCAGGGCTGGCCTTGGGAACAGCGTTCTTGACGCTGGCTGACCGAATCATCCCTCACCTGCATCTGGAGCGGGGTCGGGAGGGAATTAGCAGCCCCCGCTTGCGCGCGGTTTGGCTTTTCGTCCTGGCCATCACCCTCCACAACATGCCCGAGGGCCTGGCGGTGGGCGTGGGCTTGGGTTCCGGGGATTTAGCCCGGGGTTTTGGGCTCACCCTGGCCATTGGGCTTCAGAACATCCCCGAAGGGTTAGCGGTGGCGGCGAGCGCCCTCGGAGCTGGAATGGGCAGCACCTTTTACGCGGGGATTGTGGGGATCCGCGCCGGGCTTGTGGAAATCCCTTTAGCCCTTTTAGGAGCCGTGGCGGTAGAGGTGGCCAGGCCCCTCCTCCCTTACGCCATGGGCTTTGCCGCCGGAGCTATGCTTTACGTGATCTCCGACGAGATCATCCCTGAGACGCACCGTCAGGGGCGGGAGCGCCTGGCCACCTTGGGTTTTCTCCTCGGGGCCGCGGTGATGCTCATTTTGGATGTGGTGCTCTCCTAGCGTCCGAAGGTGCCAGCCCCCTCTGGGAGGTGGCGCGGGACCAACACCCCCGGGATCTCATCGATGTTCTGGAAGTAGTCGGAGGCCCGGATGAGCTCCACGGAGGTGGACCCCCGGCCCGGGCCGAGGATGGTCACCCTTTTCCCCCGCCGGCTGAGGTAGTCCACCAGAGGGACGAAGTCCGAATCCCCCGTGACCAGGATGAACTCCTCCACATAAGGGACGAGCTCCATGGCCTCCAGGACCATCTCCGTGTCCATGTTGGCCTTAAGCCCGCCATCGGGATGCTCCCGCACCGGTTTAGTGATGACCCTGAACCCCATGAAGGAAAGGGCGTCGATGAGGCGGATCCTCCGTTCATCCTCGCGCCGGTACGGCACGAACGCGAGGAACTTTACCTCCCGCTCGTCGAGCCCGAACTGGGTCAAAATGAACTCCTTGAGGGCGTCGTAGCGCACTTCGAACCCCTGGCGCTCAAACGTTTCTTGAACGTTTTGCACGTCCACAAACACAGCAACCCGCACCTTCATGGCTTATCACCGGAAAAAGCTCAGAAGGGCTTTGAAGAAGGCCCTATGCTTTAGCTGAGCTACTTCCAAAGATGTATTTTAGCGCCAACCGAGCCCGGGGCAACCTGGCTTTCCTTTGCCCCCAAAGGTATGATTTTGACCGAAAGGAGGCGGAATGATCGCGAAAATTCCCGTTCGCACCACCAAAGAGGAGGAGGCCGTGGACATAACCGAGGAGGTGCAGCGCGTCATCCGCCAATCCGGGGTGCGGGAGGGCTTCGTCATAATCTATGTTCCCCATGATGCGGCCGCGGTGAGCATCCACCGGACCCT
>JAGDVW010000024.1:0-1074 GCA_023255835.1 Candidatus Acetothermia bacterium
AAAAACGCCATTAACTACGAAACTTTTAGTCGCTCAAAAGTGCCACTCATGGTGAGGACAAGCACCTCGCGGTTTTCCAAGGGGACCCAAATTCCCTCCATATCCGCTGGTTCTGAGGCCACCGCGAGATATCCCTCACCCAAGCGAAACCAAAGGGTGAAATAATCTGGGTTTTGGTTGTAAGCGCAAAGGGCGTACAGATTTTCTCCTTCCGCGATCAATAAATTCAGGGCTGTATAGTCCTGGATGAGCCGGAAAAGCTCAGCCAAGCACTCCCTTAGGCGTTCGGGGGTACGCGGCCGCCACCTTCTTGCTAGCCACAATAGGATCCTCCTCGTATCCGTGCCTAACCCCACCCCGAGATGGTCGATATCCCGCACCGTTCCGTTGTGGCAAAGGAAAACCCCATCGTAAAAGAAAGGATGAGCGTGAACGCCGCCACAAAACCTTCGATACTCCGGAGAGGATTTCCGCGCATGGGCAAGGAGGACCAAGGCCGGGGCATCCAGCGGTCCAGGGATCGTCCCCTGTGCCAGGGCTTTGGGACCGAAGCGGAAAATTTTCCACCTCCCCAGTGGATCGAGGAAGGCGTAGCCGAGACCATCGCGGTGCGGGGCGTTTTTCCCAAAAAGGCTCAACCCCAAAAGCCCGGGGGAGGCGTCCACGAGCCACCGCCGAAGGGGGAAAGGGGTGGAGCTCACCACCCCAAGCATCCGGCACATCCTAACGTCCCCTTTTTAGGGCCGAAAGGAGGGATTCCACCGGCAAAGTGTTGAGGACGTCCGCGGCCCTGGCCCAGCCGCGGCGCAGGGTCAATACCCCATACTCCAAAAAATCAAAATGCTCGAGGGCATGGGCATCGGTGCCCAAAACGAACTTCACCCCGTAATCCAAAGCCCGGCGGATCAAATCCGCGGGGAGATCCAAACGTTGAGGGTTGGCGTTCACCTCCAGGGCCGTCCCGGCCTTGGCCGCCCGGCGGAAAACCTCGTCCCAATCCACTTCGTACGCGGGGCGCTCCCCGATGAGCCTCCCCGTGGGATGGCCCAAAACGTCCACCCCTTCGTTCTCCAC
>JAGDVW010000024.1:1174-4103 GCA_023255835.1 Candidatus Acetothermia bacterium
GAAAGCCGGAAATGGGTGTGCACCGAGGCAATCACTAAGTCCAGTTCGGGAAGGAGATCCCTGGGCACATCCACCGTTCCGTCCCTCCCGATATTCGCTTCCACCCCACAAAGGAGGCGAAAATCTTTTAATGACTCGTTCAGGCTCCGGATCTCCTCGACCTGGCGGCGGAGATCGTCCGCGGAGAGGCCGGGGATGGCCTGGGCAAAGCGCATATGGTCGGTGATGGCTATGTACTTAAGCCCCCGCGCGCGGCCGGCCTCCACCACCTCCAAAAGGCCCGTTTTCCCATCGGACCAATCGGTGTGGACATGGAGGTCGCCGAGAATTTCGGGAAATTCCAAGAGTTTAGGGAGGGCCCCGGCCTCGGCGGCCTGGATCTCGCCCTGGTCCTCCCGCAACTCCGGCGGGATGAAGGAGAGGCCCAAGGCCTCATAGATTTCCTCCTCGGTGCGGCCAGCGAGCATCCGATCTTTTTGGTCAAAGAGCCCATACTCGTTGAGTTTCCAGCCGCGGGCCACAGCGCGTTCCCTCAGCCGAATGTTGTGGGCTTTGGACCCGGTGAAGTACTGCCAGGCGGCGCCGAACGATTCCTCGGGGACGATGCGCAGATCGGCCTGCAATCCCCCGGAAAGTTTGACCGAGGATTTTTTCGGCCCTTGGGCCAAAATTTCCTCGACCTCGGGGAGGGCACAGAAGGCCCGGGCCGCCTCCTCGGGATCCCGGGAAATCCCCAAGATATCGAGGTCGCCCACCGTTTCCTTCCCGCGGCGAAGGGAGCCGGCCAATTCGACCCGCTGGAATAGCCCGCTGAGGAGGAGTTTTTGGCGGAGGTTCCGGGCCAGAGGGAGGGCATAGCCCAAAAGCTCCCGCCTTTCCGCGCCCCGCGCCTCCTGAAGGCCCCGCAGGATCTTCTCCTCGATCTTGGGACCAAGGCCCTTTATTTGCCGGATCTTTCCCTCTTGGGCGGCCCGCTCCAGGTCCTCCAGGGTGCGCACACCCAGGGCCTCGTACAAAAGCTTGGCGGTTTTGGGACCGACACCCTCGACCTGGGTCAGGGCGTAAAGGTCCACGGGCAATTTCGCCTTGAGTTCCTCGTGGAGGGCTAATTTACCTGTTCGCACAATCTCCTCGATTTTTTGGGCGATGGACTCCCCCACCCCGGGGAGCTCCCGGAGGCGCCCCTGGGCCACGAGATCCTCGATGGGAACGGGGCAAGATTCCACGGCCTGGGCGGCCCGGCGGTACGCCCTGGGCTTGAATTCCACGCCCTCTAGCTCCAAAAGATCGGCCACTTCGTAAAGGATCTTCGCCACAAGGCGATTCTTCATCGCTGGAGGCTGGCGAACCGCTCGAACGAGCGGTCATAGGTGCGCTCCACCTCCGGAGGGAAAAAGCACGCGGGAAGCTCGCGGTGAGCGAGATGATAGTGGAGGCATTCGCAGCAGCGCCCTTTTCTTTTGCAATCGGGCCAGGTGCACGGGCAACGGGCCATGTTCTCTTGGAGGTTCGGACAGCTCGCCATGGGGAAGGCCTCCTTTCCCGGGGATTCCCCCGCCGCGGCTATAATGCCGGCACCATGGAATTAAAGCAAGAGGTCCTCGAACGGATCCAAAAGGACACGGGCGGAGAGCGTCCCCATTACGAACGATATTGCATCTCTTCCGTTCCCCACACCATCGAGGAGATCTTGGGAAGTAACCCCCCCAGGCCCGGCCTCCGCCAAGAACTCGGGCTTCCTGAAGCCCAGATGGTGGTGAGCGTGATCCTCGACGGGGTGGGCTGGCGGCGCTTGGAGTTCCTTTGGGCGGAGGGACTTGTGGACCTTGGGCCCTTCCTTGCCGGCGGCGTCGGCCTTCCTCTGACCTCCGTTTTCCCCACCACCACCACTGCGGCCCTGAGCTCCCTTTCCACCGGGGAAAGCCCCATCACCCACGGGATTTTGGGCTACAAGCTCTTTCGGCCGGAATTGGGGACCGTCGTGGACATGATCAAGCTCGCCCCTCCGGGCGGTCGGGAGGAGACCCTGGAGAAACTCGGCCTGAACCCCGAAAAAATCCTCTCCACACCTACCGTCTATCAGCGCCTCGCCGCGCACGGGATCCCCACCATCCTCTTCCTCCCCCGGTACATCGCCGACTCCGGCCTCTCCAAGCTCCTCTATCAGGGGGTTTCTCGCATCGTCCCGTTCCTCAGTGCTTCGGACCTTTTTGTGCTTCTACGGGAAGCCCTTGAGCGGGGAGGAAAGGCTCTCCTTGCCGTCTATTGGCCGAGCACGGACTCCCTGGCCCACACCTATGGTCCTCGGTCCGAAGCGTTCGCCCTGGAGCTAGCCCACATTCTTTCCGTCCTAGCCAAGCTTTTAGACGGTGCCCCACGGGATTTTGTTCTTCTCATCACCGCCGATCATGGGTTTTATGAAGCTGATCCTGAGCGGGATATGGTGAATTGTGCTGCCCAGGCTCTGCTGCGGGAGGCGTTGCTTTTGCCGCCCGTGGGCGATCCCCGGGCAGCCTACTTCTTCCTGCGCCGGGGGAAAGAGGCCCTGGTGGAAAAATTCTTCCAGGAATTTTTCCCTGAGGATTTCCTCGTCCTTTCCGTGGAGGAGGGGCTTCGGCGCCGTCTTTGGGGATTGGAGGAGCCGCGGCCGGAGGTGCGGGCCCTTTTGGGCGATATGGTGGTGATCTCCAAGCGCCGAAAATTCGTGCTCTGGCCCACAGAGGAATTTAAACTGCGCGGCCTCCATGGTGGGCTCACCTCCGATGAGCTCTATGTGCCCTTCATCGTGCGGCCAGTGGAAGGGAGGGAAAATGGCGGTGGTTAGAAAAATGGAGGAGATCGAGGCCCAGGACATTTCCAACGGCAAGGATGTGGTGGGGGTAAGGAAGCGGGTGCTCATCGGTCCCAGGGAGGGTGCTCCCACCTTCGC
>JAGDVW010000052.1:0-4762 GCA_023255835.1 Candidatus Acetothermia bacterium
GCTTTAGCCCTCCCACCCAATTCCTCCCGCATCCGCCGCACCACCCCATCCACCAGGGCCGCGTGGCCCAAAATTGTCCCGGCTTGGATCGCCGTCACCGTGTTTTTGCCCAACGCCCGCGGGGGGAGGGCCAAGGGAACGCGGGGAAGCTGAGCGGTGCGCTCGGCCAGGGCCTCTAGACCGATGCACAAGCCGGGGGCGATGGCCACGCCCGCGAGGACCCCGGGTTCGGCCACGGCCACAAAACTCGTGGCCGTCCCGAAATCCACGGCAATGCAGTTTGTCCCGAACTTGGCATAGGCCGCCACCGCGTTGGCCACAAGATCCGGCCCCACCTCGGCCGGGTTATCCGCCCGGATGCTCAGCCCCGTGCGCACCCCCGGCCCCACCACTAAAACCTCCACCCCAAACCACCTCTCCCCGAGTTCTCGAAACACCGGGACAAGCGGAGGAACGGCGCTGGCCAGGACGATCCTCTCGAAATTTCCTTCCAGCCCTTGGCTGCGCAGAAGGGCCAAAATCAACATCGCGTATTCATCGGCGGTCTTTTCCACCACCGTGCGGATGCGAAACCGGGCGCGAAAGGTCCGGCCGTCGTGTACACCTAAAGTAGTGAGGCTATTGCCGATATCGATGGCCAAAAGCATGGTTAAAGGCCCGGGATCTCCTGCACAAGCGCCGCGTAAACTTCCTCCTCGATGAGGATCGGGGATCCGGTGCGGACGGCCAAGGCCACGGAATCGGAAGGCCGGGCATCCACTTCCACCTCCTCCCCGGAAGCCCGCCGCAGGCGCAAGGAAGCGCAGCAAACGCCCGCCTCCACCCGATTCAGGCGCACTTCCGCGAGGTCCGCCTCCAGGGCGGCGATGACGGCAAGGAGGAGGTCGTGGGTGAGGGGCCGGGGAGCGCTCTCGCCTCTCAGGCCCAGCATGATGGAAACCGCCTCCGCTTCGCCGATCCGCAGAGGGACAAAACGATCTTTCTCCGCGGGATCCCGCAAAAGGAGCACGGGCCCGCCGCTCTCTTCATCCACAGCGATCCCCGCCACCACTATTTCCCGCATCCTTTATCCCGCGCGGGAAAAGTCGGTTCGCCCTTTCCCCGCACGTACCCATGATAAGGCCTGGGGAGGACCCCGGCCATCCATGGGGATCACGCGGCGAAGCGCGCCAAGAAGGCCTGGACCTCGCTCAGGGTGGGGAGGCTTGGGACAGCGCCTTTTTTGGTGGTGGTGAGGGCCGCGGCGGCGTTGGCAAACCCGATGGCCTCATAAAGGCCGCGCCCCTGCCCGAGCTTCACCGCCAGCGCCGCGCAAAAGGCATCACCGGCACCGGTGGTGTCCACCACCTCCGCCGGGAACGCCGGAAAGCGGGCGAATCCCTCGGGCTCCACCAAGTACGCGCCGGCCGGGCCCGCGGTGACCACCAAGGCCTGCACCCCAAGCCCAAGGAAAGCCCTCCCCACCCGCTCCAATTCCTCCGGGCTCCCGGCCCAGCCCGTGAGGGCCTGGAACTCTTGGAAATTAGGGACAAGCACATCCACGCGGCCCAGGCGCAGGGAACTCAAATCCTGGGCGGGGGAGGGGTTGAGGATGACCAACGGGCGCTCGGGAGGAAGCCGCCGAAGGAGGGCCCCCACCGTGGAAAGGGGGATCTCCAACTGCACAAGGAGCACATCCATTTCGGACAAAACCGGAAGGACCCGCTCCAAATAGGCCTCGTCCACCAGGGCATTGGCTCCCGGGGCATAGGCGATCATGTTCTCCCCCTTTGGGTCCACGAGGATCGCGGCTGTGCCGGTTTGGGCGTCCACGGACTCCAAAAAGGCCACATCCACGCCGTTTGCCTCGGCCACGGAGAGGAGCTCTTCCCCAAAGGGATCTTTCCCCACGCGGCCGAAGAGCAAAACCTCCGCGCCCAGCCGGGCCGCGGCCACCGCTTGGTTCAAGCCTTTCCCGCCGGGATAGCGGGCAAAGCTTCGACCTAAAACGGTTTCCCCGGGGCTCGGAAGCCTCTCCACGACGGTGACGAGGTCCATATTGAGGCTACCCAAAACCCCGACCCTCACAGCTCGACGGTCTCGTGCCAAGCCGGGATGTGCACGGGGTAGCCGTGGTCGGTGAGGCGGGCGGCCAAGGCGCCCAGGGCCTGAGGCTCGCCGTGCACGAGGAAGACCTGGTTTGGGTCAGCATGCAGGGCCCAGTCCACGAGGATCTCTTGGTCGGCGTGGGCAGACAGGCCCTCGATGCGCCAGATCCCCGCCCTTACCGGGACCGGGCTCCCCAGGATTTCCACCACCGGGGCTCCATCCAAAATGGCCCGCCCCAGCGTGCCCTCCGCTTGGTACCCCACGAACACGATGGAGGACTCCGGCCGGGGGAGGTTGGCCCGGAGGTGGTAGAGGATGCGGCCGCCCGTGCACATCCCCGACCCGGCGATGATGATGACCCCCTCTTCTTCGGCGATCTTTTTCGAGGCGGCCTTGGTGAGGGTGTACTCCAAAAGCTCGAAGTCGAAAGGATTTTCCTTTTTGTGGAAAAGCCTGCGGGCCGGCTCGGGGAACCGCTCGGTGTAGCGCTCGAAGATCCGCGTGGCCTGGGTGGCCAAAGGCGAATCCAGGAAGATCTTGGTGCGCGGGATCTTCCGCTCCCTCCACAGCCGAAAGAGGATGTAGAGGACTTCCTGGGTGCGCTCCAGGGCAAAGGAAGGGATGACCACGTTTCCCCCGCCCTCCAGGGTCTCCACGATCACCCGGCGCAGCTCCTCGATGGACTCCTCCACCGGCGGATGAAACCGATCCCCATAGGTCGATTCCAACACCAAGATGTCGGCCTTGGGCGGATAGGAGGGATCCTCCACCAGGGGTTTGCCCCGATTCCCCAAATCCCCGGAAAAGACGAGGGTTTTGCCCTCCGCCTGGATTTCCAAAAACGCCGCGCCCAAGATATGCCCGGCATCGTGGAAGCGGACCCTCACCCCTTTCCCAAGCTCCACCTCCTCCCCGTACTCCACGGTGACCACCAGGCGATCCAAAGCGTCCAGGGCGTCCTCCACGGTGTAGAGGGCCCCGTCTTCCTCCTCTTCCTGAATGCGGGCGGCGTCCATGAGCATCACTTGAGCAATATCTCGGGTGGGCACCGTGCAGATCCCTTTCCCTTGGAATCCCTCGCGCACGAGTCTCGGCACAAGCCCAAGGTGATCGAGGTGGCCGTGGGTGAGGATGAGCCAGTCCACCTCCGCGGGATCGAAAGGAAAGGGCTCGGCGTTCCGGGCCTCCAGCTCGGGAAGGCCCTGGAACATCCCGCAATCCACGAGGAATTTAACCCCCTTTGTCTCCACGAAAAAACAGGAGCCAGTCACGGTTCCAGCGGCACCAGCAAAGGTGATCCTCATTCCTCTCCTTTGCAGCGGGCGCAGGGCCCGCGGGAAATATGTTCGAGGAATTCCTCTCGGAACTTCTCCAAGGCTGAGCGCACGGGCAACGCCAACGACTGCCCCAGCGGACAGAGGGAAGCCTGGCGCATCGTTTCCACGATCTCCACCATCCGGCCCAGGACTTCCTCGCTAGCCTCGCCTTTCCTCACCCTTTCCCAAAGGCGCAAAAGGAGGTCCGTTCCGGCCCGACAGGGTGCACACTGGCCGCAGGATTCATGTCGGAAAAAGCGGAGGATGCTCCCCAACATGTCCACGATGCAGGCGCTTTCATCCATGACCAGGACCGCCCCGGAACCGAGCACCGCAGCCCTTCCCGCCAGGGAATCGAAATCTAAACGGATGTCGAGATCCTCAGGGGTGAGGAAAGCCCCGGCCGCTCCGCCGATGAGCACAGCTTTCAGGGCGCGGCCATCCCGCAGGCCCCCGCCAAGTTCATAGATCAAAACACGAAGCGGCGTGCCCATCTCCACTTCCACGAGGCCGGGGAAGCGCACATGCCCCAGGATCGTGTACACCTTGGTTCCTGGGCAGGTGGGGGTGCCCAGGGTCCGGAACCAGGCCGCCCCACGGAGGAGGATGTCCGGAACGTTGGCCAAGGTCTCCACGTTGTTCACCACCGTGGGCTTCCCCCAAAGCCCATGGGTGACGGGATAGGGCGGGCGGATCCGGGGCCAGCCGCGCTTCCCCTCCAGGGACTCGATGAGGGCCGTCTCCTCCCCGCACACGTAGGCGCCCGCGCCCGGCCGAACCTCGATATCGAAGGAAAAACCGGTCTCCAGGATGTTCTCCCCCAAAAGCCCGTATTTCCGAGCCTGCTCGAGGGCCCGGTGGAGGCGGCGGATGGAAAGGGCGTATTCCCCGCGGACGTAGATGATCCCGAGCTTCGCGCCCACGGCGTAGCCGGCGATGGCCATGGCCTCGAGGATCCGATGGGGGTCGCCCTCGAGGATGAGCCGGTCCTTAAAGGTTCCGGGCTCGCCTTCGTCGGCGTTGCAGATCACGTATTTTTCCGCGCCCGGGGCCTGGCGCACCGCCGCCCATTTCACCCCGGTGGGGAAGCCCGCCCCACCCCGGCCCCGCAACCCCGCGCGCCGTACCTCCTCGATCACTTCCTCCGGCTTCATCTCCGTGAGGGCCTTGGCCAGGGCTTCGTAACCCCCTTGGGCGATGTACTCCTCGATGTTCTCGGGATCGATCACCCCCACGTTGCGCAAAACCACGCGGACTTGGCGGCCGAGGATCTCGCCCGGCCGGCTCAGGGGCGCAGCCGTGGGCAGGCGGAGCCGCGCCACTGGCCGGCCCTTGAGGAGGTGCACTTCCACGATCTC
>JAGDVW010000052.1:4862-8828 GCA_023255835.1 Candidatus Acetothermia bacterium
AGGACCACGCCCTGGCCGGAAATCCCCAGCGTCCCGGTTTCGATCACCTGGACCTCGTCCCCCAGGCCGTAATGCTCCAGGGCCTCGCGGAGGGCCACGAGGACCTGATCCACCCCGGAAAGGCGGGCCTCCTCGTCCACGGCCACAAGGAGGTGGACCCGCGCCGGCCTCATCCTTCCCCCTTAAAACGCCTGAGGATCTCCCGCACCCTTTCGGGCCGGAGGTTCCCAAAGACCTCGTCGTCCACCATCATCACCGGGGCCACCCCGCAGGCGCCAAGACAGCTTGTGAGCTCCAAGGTGAAAAGGCCATCGGGCGTGGTCTCCCCCACCTCGATCCCCAAAAACTCCTTTATCTCCTCCACCACGGACCAAGCCCCAAAGAGGTGGCAGTTGGGGGAATCGCAAACACGGATTATGTGCTTTCCCCGGGGGCGGAGGCTGAACATGGTGTAGAAGGTCACGGCGTCCCGCACCCGGGAAAGGGGAAGCCCCAAATGCTCGGCGGCCAAGGCGAGGTCCTCGGGGGTCAAGTAATTTTGGGGGTTGGCCCGCTGGAGCTCGTGCAAAAGGGCCAAAAGGACATCGGGCGAGCGCGGGAATTTCTCCAAAAGCCCTTTTTTGTCCACGGTCACCCCTTTCGGCCTGGGAGCTTCACCACCGCCCCAAACGGGCAGGCCTCCAAACATGCACCACAACGGATACAGAGTTCCTGGACGATGCGATAAGGGGGATGGCGGGGGATACCTTGGGCCGCGCCCGTGGGGCAGGCCCGCCGGCAGAGATCACAGGCCCGGCAGAGATCCGGCTGGACCTCGTAATGGATCAAATCGGGGCAAACCCCGGCTGGGCAGGCCTTGTCCCGAATATGGGCGAGGTATTCGTCCCGGAAATAACGCAGGGTGGAAAGGACCGGGTTGGGCGCGGTTTGACCCAGCCCGCAGAGGGACGTGGTCTGGATGAGCTTCCCGAGCTCCTCCAGCCGGGAAAGATCCCCTTCGTTCCCCTCTCCGCGCACGATCCGCTCCAAAATTCCAAGCATGATCCGCAACCCAACCCGACAGGGGACGCACTTCCCGCAGGACTCATCGGCGGTGAACTCCAGGAAGAACTTGGCCACGTTGACCATGCAGGAAGAATCGTCCAGGACGATCACCCCGCCCGAACCCATGATGGCCCCGTATTGTTTTAGGGACTCGTAGTCGATGGGGACATCGAGGAGGCTTTCGGGGAGGCACCCGCCCGAGGGGCCGCCGATCTGCACGGCCTTGAATTTGCGCCCCTCCGGGACTCCACCGCCGATGTCGAAGATGAGCTCCCGCAGGGTGATCCCCATGGGAACCTCCACGAGGCCGGTGTTGCGCACCTGCCCAGCGAGGGCGAACACCTTGGTCCCCTTGCTCGTGGCTGTCCCCATTTGAGAAAACCAATCCGCGCCCTGGAGGATGATGTGGCGGATGTTGGCGAAGGTCTCGACGTTGTTGATGAGGGTGGGTTTTCCAAAGAGGCCGGAGGTGGCGGGATAGGGGGGTCTGGGCCTGGGCTCGCCCCGCTTCCCTTCGATGGAGGCGATGAGGGCCGTCTCCTCCCCGCACACGAAGGCCCCTGCGCCCATGCGCAGTTCCACGTCGAAGGAAAAATCCGTATCGAAGATCCTCGGGCCCAAAAGCCCGAGCTTTCGGGCCTGGGCGATGGCCACCTCCAGGCGCTTCACGGCCAAGGGGTATTCGGCCCGCACGTAGATATAGCCCTTTTCCGCGCCCACGGCATAGGCGGCGATGGCCATCCCCTCGAGGACGCTATGGGGATCGCCCTCGAGGACCGCCCGATCCATGAAGGCCCCGGGATCACCCTCGTCTCCGTTACAGACAACATATTTGGGGCGGCCAGGGGCCTCCCGCACCGCTTGCCATTTTTTCCCGGTGGGAAAACCCGCGCCGCCCCGGCCCCGCAGGCCCGCACGGGTGACCTCCGCGATCACTGCCTCCGGTGTCATCTGGGTGAGGACCTTGGCCAAGGCCTCGTAGCCGCCCACGGCGATGTACTCCTCAATCCTCTCCGGATCTATTTGGCCGCAGTTAGCGAGCACCACCTTCCTTTGGCGGGCGAAGAAGGGGATGGTGCGGGGCTCCGGCGCCGGCCCAGCCCAAAGGAGTCGCCGCACCGGCCGCCCCTTCAAAAAATGCTCCTCCGCGATCTCCCGGGCGTCCTCCGGCTTCACCCGCACGTAATAAGCACCCTCAGGATACACAAGGACGATGGGGCCAAGTTCACAAGGCCCCATACACCCCGTCTCCACGAGTTGAACCTCCTCAGTAAGACCAAGTTCAGCGATGGCTTCCACCAAAGCCTTTTTCAACTCCAAAGCGCCGGCGGATTGGCAAGCCGACCCTGAGCACAAAAGCACTTGCAGGCGCCTCATTCCTCACCCCCAAGGTAAGTCATGAGACGGCGGAGGAGGGCCTCCGCGGCCAGGCGGGTGCGCCGGGAAAACCCCTCTCCCAGGGAGAAATCGCGGGCCGGCACAGTGACAAGCCAGGCCTCGGGAGCCGTGCCGAACAGGCGGGCCGTCCAAGAGAGCAGGCCCTGGGGGGTGAGGGTGTGGGTGAGGGGCGGGGTGGGCCCGGGTTTTATTCGCTCCCAGCGCACTGGACCCGCGCCACAACGGGCATCCACGAAGATCACCAAATCCGCGCCCACCACTTGGGCAATGAGCTCGGGAGTGAGCTCCTGAACCCCTAAAACCTTCACACCCTCCCGTTCCTCCAGGTTCTGGGCAATCCAAAGGCCCACAGCATCATCCCGCCGCAATGGATGCCCTATACCGACGACGAGGATCATGCGCCGCGCGTCCTTTCCCCGAGGACCTCGCCGTTCGGCCCCAAAAGCACCACCTTAAGGGGCATCTCGCCCACAGCGTGCACGGAGCAGGAAAGGCAAGGATCGTAAGCGCGGATCCCGCCCTCCAGGCGGTTGAGGAGCCCCTCGGTAATCTCCTTTCCGGAGAGCCAGTGCCCGGCGATCTGGGCCACGGTGCGGTTCATGGCCAGGTTGTTGTGCCCGGTGGAGACGATCAAGTTCACCTTCTGGATCACCCCCGTTTCGTCCACGACATAGTGGTGGAAAAGGGTCCCGCGGGGGGCCTCGTGCACGCCCACCCCTTCAAGCTCGTTCACCCCCGCCTCCGCCCGCACCCGGGGGGAGAGGATCTCCGGGTCCTCCAAAAGCTCCCCGATTTTTTCCAAGCTCCCAACGATCTCGATGAGGCGGGCCCAGTGGTAGTGGAAGGAGGCGGTCATGGCCTTCCCTTGGGCTGCGGCCCGAAAGCGGGAGAGGGCCTCATCGGCGAGCTTCGTCCCAAAGCGCTCACAACAATTGAGGCGGGCCAAGGGCCCCACCCGGTACATCCCCTCCGGGTACCCGTAGGGCTTGTAGTACGGGAACTTCAGGTAGGACCAGGTTTCCACGGCCTCGCCGATGTACTCCTGGTATCGGGCGGGGTCGAGCCCATCGGCCACTACCCTGCGGTTTTCGTCCACAAAGCGAATTCGGCCCCCATAGTGCTCCCAGGAGCCGTCCGCGGCCACAAGGCCCATGAAGAGGCTCGGGAATTTCCCAAAATGTTCGATCTCCTCCGCCCATTTCCCCATGTTCTCCTCGTAAAAGGAGAGGGCATCCTGGGCGATGCGCAAGGCCTCGGGGAGTTTGGCGGCGATGCGGTCCCGCCCCTCTGCGGAAAGGGGCTGGTTCACCCCGCCGGGGACCGCCCAGGCCGGATGGATTCTTTTGCCCCCCAAAATCTCGATGATCTCCTGTCCGAAAGCCCGCAGACGAATCCCATCCAGGGCGAGCTTCCGGTCGAAGGCCGCGACCCCGAAGATGTTGCGCACCTTGGGATCGGCATCCCAGCCCAAAAGGAGGTCCGGCGAAGAAAGATGGAAAAAGGAGAGGGCATGGGACTGCACGA
>JAGDVW010000052.1:8928-17283 GCA_023255835.1 Candidatus Acetothermia bacterium
CCGAGGTTCATGAGGCGGCGGAGCTTTTCCGCCGGTCGGGGGATCCTGACCGCCAGGATGGCATCGCAGGCCTTGGCCGAACAGAGGAGGTGGGAGACCGGGCAGATCCCGCAGATGCGGGCGGTAAGGGCCGGCATCTCCCAGAGGGTGCGGCCCACACAAAACCGCTCAAAGCCCCGGAGTTCGGTCACATGAAAACGGGCCTCCCGGACCCTCCCATCCTCGCCCAAGTGGACGGTGATGAGGCCGTGCCCTTCGATCCTGGTCACAGGGATGCGGTAGTGCTGCACGGCTCCTCCTTCAGCCGAACTTCAAATCCGGCCCGGAAAGCGCGGGCTTCTGCCCAAGGAGGATGGGCCGGAGGAACTTCCAAATGCGGTCCGCCGAGGGCGGGCAACCCGGGAGGAAGTAATCCACGGGAACCACGGCATGGAGGGGAAGGGCCTGGGGAAGGAGCTTTGGCACCTCTCCTTCCTCGAGCCCGGGCGGATCGGCGGTGGCATAAACTGCTTCTAGGACCTCCTCCCGGGGGAGGGGGTTGCGCAGGCTCGGGACGTTCCCGGTCACCGCACAATCGCCGAAAGCCACCAGGATCTTGGCCTTTTTGCGGATCTCCAAAAGTTGGTGGAGGTGTTCGCTATTCCCCACCGCTCCCTCAATCAGGACTAAATCTACATCGTCTGGGAACTCCTTCACGTCGGCAACGGGCGAGAACACGAGTTCCGCGCGCTCGGCGAACTCCAAAAGCCGTTCGTCCAGATCGAGAAAAGACATGTGACACCCGGAGCACCCCGAGAACCAGACCGTGGCCACCCTGAGCTTAGGCACGGGGCCTCCTTTCCGTGACCTCCACGATGATCTCCGGCCGCTTCACCTGCTCGCTCGTGGCTTTGCCCTTCTCGAAGAGGGCCCCGGTGGGGCAGGCCTGCACGCATTTCCCGCAGCCAGTGCAGGTGGTGGACTTCCCCCAAGGGTCGCCCAGATCGGCCTCCACCAGGGTGAAGATCCCCCGCCCCGAAAAACCCCAGGTCATGGCGCCCTCCACCTCCGCGCAGGCCCGGACACATCGGCCGCAGAGGACACAGCGGTTGTGATCGATCCCGTATTTTTCGTGGCTCAGATCCACCGGCAAAAGGGGCCAGCGGTAAGGGAGCTGCACATGGTCCATCCCCAGCTCCATGGCCAGATCCTGAAGCTCGCAATGTCCGTTGGAAACGCAAAAGGCGCAGATGTGGTTCCGCTCGGCGAAGATCATCTCAAGAATGGTGCGCCGAAGTTCCCGGAGCCTGGGGGAATTGGCCACAATATCCATCCCCTCTTGGACCGGGGTCGCGCAGGAGGGAACGAGCCTTCCCCCCCAATTCCGCACCTCCACGAGGCAGAGGCGGCAGGCACCCCGGGGGGAAAGGCCCTCCAGGTAACAGAGGGTGGGGAGGCGAATGCCCGCGCGTTTTGCCGCTTGAAGGATGGTCTCCCCTTCCTCCGCCTGAACCTTCATCCCGTCGATGGTGAGGTTGATCACGCCGGCACCTCCCGCAGCTCCACCAGGTGGTCCTCGAGGACGCGGCCGTTCACCACGTGCTCGGCCACGATGCGCCGGGCCGTGGCCTCGTCCACCTCCCCGTAAATCGTCACTCGGCCGGGCTCGTGGACCTCCACAATCGGTTCCTTTGCAGCCAGGCCCTTCTCCCCGGTTTGGGTGACGATGACGTCGCGGAGGTTGCGCCGGGCCACCTCATCGAGGATGGCTCTTAAGACCTGGCGGGCGCCGGCGGCGATGCCGGAAGTGCCCATTCCCACCACGATCTTCACCCGGGCCTGCCCGGTCCGAAGGCGCATCTCCGCCTCCGCCCGCTCCCGGATCTTCCGGAGCTCCTCGAGCTTCATCCCTCCTCCTTCCACCCGAAGGCCGCCAAGGCCTCACGCATCTCCCTTTCCAAAAAAGAAAGGACTTGGGGATCGCTGAGGGACACCGAACCCAAGGCCTTTTTCACCTCGCGCGTATCCAAAGCCCACGTGTTCTTATGATCCCGGAAGATCAGGCGAAATTCAACGGGGCTCGTGACGAGAATGGGGAGGAGCGTGCCGGGGAGATCGCCCAGGGGCGGGCGATCGGGGTGGTCCCAGGGGAGGCGGGCCTCCACCCGGGTCCCCCGACCCAGTTTGGATTGGATTTGAAAATGGCCGCCCAGCTCCTCCGCGGTCTGGCGAAGGAAGGCCAATCCCAACCCGATCCTTCGGCCTGGTTTGGTGGTGAAGAATGGATCAGAAGCGCGCCGGAGTTGCTCCTCATCCATCCCTACCCCATCGTCCTCCACCCGGATCAAAAGGGTCCCGCCCTCGCGGGCGAGCTCCACCTCCACAAATTTCGCCCCAGCCCGCAGGGCGTTCTCCAAAAGATCCGCGAGGTGAAAAGCGAGGTCCTCGACCATCAGGGGACGTTGCGCACGATCTGGCGCGCCTTTTTGGGGTCAAGCTTTCCGTAGACCTCCTCATCGATCATCATCACCGGGGCCAGGCCACAACAGCCCAAACATCGAGCGACCTCCAGGGTGAACTTCCCATCCACACTGGTTTCACCCACCTCGGCCCCGAGCTCCTCCTTCAGGGCGGAAAGGACCCGTTCCCCTCCGCGCACGTGGCAAGCGGTCCCAAGACAAACCCGGATGGTGTGGCGGCCGGCGGGCCTGGTGCGGAAAAAATGGTAGAAGGTGAGGACGCCCCGCACTTGGGAGGGCGGGACGCCCAAGGTCTTCGCCACCGCCTCCTGGGCTTCCCTGGGCACATAGCCGATGGCGCTTTGCACCTTGTGCAAAGCCTGGATCAGCTCCGTGGGCTTTCCGGAATAAGGCCGGACGATCTCCTCTACTCGCTCGGAAAGGGCGTTCATTTCCCCTCCTTCATCGGCGGGCCGGGCCGCACTCTACGCCCATCTTTCCCCTCTAAAGCCCAAAGGAGCTCGGAAAAACTCGGCTCCCGAAGGTAGAGCTCCGTCCAAGCCCGGCCGATCTCTTCCGGATAGTGAGCATCCGAGGAACGAAAGATAACGCGGCCGCGGAGCTCCGGCCAACGTTCCCAAAGCGCGGAAAGCTCCGCCCAAGGGGAGATCTCCACCGCCGGCCACTCGCCCGGCGGAAATATCCCCAAAACCCCAAGGAGCCCGCCGGGAACGCGGTCCACATGGGCCGGGATCACCAGCCCCCCGCGGCCCTCCACCCGCGCCACCACCTCCGCCAAGGAAAGGGGGACGGGCGAAAGGAGGAGCTTCTCCACCGTGCGCACGATCTCCTCCCTTTCGTCCACTACCACCTGGTCCCCGAAGAGCTCCGGATCGTTCGGGATCGGGGGAAGAAGAGAATAGAGCTCGTCCTGGAGGGAGAGGCAGGGCTCTTCCTCGGGGAAAAGGGCGAGGACCTCCACCTCTTCGGCGGTTTGGATCTCCATCCCCATGAGAACTGTGGGGGAACCGCGGGCCAGCCGCCGGGCGTAAACCCCGTTTTCCCCGGCATTGTGATCACAGATGGCGATCAGGGAAAGGCCGGCTTTCCTGGCCTCTTCCACGATCCGCCGCGGGGACATCGCCAAGGAGCCACAGGGGGAAAGGGTGGAGTGGATGTGCAAATCCGCGCGAAACCACCTCATGGAAAGAGGAGCCGGTGGAGCCTCCCCGCCGTCTCGAAGGCGTCGCTTGGAGAAACGAGGAGATTCACCCCCTCCTCTTCGGCGCGGCGGAGGGTTTCCGGGCCGGGCCGGAGGCCCCGGGCGAAGACCACCCCCGAGACGGCCCGCAATTTCCCCACCGCCACCACATTGAGGTGCCGCTGGTGCGTGATCCAAAGGTCGCCAGCTTGGGCATGGGCCAAGACATCGGAAAGGAGGTCGGAAACATATCCCCCGCGGACCTCGGCCTCCGGGTCCGTCGCCACCAAGAACTCAAGCCCCAGCTTTTCCGCTATTTCCCGCAGCCTCACCTTTCCTCCTAAAGAGGGTGGCCCGGATCACCGTGCCCTCGCCCACCCGGGAGCGGATCTCCAGGCGGTCGGAGTTGGCCTCCATATTGGGGATGCCCATTCCCGAGCCGAAGCCCAATTCCCGCGCCCACTCCGGGGCCGTGGAATAACCGGGTTGGCGGGCAAGCTCTACATCCGGTATCCCTGGCCCCTGGTCGGAAAAAATGAGCTCCACCCGGTCGTCGTAGACGAGGAGGATGATCCGGCCGCCGGGGGTGTAGAGGACGATGTTCATCTCCCCCTCGAAACAGACGATCCCCGCCCGCCGCACCACCTCCGGCTCCACCCCCAGCCGGCGCAGGATCCGCTGCACTTCCGTGGAAACCTGTCCAGCCCGTTCCAGATCCAGCCCCACCACGGAAAAGATCTCCCTATGGCGGGGCGGGGTGGGGAGGCTCATTTTCGTGGGGGAGGGGCTTGCGCTTGGCCGGAGGGAGGCCGTGGTTGTAGAGGATGCCGCAGACTTCGTACATGGTGTGAAGGGTGGCGAGGAGGGGGATGCCCGCGGAAGCAGCGTATTCCACCGTGGGCTTGGCCGGAAGCTTGCCCCGCACGAAAAGGACGCCGGCGAGGTTCATCACCTCCGCCACCCGCACCACCTGGGCCGTGACCATGCCGGTGATGAGAAGGACCCCCTCCTCCCGGACCATGGCCAGAACATCGGAGAGGAGGTCGGCAGCAAAGCCGGCCCGCACCTCCCGGTCGGCCAAATCCTCACCGGCGAGGAAGCGCGCCCCCACCAGCTCCGCCACCTCCCGCAGCCTCATTTTAGGCCCCGAACTTTCCCCCAAGGTCGCAATAACCGAGGAGCTGGGGGAGGAGCCTTCCGGAGAAGCGGCCAAGCCCCCCTTCGCCCGCGGCCCGCTCGGAAAAGGTGCGGACGCGATCCGGCCGAACCGCCGGCCCGAAAAACAGGGCAGGAACAGGATCAGCCGTGTGCTCCCTGGTCGCCGGCGGCGTGGTGTGATCCCCGGAAACGCAGAGGTGCAAACCCTTGGGGAGCTCAAGAAGGAGTGTTCCGAAGAACTCCCGATCCGCTCGTTCGATGAAGGCCTTTTTCGCCTCGGCGTCGCCATCGTGGCCGGCGTTGTCCGTGCCCTTGATGTGGACGAAGACGAGGTCGAAGGAGCGCAGGGCTTCCAGGGCCGCGCGGGCCTTGGCCCTAAGGTCCGTTTTGAGATCGCCCGTGGCCCCGGGGACGGAAAGGACCTCCATCCCCGCGAGCCGGGCCACGCCCTTGTAGAGGGCGCCGCCGGCCACACAGGCCGCGCGGATTCCGTAAGTCTCAGTGACGGGAACGAGGTGAGGCATCACCGCCGCCCCCCGCAAAAGGAGGGCGTTCCCGGGGAGTTTTCCTTCAGCCAGGCGTTTTTTGTTCACGGGGTGTTCGCGCAGGGCCTCGTGGGCGCGGCGGGTGAAGGCGTTGAGGATCTGGGCCGTGCGCCGGGCGGCCTCCGTCTCCTCCAGGGGTTTGGCCTCGGCCACAGGAACCCCCACCTCGTGGGGATCAGTATCGGAGACGGCGGCGGAGAGGTCCTCCCCCCGCAGGACCAACGCGCCCCGGTGCTCGGTGGAGGCGCGGAAAAAGAACTCCACCCCAAAATCCCGAAGGGAAACGGAGTTCACCGCCTCCTCGAGGAGTTTCCCCTCCTCGAGCCTTCCGGCGCGGCGATCCACCACGATGAGTTTCCCGTCCCGTTCCTCCACGGTGGCGAAGTTCGCCCGAAAGCAGATGTCCCCGCCGCGCACGTCCATTCCGATCCCCAAGACCTCGAACGCCCCCCTTCCCGTGTAAACCTTGAACGGGTCGTAGCCGAAGATGGAAAGGTGGGCGGTGTCCGAGCCGGGCCGGACGCCGGGGGCGATGGGGTCCATGAGGCCCAGGGCCCCTTGGGCGGCAAGCTCATCCAAATTTGGGTGGGAAGCGCGCTCAAGACACGTGGCCCCTCCAAAATCCGTGGGCCGCCCGCCAAGCCCGTCCAAAATCACCAGGAGCGCCGGCATCCCTCACCTCTTCCCCTGGACCTCGGCCAGAAGCTGGGAAGCTTTGAACTGACAGTAGCTGTTCATGAGGGGGTAGGGCTCGATGGGGGCGGAAAGGATTTGGTTCAACACGGACTCCGCCTCCGCCCAGAGCTCCTTGGGGATGAGATAATATCGAACGTAGAAAAATGCGTTTTCCAGATAGTCGCCGTGCTTTTGCATGGCCTCCTGGAGGAGCTCCCGGGCTTTTTCGTAGTCCTTATTGAACGGGTGCTTGGCGTAGTAGCCGGCCAAAGCCCTGAGCGGCCCGCCCGCAAGGTAATCGCGATCGAGCTCCATACAGCGGCTCATGAGGGCGTTGAGCTTTTTGTCGTCACCCCGCAGGGCCGCGGCGATGAGCCCAAGGGCCCCGCCCAGCTCCACCTTCCGCGCCCAGTTGGCATAGGTCCAATACAGAGCTTCCACATCCTTGCTCGTCCCCACCGCTTCCACAAACCCCTTTTCTTTCTCGACCTGCACAAACTCTATGCTCGTCCTGAGTGAACGCTCCCCATAAATTTGGCCCTGCTCGTGAACCGCTTGTTTTTCCCTCTCCGGGAGGAAGATGTCGGCCAAGGTGTAATACGAGCGGGAAAGCATGTTGAGGATGTGGGTGTTTTGGGGGTCGAGGTTCAGGGCCCGAAGGTAAAGATCGATGGCCACCTCCAACTTCGCCCGGAGCTCCCCGGCGGTGGTCGGAGAATAGGGGGAAAGCCAGACCTCGTGGAAAAGGGCATCCGCCTGGGCCACTAAGTCCCCTTGAGCTAACCCCACCAGGCTCAAAGCCGCGAGCACCATCACAACTCCCAGCGCTTTCATCCTCTCCACCTCCAATTGGTTGGAACTATAGCCGTTTGCCGCGCCCAAAGCCAGCGTGGACCGTGAGGGGATCCGGTGCTATAGTCACGCCACGCAAAGGAGGTGGCATGGCCCTTAAAGTGGACAAGGATCTGTGCACTGGTTGCGGGCTTTGTGCCCAAATCTGTCCGGAGGTTTTTGAGATCGGCGATGATGGTTATTCCCACGTGAAGAGGGGCGCCGACGAGGACCTCCCCTGTGTGGACGAGGCCATGGACCAGTGCCCGGTGGGGGCGATCAGCCGCTGAGGCCGGCCTCTGCGGGCCGAGAAAAGCTCCGGCGCTCTTGGCCGGGGCTTTTTTAATTTTGGGATGAGGAAGGGCTGGGAGTGGCTGGCCCTGTTTTTAGGGGTGGGAGCGGTATCCTGGGGTGGGCCGCTCATCCGCCTCACCTCCGCCCCGGCCTTAACCGTGGCCGCCTGGCGGATGCTCCTTTCCGCCGCGTTCTTTTTGCCCTTCGGTCTAAGATCTTGGCGGGGAAAGGACATCCGCCTGGCCATCCCCGCGGGAGCTTTCCTTGCCGCCCACTTCGCCTTCTGGATCCAATCCCTCCGCCTCACCTCCGTGGCCAGTTCCGTGGTTTTGGTGAACACCAACCCCCTTTTTGTCGGGCTTTTTTCCTGGCTTTTGGGGGAAGCGCCCGGCCGGCCTTTTTGGAGCGGCGTGGCCATTTCCTTGGCCGGGACCGCTTTGATCGGCCTGGGCGATTTTTCCCTGAGCGCAAAAGCCCTTTGGGGCGATGCCCTCGCCGTGCTCGGGGCCATGGCCGCCTCCGGCTATCTCCTTTTGGGGCGCAAAGTGAGAAAAACAATGCCCCTCATCCCTTACGTTTCCCTGACCTATTTGGCCGCAGCCCTCTTCCTTTGGCCGCTAACCTTGGCCCTCGCCGCGCCCTTTCCCTCCCGCCAGGACTGGCCGTGGATCGGTCTCATTGCCCTGGTCCCCCAAATCCTTGGGCACACCGCGGTGAACTGGGCCCTGGGGAGGTTCCCGGCCTTCGCCGTGGCCGTATCCATCCTTGGGGAGCCCGTGGGCGCGGCCCTTTGGGCCTTCTTGCTCTTTGGGGAGGGCCTTCGCCCTGTGCAAGGGGTGGGAATGGCCCTCGTCCTCCTCGGCATCCTCTGCAGCCTGCGCTCCGCTCAGCTAAGATCCTGAGCCATGGATGAGCTCAAAAACCGCGGTTGGGAGAAGATCCGGTGGGTGCGGGATCATATGCCGGTTTTGGCCCTTCTCGAGGAGAGATACGCCAAGGAAAAGCCCCTTTCCGGGAAACGGGTCTCCATGGCCATCCATCTTGAGGCGAAAACCGCGCGGCTCGCTTTGGCCCTGAAGGCCCTGGGCGCGGAGGTGGCCGTCACCAGCTCCAACCCCCTTTCCGCCAAGGACGACGTGGCCCTGGCCCTCTCCGAGGAGATGCCCGTCCACGCCCGCGGCGAGGCCACGGAGGAGGAATACCACGCATTCCT
>JAGDVW010000052.1:17383-20014 GCA_023255835.1 Candidatus Acetothermia bacterium
CTCCTGCACTCCCAGGCCTGGGAGCTGGGGGAGGAGACCTTGGGGGTTTGCGAGGAGACCACGACCGGGGTGATCCGCCTGCGGAAGCTCGAGCGGGAGGGGAAGCTGCGCTTTCCCGCGGTGGCGGTGAACGATGCCCGCATGAAATCCCTGTTTGATAACCGCTATGGAACTGGGCAATCCGTGTGGGATGCGATCATGCGGGCCACGAACCTCCTCGTGGCCGGGAAGACCGTCCTCGTGGTGGGTTACGGCTGGTGTGGGAAAGGGATCGCCCAGCGGGCCCGGGGATTGGGGGCGCAGGTGATCGTTTCCGAGGTGGACCCGGTCAAGGCCGCGGAGGCCCTCCTCGAGGGATTCCGGGTGGCCAAAGTGCGCGAGGCCATCGGGAAGGCGGATCTCGTGGTCACGGCGACGGGATGCGTTGCGGCCGTACCTTACGAGGCCATCCTCGAGGCCAAGGACGGCTGCATCCTCGCCAATGCCGGCCACTTCGACGTGGAGATCGATGTGCGGGGCCTCTATGCCAAAGCCCAAGTGCAAAGGGTGCGGGAACACGTGGAGGAATGCCTCCTTCCCAACGGAAAGCGTGTGTACCTTTTGGCCAAGGGGAGGCTCGTGAACCTCGTGGCCGGGGACGGCCATCCCGCGGAAATCATGGACCTCTCCTTTTCCCTCCAGCTCCTCTCCCTCCTTTGGCTGGCCAAAGAGGGGAGGAAGCTCGCTCCCCAGGTCTACCCGGTCCCCGAGGAAATCGATGCCGAGGTGGCCCGCCTCTTCCTCCAAAGCCGCGGCGTAACCACCGATGAGCTCACCCCCCAACAGCGGGAATATTTGGGCCTCGCCTAGGGGGCGAAGTCCGGACGACACTTCTCAAGGAGGAGGAAAACCGCCACCCCGAAAGCCACCGCCACGTTCAGGGATTCCTTTTTCCCGAACTGTGGGATTTCCACAACCAAATCGGCTGAAGCGAGCACGCGATCGTCCACGCCGCTCACCTCGTTCCCCACCACCAAAGCCAAGGGGAAATCCCCTTTCCCCACGGATTGGATGGGAACGCTTTGGTCGGTGATCTCCAGGGCCGCGATCCTCCAGCCCTCCCTTTTTAAGGCCTGGACGGCCTCCAGCGTATCCGGGAAATACCGCCAGGGCACAAGCTGGGTGGTGCCGAGGGCGGTTTTCTCCACTTCTTTATGCGGCGGTTTGGCAGTAATCCCACAGAGGATCAGCTCGGAAATATAGGCGCACTCCGCGGTGCGGAACATCGAGCCCACGTTGTAGGCGCTGCGGATGTTATCTAAAACCGCGGCGATGGGAAACCTTTTGGGCGGCCGAAATCTACCCCAGTGCCCTTCCTTCTCCTCGTTGGTGAGCTTACGCATATTTTGGCCTCACTGGGACGAGGATATAACCCCTTTCCCCGTCGCCAAAACAACGATAACCCCTCTCCCCCCAATACCAAAGGTGCAAAGCGATGTACGCGCAAAACGCCGCATCCAAAAGATCTTCTAGTGCTTTCAGGGCCCTCCCCCTTCGGCCGACGGGATCGGCTTTGTCAAGGATGGGGCTTAAGTCCGCGGCCGGCTCAGCCCCCTTCAGCGAGCTCAAAAGCTCCCGGTAGCGGCGAAGCTCCTCCCAGCGAAAGGGAAGGGAGCGACCGGGACGAGCTTTATATCGGAGTATGTGGGGAAGGCCAAAGAGCTCGACCGTCGCAGGATGGGGGAAAATTTCGACTACTTGCCGCACGGGTTTTCGTGCTTCCACTTTTGGACTATGGGAAAAACCGCGGAGGATGAACTCGGAAGCCAGCGCCTCACCCCGGACGACGGGGCCCAAGCGTCGGCGATTGGCCGGATAGGCCTGGGCATGGGCTTTCCGGTAAACCCGGGACAACTCCCGATCACAAGGCCTTGTCCCCGTTTCATTGGGGACGAGGAGGGGAGCGTCGATGGCCACCAAAGCCGGCCCGGACCCCGCGGCTTCCCCCACAAAATCTAGGATCTCCCGGTCCTCCCCAAGCCTCTCAGCCCAAAGAAACGGATGGCCAAGGCGCCCATCCCAGCGCAAGGCCACGGCCGCCGAAGGGTTGGCCTCGGACCAAGCCAAATCAATGCCGATCAGGACCAATTAGGGTGCGATCTCCCCCGGCAAAATGGAGATGAAATATTTCCCGGAGCCCGCGCGCCACACGATCCGCAGGAAAAACCCACAGCGCGGCCCGGTGAAGCATTCGCTGAGCCCATTGGGGATGGTCACGCACTCCACCCCCGCTTGGCATGGAGCCTGGACAACCGCTGATCCTCCGAGGTTCTGACAGATGGCCAAATCCGTTCCACAAGGATCATGGACGAGATACAGGTCCACCACGAGGTCCCCGCGGGCCTCGAAGTACACGAGGCGGGCCTCGCCCTTGGGGGCGGAAAATTTATACCAGTCCTGATAGTCGCCCGGAGACATTTCGCCCACGTAGTGCCCCAATTCCAAGGATTGGGCGTCGGCCGGGCCGTAGGTATCCAGGAGGGCCATGCGGGGAACCGCCTCCAAATCAGGGGGAACACATTCGGAGGGGACAGGACCCAAAGAGCAAGAGAAAAGTGGTCCGACTTGGCACACTTTTTGAGGGGGTGGAGG
>JAGDVW010000052.1:20114-23063 GCA_023255835.1 Candidatus Acetothermia bacterium
CCAAAGAGCAAGAGAAAAGTGGTCCGACTTGGCACACTTTTTGAGGGGGTGGAGGCGGAGGCGGGGGCAGCGTCTCCGGTGGCGGTGGAGGAAGAGGGGCCTCCACCGGGGTTGGAGCGAGAAGATGCGCGGAGAGGGGGGAAAAGCCCGTGAAGGGATCGCAAACGATGGCCCGGCGGACCAACACCCAAAGCTCCGGGCCGCTGAGCCGCAGAGGAAGTTCCCCGCGGGCTTGGCACACCCCGGGCTCCTTGGGCCGCAACACCACAAACCGCCAATTCCATGGCTCCCCAAGCCCCTCCCGCCAAAACACCTGGAGGGTCACATCCCGCTCACAGCCGCATTCCGCGCACGGGTCGAAGGTCTCCGCCACCAAAACCAAAGTCCAAAGGCCAGGGTTCACCCCCGAAAAATGCCAGGAGGCCGTGGCATACATCCGGGCGTCGTTGAGCCAACAGAAGTCGCCTCTGGCTTCGCCCGTGCAGCTGAAGGATTCCGGATAAAGCTCGGTGGCCAAACCTCCCAAAGCGAAAAGCGTGGCTATCGCCCAAACCCAGGAACGCACCCTTCCCCCTTTCTGTTCATTCTACGCCCCTCCCCTTTGCTCGGCCAAAATAGCTAGCGCTTGCCAGAGGGCCGAATAATCGCCCCGCGGGTTCCAGAAAAGATGGCCATCCGCGCCCGCGGCCTCCGCGGCCCGAATCTGGGCCAGGATGTACTCCGGAAGGCTCATCCCAGAGGGGATGGCCATGGAAAAAGCCTGAAGGAAGGGGCGGAGCGGCACTTTCACCCGGGCTTTCCCGTGGGACAGCGTCCGAAAAACCGTCCCATACGGATCGGCCTTGAGCTCCTCCTCCACAAAATGCGAAGGATAAAGCATGGGGGAGATCACCTGAACATGGCGGGCGATGCCCTCGAGATTTTGTCCGATAGGGTCGATTTTCTGGGCGTTCCAGGGCCACATGACCCGGCCGTAGACGTCCGCGGAGATGGGCACGGAAAGCGCGGCCCTGGCTTGGGCCAAGAAATCCTCCACCGCGGCGCAGCGCCCGGAGTAGTCCGGACCAATGGGGCCATCGTCGGGAAAACGGATGTAGTCGAATTGGATCTCGTCCACCCCGAAGCTTTCCACCTCTTTGGCGATGGCCAAATTGTAGGAAACCGCGGTGCCATTGGTGGGCAAAACCCAAGGCGCCCCACCATTCCCCAGGTATTTGGCCAAAAGAGGATCATAAAACACCACTTGGCGGGCGATGACATAAAGGCCGTTTTTGTGGAGCCTCTCTATAAGCTCTGGAAGGTCCAAAATTGGGCGCACGGCTCCGACAGCTTTTGCCAAAGGCACACTGGAAGAATAACAAACCTCACCATTATTGTTTTTCACGTCCACTACTATTGCATTGAGCCCGAATTTTTTGCTTTGCTCCAAAACCTCGGCCAAAATTTTGGGGTCGGAGGCCACGTAAGCGGTGAGATAGACCCCGCGCCTTCCGTGGATCGCTTCGTTAGCCCCCGGTTTTTCTTTGGGCTCCCCTTTTTGTGGGGGACTTGCCCCCTCCGGAGGACTGGGGGCCTGGGCCAAGAACGCCATACAAAGGACCAGAACCCCAAGGACAAGGAGATAAAAGCCAAGCTTCATCGAGCTCCAGGATAACCCGCCTTCACCCGAACATCGGGACCGAGGGGCTTGGGGGCTTGGCCCGTTTGTCCGTAACCCTTCCCACGCCTAGCCCCTTTCTGCGCGGTCCGGTAGGATTCGAAGTTGTGGACGTCGTATTTAGTGCCAATGGCCGGAAGTTCTCGGCCTCCGCGTTCCTCTTTGACAAGGACGGAACACTCATCACCTTCGACCATTGGTTCAGGGTGATGGCCGAGCGGGCCCGCCGCTTGGAGAGGCTTTTCGGCCTCTCCTCCCCGGAAGCTATGGCCCTGCGAAAATTCATGGGGGTGGAGCGGGGAGAGGATTGGGGGATCATCCCCCTTCCCCGAACGGAGGCGGAGGAGGCCACGGCACGCTTTTTGGCCGAGTTGCTCGGGGTTCCTTTAACCGAGGCCCTTCCTAAAGTCCAAAAGATCTTTGCTGAGGTGGACAGGGATTTCCCCTTTGAAAACCATCTTCGGCCCACGCCTGGCGCGGAGGAGCTGCTTGTCCGGATCAAGCGAGCGGGCGGGAAAGTGGGGGTGGTCACCCACGATCTTGCCTCCGCGGCCCAGCTGCATTTGCGGGCCCTGGGCTGGGAGGAGCTCGTGGACGTGGTGGTGGGGCTGGACCTCTGCCCGGTGAAGAAACCCGCGCCCGATCCCGTCCTAACCGCCTGTCGTCTCCTTGGCCTTTCCCCAGCCGCCGGGGCCATGGTGGGGGATACCCCCATGGATCTTCAAGCTGGCCGGGCGGCCGGCTGTCGCGCCTCCATTGGGGTGCTCACCGGACTTGGCACGCCTGAGGATTTGGCCCCCCATGCCGATGCTTTGCTTTCGGACCTGCGTGGCCTTGAGATCGAAAGCCAAAAATGATCTTCAACGTATTATTAGTACACCCCGGGCCTCCAGTCGTTCTAAGACCTTTTTGTCCTCGTCATCCAATAGCATGCCCATCACGTTTAGCAGGCGAAGATTGTAGAGCTTCAATAGAGGAGAAAAATCGCCGATGGAATTGCTGGATAGATCGAGTATCTCCAGCTCTTTCAGGTTAGCAAGGGCACTGATGTCCACCACCATGTTGCCCCCCAAAAGAAGATCCCGGAGGTCTATGCAGTTCGATAGCGGCTCGATGTTCTTTATCCTGTTTGCCTGAAGATTAAGGGTGCGAAGCCTCGAAAGCTCCTTAAGAGGCGCAAGATCGGAAATCCTATTCTCTTGAGCAAAAAGCTTCGTTAGATTCTTCAACTGCCCCAAAGGACCGAGGTCCATAACCCTGTTCCCAGAAATATCCAAGACTTCCAGGTTGAC
>JAGDVW010000050.1 GCA_023255835.1 Candidatus Acetothermia bacterium
GGAAACCAGGTGTAGCCAGCGGTGTAAAAATGAGGTTATTGGTGACCCCGAGGATGGTGTAGCCATCCGCAGGCTTGCCCTGGACGTAGGTCATCCCCACCGCGCCGGAACCACCCGGCTTGTTCACCACATAGAGGGGCTGGGGAAAGCCCACTGCCTCTAGGGCCTTGGCAAACGTGCGGCACATGAGGTCGCTTCCCCCGCCGGGTGAGGCCCAAGCCACGATCTCCACGGGTTTTTTCCGGGTAACTGGCCAAAGCCGCTCCACCAAAAACACCCAAAACCGCAACCAAAACCCACAGTTTGCGCATAGACCACCTCCGTAAAAGTTTTCCGGTTATATCTGGTTCCTTATTTTGTCGCCCTCAGCTCTCACCCCCTTTCTTAAACTCACCCCGCAAGAGTATCTCTGCTCGAACTGGATTGAAGATCCCGCATAGACACAAACAAGCTAGGCGCTTTGCCGCTTCTTGCGGGGAGAGGTTCCCTTTGCGCACGCGTTCCCGCAGGCGTTCCACCAGGGCCGCGGCGATCATGTGATGCCCGCACATGGAGGTCACCCCAAGGACCTCCTCATCAGGCAAAAGGTCAGCACGACCGAAGACCCCGATGGAATAGTTCACCGTGTGAGGGGTAAGGCCAGCTTTACGGCAGGCTTGGAGGACCTCAGAAAGGTCTCCGGCGATAATCACTGAGAGCCCTAGGTCCAGTTCCTTCATGCGCATGAGGAACTGCACCACTTGGGCGCGTCGGGTGAAAACACCGCGCAGGCGCGATTGCACAGTGAGGCGGCCACGTATCGTCTCTTCCGAAGTACAAACTATAGGGCCAGTTTTAACATCGCCCCAGTTTTCACTTCCCACCTCTTTTACAACTTCTATAACCTTTTGCAATTTATCTGGCACTTTTTGATCGTTGATCCCCTTTGCGTGGTAAACCTGCCAAACAAAATCTTCATCTTGATATGGGCCGAAACGATGGAGACTGTGGGTCATCTGTGTCCTCCTCAGAATTTCACGAGGGGGCGACCAAGCCCCACGTTCACCTTGCCCCGCCGTGGGCGCGGAAGTCCTGCCTTTTCCAGGGTTTGGAAAAGATAGCGGTTTTGTTCTTCATCCCAAACGGAGACAATCCCCAGCGAGAAAACGGTATCGATTTCTTTGGCCACCTCCTTTAGAGCGGCAAGAGCCGCGGGGAGTTTTTCTTTGGGGCAGATGGCTTCAACGATGATGGAAAGGACGCGCGTATCCAAAAGGTCCTCGCGGATTTCACCGGTTTTAAAATCGGTCATCACCGCAGAAAGCGGATTTTCCTCGGGGGAAGCGAAGGCCACCCCCACCTTTGCCAAGGCCCGGGTTATCTTTTGCACGTCCCGGAGATAAACGCCGATCCCCGGCCGTCCCACGTCGATGCAAATCCCGTAAAAACCAGGACGGTAGCGGCCGGTCACATCGTTGGTTTTTGCCTCCTCCGTGCCCCGGCCAGGGACCCCTGTGCCCTGATAGGTCTCGGTGGGATCGCTCAACACATGTTTGAAGACAGCCGCGAAATCCAAAAGGGGCGTGGGCTCAAAGCAAGAATTCGGGCAAACTTTGTTGCGATAGCAAACCCAACATTCCGTACATTCCTCCTTCACGATATGGGCTTTCCCGTTCACGAGTTTTATGGCCCCCACAGGGCAGTAATCCAGACAAATTCCACATCCCACGCAACATTCAGTCTTGACCCTCATCGGGCTCCTCCTTGCTCCTCGCGTAGAGCTGCTGGATCTGCAGGTCGAAGTGCAGTTCCACCGCGCGGGTGAGGGCGTCCACATCGCGGGCGAGGAACGCTTGAAGGATGGCTTCGTGGACGGCGAGCATCTCGTGGATGCGCTGGGGGTCTTCGCGGTAAAAGCTAACCCGCATGGCCCGCCAAAGGGGTTGATGTACAGCCCTCAGGGCTTCCGCCACCATCTGAATCACGGCTGAGCTATGAGTCGCCTGCGCCAATGCCAAATGGAACTCCTCGGCAATGCTCAGGTACTCTTCGTATCTCCCGGCCAAAGCGAGGCTTTTCTTCTTCTCCCAAATGGTGCGGAGGCGCTCATCATCCTCGGGCGTGGCCCGCCTCACGGCCAGGCGAGCGGCCCCGACTTCCAAGACCCGGCGCAAGGTCAAAACCTCCAGGGGGCTTTGGCTGGTTTGCAGGATCTCCCGGGCCCTGGAGAGGAGGAGTTCCACCGGTTGGGTGAGGCGGAACGTCACATATGTTCCGTCTCCCACGCGGCTTTCCACAAGACCAGCGAATTGCAGGGCGGCGATGGCCTCGCGAACCGCAGGCCGGCTAACCCCAAGTTGCGTGGCCAGCTCTCGCTCAGAAGGCAGCCTGTCCCCGGGTTTGAGTTCACCCCTTTCGATTTTTTCGGCGATGGCTTCCAGCACCCGATCGCTTTTCGTGGAAAGAGGGACGGGAAGGAGCGGACTGAACCTGGGCCCGGCCTGCTTCCGCCTCGGCATGGCTTTACCAGTATAACCGGTTTGACCGGTAAGTCAATCCTTAGAAAGAGAACCTCGCGGCCACCGCCACAAGGGCCCCGAACACAAGGCTGGGAAAGAGTAAACGCCGCCAAGTTTGAGGAAGCCGCGCCCCCGCGTACTCCGCGGATACTACTAGACACGGATGTAAAGGGGAAAGAAGATACCCAAGATATGAGGCTTGGTAGAGCACGGAAAATCGCCATGGGCTAAGAAAATTCCCCGAGGCAAGATAAACAGGGATGACCACAGAAAGCGCGGCTTGTTGCCGCCCCGTGGCCAAGCCCATAAGAACCCCAAGCCCCAAAACCAGGATCTCAAGAGGGAGGGATAGGGAAGCCATGGTTTGGGGAAGCCCAGAGGCTTGGAAAGCCCCAAGGTAGAGGAAAACGCCAACAACAATGAGGGCGAACCGCCAGGGTTTGGCCTCCTTAATTAGCCCAGAAAACTGGGAAAAACCTGGACCGAGAAGCATGGCCAAGACAAAGGCCGCAGAAAGCGCCACGGCCGTGGCCATTTCTGGAGCGGGAAGTTTCACAAGGCTCCGCAATACCAAATCCAAACCAGGAGCGGCGAGCAAGGCTAAAACTGCCTTCCAGAAACCTTTTCCCACGGCAGGGGCCAGGGCCGGCTTTGGGCCCAAAACCGGCGGCAAAAGAAAGATCGCACCGATGACCAACGCCAGCAAGGCCCAAAGTATCTGCCATGGAATAACGTGCCACAGGTCAAGGCCCGCAAGCTTTGCCCCGGTGAGAAGGGCTGAGGACATGGGGTAAAAGGAAAGAAAAATGTGGCGGAACCACACGTTGGCCGCAGCCCGCTCCTCCGGCCGCCCGCCCCCAAGCTCCTCCAAGATGGGCGCGGAAAAAAGGGCCCCACCGGGAACGGGAAGGAGGCCGAACAGTGCAGGGACCACCACAAAGCTCGTCCCGCGGCCCCCGGGGATGCGCGCCACCAGATCCCAAAGGAGCCCGCTCCTTTGGAGAGCGGCCCCGATCATGGGTATGAGGGCAGAAGCGAGGATCAAGGCCAAAACGCCCCAGTCCGCCAAGGCCCGAGCCCAAATTCCCGGTAGAGCCCGTGCCGGTACAGTAAGAACTCCCAAAGCCACGGCCCCACCCACCAGGGCCAGCCAAAGACTCTTGGCGGCGAGAAAAAGGATGACCCCCAGCGAAAGAGCGAAGGCTATCCAGGCCATACAAAGGATGGAGTCTACCGGTCAGCGCTGTCCTTGGTCAAAAACTTGTCCGCGCCCTAACTCTTGAGAAGGCTATACAGGACGGGCAGGGCTTCCTCCATGGCCTCCTCCCCAGCTTGGATATTCTCTTTGGCCCGCAGGTAGTTGTACTCCTCTTTCACCTTCGGCCGGATGTAGATGTCCGGGGGGTGCAGGGAAAGCTTCAGGCGCAGGATCTCTTGAACGAAGATGGCCACACATTGGTTGAGGATCTCAAAGATCCCGGGAAGGGGGCGAGCTCCTGGCCTTTCCCGCACGTACTCCCGAACCACCTCCGCCAGGTGTCCGGGCACCCAGGGTT
>JAGDVW010000068.1 GCA_023255835.1 Candidatus Acetothermia bacterium
AGGCCCCGGCGCACTTCTTCGGTGTAGTGGACAATACGCCGGGCCCAAGCAAGCAGAAAGGCTATCGCGTGATCGGAAACCTCCTCTTCACAATACGAAGGCACGTTGATCACGGCGATACCTCTTTCCGTCGCTGCTTGGACATCAATGTTGTCCACACCGATCCCATATCGACCGAGAGCTCGGCAACGCTTAAGCCCATAAATCACCTCGCGGGTTATGGGGGCGTATTGGGAAATGAGGGCGTCGGCTTCCTCAGCCACCGCTAGCACCTCCTCGGGGGTGCGGCATTGGGCCGGAATCACCCGGGCTCCCCATCGCGCAAGCTCCGCTTCCTCAATGGTTAAATCCGGATAGTTGTAGTCTGTGATCACCACCGTCCAACGCATTTCACCACTCATGGTAGTTCTCCCTAATTTATACTAACAAATCCTCGATTTGGCATAGCCAAAAGGAGGGGAGATGGAGAGGTTTTCCTTACGAGGGAAGGCAGCCTTGGTCACAGGGGGGAACCGCGGGCTTGGGCGTGCAATGGCGCTGGCCTTGGCCGAAGCCGGAGCAGATGTGGCTATTGTGAGCCAAAGCGGGGAAGGGGCACACGAGGTGGTGGACAAAATCGAGGCCCTTGGGAGATCAGCCCTGGCCATTACAGGGGACGTGGCTGTGCCTACGGAGGCCAGACGCATCGTTCGCGCCGTAGTAGACCAGTTCGCTCGTTTAGACGTTCTGGTGAATGCGGCGGGCGTGAACCGCCGCATCCCCTCGTTAGAGGTGAAGGAAGAAGAATGGGACTGGATAATCGGGGTCAATCTCAAGGGCACTTTTTTCATGTGCCAAGCGGCTGCAGAAGCGATGATTAAACAGCGCGGGGGAAGCATCATAAACGTGGCTTCGCTCCTTTCGGAGATCGGCATTCCCACCCTTGCTCCGTACGCCGCATCCAAGGCGGGCGTGGTCGGGTTGACCCGGGTATTGGCTGCGGAGTGGGGACCATACGGTGTGCGCGTTAATGCCATCGGCCCCGGATATTTTCGCACCCGCATGACGGAGCGCCTTTTTTCCGATCCAGCCTGGGTGGAACGGCTTTTACAGCAAGTTCCCCTTGGGCGAGCGGGCTTTCCAGAGGACTTGGCCGGCGTTGTAGTTTTTCTCGCCTCCGATGCCTCTTCCTACCTTACGGGACAGGTCATCTATGTGGACGGGGGGTACCTTTGCGCGCGACCCGCATGATTTTGAATTAGCAAAAATAATGTTGCTTAAAAACAATTCCTGGATTAAATTCAACTCGCAAAGGAGGGACAGAGTGGGTGATGCCACTGCGGTTGAGGAGATCAAGCGAACAGGGGCGATCGGAATAATCCGCATCCAAACAGAGGAGGACCTTTTAGCCATTGCGAGCGCCCTCCACCAAGGGGGACTTACCTGCATTGAGATCACCATGAACACACCTGGCGCTCTTAGGGCCATTGAAAGCACGGCCGATCGCCTTCCCAAAGTGGTCATGGGAGCTGGCACAGTGTTGGATGGGATCACCGCAAGAGAGGCCATCCTTGCTGGGGCACGTTTTTTGGTCACTCCCACGGTGAAACTGGATGTGCTTGAAGTAGCACATCGTTATGGTGTTCCCGCCATCATCGGGGCCATGACCCCTACGGAGATCCTCACTGCTTGGGAGGCGGGAGCTACAATGGTCAAAGTCTTTCCTGCCTCAGTCCTGGGCCCTAAATACCTTCAAGAAATCCATGGACCTCTTCCTCAAATTCCCCTTGTTCCCACCGGCGGGATCACTGCGGAAACCGCGCCGGAGTTCATCAAAGCTGGTGCTGTAGCTGTTTGCGCAGGTTCATGGCTTGTGGACAAAAAGGCCGTGGCCGAGGGCAGGTATGAACTGATCACAGAGCGTGCCCGCCAGCTTTTAGAGGCGGTGGAGAAGGCACGGCTGAGCACAGCTTCTGGTTCGCGCTGAAAGGAGAAGCCATGAAATATGACCTTGTGACCTTTGGGGAAACAATGATCCGTTTGTCGCCGCCCAATTTCCAGAGGTTGGAACAGACCACCTCTTTGGATGTGAACGTGGGCGGGGCGGAGCTGAACGTGGCGGTGGCGGCCCAAAGATTGGGGCTTCGCTGCGCTTACGTCACCCGCCTCACCGATAACCCCCTTGGTCGGATGATCGCCAATAAGGCCCGGGAGCACGGCGTGGACACCTCCCACATCGTTTGGACCAAGGAGGATCGCGTTGGCCTTTACTTTGTGGAGTTTGGCGCTAGCCCCCGGGCAAGCTCGGTATTGTACGACCGCGCGAATTCGGCCATGGCCAAAATCAGGCCTGGGGAAGTGCCGTGGGATGAGCTCCTCAAAGAAACCAAAGCCTTTCACACCACCGGGATCACCCCGGCTCTTTCGCCTTCCGCGGCCGAAGCCACAAAAGAGGCGGTGAGGAAAGCCAAGGAACACGGAGTTCTCGTCTCCATCGACCTCAACTACCGGGCCAGGCTTTGGAGCCAGGAGGAAGCCCGGCGAGTGATGACCGAGCTCGTGGCTCAGGCGGAAATCCTCATCACCACCGAAGAAGATGCGGAAAGGGTTTTCGGCGTCAAAGAAGGAGCTTTTGAAAAGGTGGCGGAACGGTTGAACCAAATGTTCCCGAACCTGCGGGTGGTGGCCATCACCATCCGGGAAACCCCTTCCGTTTGGCGTAACACTTGGACAGCTCTCGCCTACACAAAGGGGGAGATCATCAAAGGCCCGGTGTTCGATATCGAGATCGTGGATCGAGTTGGTGCGGGCGATTCCTTTGCCGGCGGTTTCCTCTACGGCTACCTTACGAAGGACGTGGAGGCCGGTCTCCAATATGGCGTGGCCCTTTCCGCCCTCAAACAGACCAACCCCGGGGACCTTGTGTGGGCCACGAAAGAGGAGTGCGAGAGAATTTTGGCCGGCGCAGGATTGCGCATCGTGCGTTGAGAGGGGCCGTGATGAAGATCGTGCGATTTGGAAGAGGAAGCTGGGGGATCCTGGAGGGCGAAAGCCTTCAAATCACCCGCGGTCCGGCTGGGCCGTTCACCGGCCGGAAGGTCCCCCTCTCGGAAGCCAAGCTTCTTCCGCCGGCAAAGCCCACGAAGATCGTGGGCGTGGGCCGCAACTACCGTAAGCACGCCGAGGAGATGGGAGAAGAAGTGCCGCAGGAGCCCGGCCTCTTCCTCAAAGCCCCCAACGCCCTCGCCGCGCCAGGTTCGCTCATCCCCTATCCTCCCTTCACCAAAAGCCTCCATTACGAGGGGGAGCTCGCCGTGGTGATCGGCCGGAGGATGCGGAGGGTTCCCGAAGACAAGGCTCTCTCGTACGTTCTTGGCTACACCTGCGCTTTGGACCTCACTGCCCGCGACGTCCAGAAGACGGACCTCCAATGGATTCGGGCCAAATCCGCCGACAATTTCTGCCCCTTGGGGCCCTGGGTGGAAACGGACCTCGATCCTTCCGATCTTCGCCTGCGCACTTTCGTAAACGGGGAGGTGCGCCAGGATGCCCGCACTTCAGACATGATCTTCCCTGTGCCTTTTCTCCTTTCTTACGTGAGCGCGTTCATGACCCTTGAGCCCGGGGATGTCCTCCTCACCGGGACCCCCGAGGGCGTGGGCGAGCTTCACCCGGGCGACGAGGTGGCCGTGGAAATCGAGGGAATTGGAAGGCTTTCCGTGCGGATAGGCTAGGCACACTAGGGTATAACAGCTAAAATTCGCGGCGTGAGGCGCATTCTTTGGATCTTTACGGAGTTGATCCTCCTTTGCGCTCTCCCGGCTCTGGCCGAGCCGCTGAAGGTTTACGTTGGGGTATATATCCTCAATTTGGGGAAATTCGAGCTCGCTAGCGGAGCCTATACGGTGGATTTCTACCTTTCCTTGCGCGCCGATCAGCCGGTGGTGATGGACGAGTTCGAGTTCATGAACGGCCGGGCGGCCACGGTGGACAAACTCATCGACACCTCCACAGAAAAATTCTTCCGCAT
>JAGDVW010000078.1:0-18454 GCA_023255835.1 Candidatus Acetothermia bacterium
AGGCCAATGTCCTCGGGGTAGGTGATCTTCAGGTTTTTGGGGTCGCCGGGGACGGCGGCCACAGGGATCCCGCGGGCAAGGAGGGCGGCGGCGTCATCGGGCAAATCCTCATCGGCCTCGCGTAAGGCGGGAAGGAGGAGATCCCGGCGAAACCCTTGTGGGGTTTGCATGGCCACAAGCCCCGCCCTGGGCAGAGCTTTCGGCTTGAGAAAACCGTCCTCCACATAGCGGAGGGTATCCACCACGGGCAGGACCGGGACCGCCGCCCCGTGGGCCTCGGCGGAGGCCAAAACTCTACGGATCAGGTCCGGGCTCACCAGGGGCCTCGCCGCATCGTGGATGAGGACGAATTCCCCTTGGGATGCTTCCACTCCGGCCAAGGAGGAGTCGCGCCGTCGCCGGCCGCCGGTCACCACCTTGACCGGGAAATCCAAATCCTGAAGGAGGGAAGCCACCCGGAACTCCGTGCCCGGCCGGGCCACCACCACGAGCTCCTCCACCACCCCCGCCTCCAAAAAGGCCCGCACGGAATGGAGCAAAACAGGCGCCCCCCGGAGCTCCGAAAAAATCTTGTCTTGGCCGAACCGCTCGCTCCGCCCGGCCGCGAGGATTATGCCCGAGGCCCTCACGATTTGGGACGGGAAAAGGACAGCTTCCTGAGTCCGGTCCCGTCGGGATTGATGGCCCAGGCCGCCCAAGATCCATCCCGGTTGGAGTTGAAAACGATCAACCCGTTGGACGCCCAAGAGGGGTTCACATCCATGGCGGAGTCCGTGGTGAGCCGCCGCACCTGCCCACTTTCCACGTCCACCACGAAGAGGTCCCAGTTATCCTTCTCTTGTGTCCCGATGAACGCAATTTTGGTGCCATCCGGGGACCAGCTGGGATAAACCACATCCTGGCCCATCTGCACAAGGAGCCTTTCCGCGTTGGTCTCCAAATCCAGGATGTAAAGGCCATAGGCCTGGGCACCGCTGGGCTTGGCAATGTATGCCAAAAAGCGGCCATCGGGAGAGAGGACGGGCTGCCAAAAATCCACCGGTTCCTCTTTCCCGCCGAAAAGAAGGGAACAGCCGCCGGAGATGAGCGCGAAAACCCCGATCACAGCGATCTTCAAAAGCTTCATGCGCTTTGTCCCTCCGCCTTCGCTAGAATCGGTTACATTGTACGTGGACGTGCGGACCCCCACCACGGTGAGCGAGCTTTTGGCCTGGGCCAAAAGAAAACTCGCGGGTAATGCTGATCCTGTGCGGGAAGCCCGGCGAGCCCTGTCCTTGGCCACGGGAAAAGGGCCCCTTCCCCCCGGGGAAAGGCTCAGCCCTTTTGAGCGGGGCCGCTTCCGGAGGATCGTGGAGGCCAGGGCCCGCGGGGTCCCGTGGCCCCTCCTGGAGGGGATCACGGACTTTTTGGATTTCGAGGTCCTGGTCCCTCCGGGCGTCTTCATCCCCCGGCCGGAGACCGAGGAACTCGCGGAGTTGGCCGTGCGGGAATTTCGCAAGGCCCCCCCTTCTCCGCGGGCGTTGGATATCGGCACAGGAACAGGGGTTTTGGCCATCGCCCTGGCTCGGGCCCGGCCAGATGGGGAGGTCTGGGCCGTGGACATAAGCCCCAAGGCCCTGCGGGCCGCGCGGAGAAATGCCGAACGCCTCGGGGTCAAAATCGAGCTCCGCCGCTCCGATCTCTTCTCCAGGGTGGAAGGGAAGTTCCACCTGATCGTGGCCAACCCCCCATACGTGGCGGAGGAGGAGCTATCCAAGCTGCCAAGGGAGGTGCGGGCCTTCGATCCCCGCCGGGCCCTGGATGGGGGAAAAGACGGTTTGGCTTTGGCCTCGCGCATTGTGGAGGAAGCCCCAAATCACTTGGAGCCCCATGGCGTCCTCCTTTTGGAGATAAGCCCTGAGCAAAAAGAGGCGCTTTTGCGCTTGGCAAGGGACATGGGGAAATGGGGGGAGGTCTTGGTCCTCTCGGACCTTTCCGGGCGGCCCAGGTTTTTCCTGGGGCGGCGATGCTAGCCATCCAGGTGGCCGAGCTCCGGTTCGCCACCGAGGAGGGGGTTTGGGTCTTCGACGGCCTCTCCTTTGGGGTGGCCCGGGAGGGGTTCCTCTGGGTGGTGGGGCCGGCCGGCTCCGGGAAGACCCTGCTTTTGCGCATCCTCCTCGGCGAAATCCGCCCCCATGGGGGCCAGATCCTCCTTTTGGGCCGCAACATCCTCAGGATCTCCCGGCGCAAATTCCAAGGGCTGCGAAGGAAAGTGGGCTATATGCCGGAGGAACCAAACGCCCTTTTTGGCCGCACGGTCCTCGGAAACCTCCAATTCAAGCTCCGGGCCCTCGGGGTGCGGGGCGAGGCCGCAAAGGAAGGGGTGGAAAGGGCTTTGGATTTGGCAGGGCTCCGCGGCCGGGAGGATCTCCGCCCGGAAAACTTAAATCCGCTAGAGCTGAGGTGCTTAGATTTGGCCTTGGCCCTGTGCCCGGATTGCTCGATCCTTTTGGCTGACGATCCCCTGCGGAATCTGACCAAAGAAGCCAAGGAGGATTTTTTATCTGTCCTTGAGCGGGTGAACCAGGCCGGGATTACGATCCTTGCCACAAGCCGGGAGGATGAGACGCTTTTGCGCCGAGGCTTTTCCCAAAAAGGAGGCTCACGGGGCCTTGTGTATCTTCGGGAAGGGCTAGCGCGATGAGCTCCTTTTTCTTTACCGCGGCCGATTTTTTGCGCGCCAACCTCCGGGGATTAGGAGGCCTCTTCCTTTGGTCCCTGAGCGTGGGCTTGGTCCTCCTAAGCCTCCTTGTCACCTTGGGCCTCCCTCCCTCCCAGCCCGCGGGCCCCGCCGAATCCCACCGCTTTTTCCTCCTCACCCTAAGCCCCCTCCTTTCCGAAAAGGAGATCAACCGGCTGGCCTGGGAGGTCTGGGCCTGGCCGGGGGTAGCACGGGTTTCCTTCCGCTTCCCCGGGGAAGACGATCCCGAGCCGATAAAGGAGCGCACCATCTTGGTGGAAGCCGAGCCCGGAAGTGCGGAGGGGATGGCGGCAAAACTCCAAAAACTCCCGGGCGTAACCAAGGTCACGGAGATCGAACGCACGGTGGTCCCCGGCAGGGTGCCCTCTTCCGCGAGGATCGGGGCCATTTTGGCCTTGATCGTGAGCTCCGGCCTTTCCCTCTTTTTGGGCGCCCGGGAGATGGGGCAAGCAAGCCTCCGCTGGTCCCGGGAGGAAAAACTTCTGCGGGAAAGCGGGGCACCGCGCATCGTTTGGCAGGGACCAAAGTTCGTTTTCGCTGGACTGGCTGGTCTACTTGGGGTGGGTTTTTACATGGCGGCCCTTTTGGTGGGAACAAGGTTCGTCCAGCCCGATAGCGTTTGGGCTGCGCTTATGAAGCTTGATCCGAAGGCTATCGCCTTGGGGGTGCCGGTGGGGTTACTTTTGGGATTTTTGGCGGCGCTCCTGGGCCTTCACTCGTAGCGCAGGGCATCCACCGGCGGCAGCCGAGCAGCCCGATAGGCCGGAAAGAGGCCGGCCACTGCGCCCACCAAAAACGAGAAGAAAAGGGCGCCCAGGACGAGGGCGGGGCTCAGGGCCGGGCTGAACGCGCCATGGGCCTGAAATAGACGACTCACAATGAGGGTGGCCACCCAGGCCACCCCATAACCGAGGACCAAACCCAACACGCCGCCGGCCAAGCCCATCAACCCCGACTCGAACAAAAAGAGGAGAAGGACGTGGGAGTCCTTGGCCCCGATGGCTTTGAGGATCCCGATCTCCCGGACCCGTTCCAGAACCGCCGTGTACATGGTGTTCATCACCCCCACCCCGCCCACCAGGAGGGCGATCCCCGCGATCCCCGCCAAAAACGCCTGCACCCCGCGGATCATGGACTGAATGCTTTTGGTGAGGTCTTCAAAATCGGTGATCTGGGCGTTACGCTCGCCCACAGCTCGAAGATGCTCTTGTATTTGGGCCCGCACCGCGGCCATATCCGCTCGCTCGTTGAGCCGCGCCACCGCATACTGCACGAGCTCCGGCCCAGGGAAGAGCTCCCGCAGTTCGGGAAGGGAGATGACGAGGAGATCGAGCAAAGAAAGGCCACCGGTGG
This sequence comes from Candidatus Acetothermia bacterium, assembly GCA_023255835.1. Lineage (GTDB taxonomy): Bacteria > Bipolaricaulota > Bipolaricaulia > Bipolaricaulales > Bipolaricaulaceae > DTER01. The sequence goes on from JAGDVW010000078.1 coordinate 4,094, forward strand.
CGAACCCGCCGGCCCGCTGGGCCTGGAGGATCCCGACCACCGTGAACCTTCGGCCCTCGATGGCCACCTCATCGCCGACCCCGGCGCCGAGGGCCCGGGCGGTGCGGCTGCCCAAAAGCACCTCGCCTGAGGCCTGGAGCCCGCGGCCGCTGGCCAGGGAGAGGTTCATCTCCGCCACAAACTCCGCCATGGCCGGGTCATAGCCCAAAACGCCGAGGAAGCCCTTGCCGCCCGGGCCCTCAACGTAGGCGGTCTCCACGCGCACGGCGATGGCGTTCCGCACCCCGGGGATGGCCCGAATGGCCTCGATATCCAAGCGGATCCGCTGGCCCAGGTTCAGGCCGCGGGAAGTGATGAGGATGGTGTTGTAGCCCACGGTGCGCTCCACCTGAACGGCGATAGCCCGCTGCAGCCCTTGCCCAATGGAAATGAGGGCCACCACGGCCGCAGTGCCGATGAGAATCCCGATCACCGTGAGCCAGGAACGCAGGCCCCGGTGGCGTATGTTGCGCAAACTAAGGCGAAAAAGATCGCGAACCATCACGTCCTCTCCACAATTTGGCCGTCACGCAGGCGCAGCCGGACCTTGGCCACTTCCGCAGCCTCCGGATCGTGAGTGGCGAGGACGATGGTGCGCCCTTGCTTATTCAAATCCGCGAAGATCCCGAGGATCTCTCGGCCCGTGGCGCTATCCAGGTTGCCGGTGGGCTCGTCGGCTATGAGGAGGGCGGGGTCGGTGACCAGGGCCCGGGCCAAGGCCACCCGCTGCTGTTGCCCCCCGGAAAGCTGATTTGGCCGGTGCCGCAGGCGATCGCCAAGCCCAAGCCTCATTAAAGCTTCCTCCGCCCGCCTCCGCCTCTCCCGCGGCGGAAGACCCAGGAAAATCAAAGGGAGCTCCACGTTTTCCAGGGCGGTGAGGTTTGGGACGAGGTTGAACATTTGGAAAACGAAGCCGATGCGGCGGCCGCGCAGCTCCGCCAGCCGCCCGCCATCGAGCTTGGTCACATCCTCCCCCGCCCAGAGGACCTTTCCCGCGGTGGGCCGATCGAGGAGGCCGAGGATGTGGAGGAGGGTGGATTTCCCGGAGCCGGAGGGGCCCATGAGGGCCAAAAAATCCCGGCCCGCCACGCGCAAATCCACCCCCCGCAAAGCCGGGACCTCCACCTCGCCCAGCCGGTAAACCTTTCGAACCCCTTGAAGCTCCACGAGGGCCGCGGTCATGGCCGCTGATATTTGGTGAGGACCATTTCAAAGGTCACCTTTCCCCCTTGCTTCACCCGCAAAAGGGGCAAAAGATAAACGGGGTCGCTCAAACTGAGGCCGACCTCGATGGAAAGATCCGGCCGATCCGCCGGCTTGAATTCCCCAAGCAAACACAGCACCCCCGCGATCTCCGCCTTTTCCCGGACGTAGAATTCCCCTCCTGGGATGGCGTACTGTTCGCCCACGTTGAGCACCTCCCGCCGCCGGATGAGGACGTTGAGGGCAGAGAGGTCCACCTGGTTTCCCATGGACATGATCGCCAGGGGGGCGCCGAGGAAGCCGAGCATGGAGAGCTCCGTTCCCGCTCCCTCCAGGCTCAGGCTGAGGACGACGCGGTATTTGCCCTCCGGCAGGCCCTCGATGGTCAAACTCAGCTCCTGGGCTGGCCCCATCCCTCGCAGGGACCAGACCATCTCCGTTCGGCCCAAGGGGAAGGAGTTGATCTCCGCCTGGGCTAGGCCCAAAAGGCTCATCCCTATTAAGACTGCGCCCAAAAGGGACTTGCGCATCGCTCACCCCAAAATTTCAATCCTACTTTTTTTCTTTCCTTTCCTCCACCTCCACGCGGATCCGCCCGAATCGCCAGCTGAGGAGTCCGCGGCGGAGGAGGATGTAGACCCCAAGGCCCACCTGCAGGAGCTCAACGAAGCGAAAAAGGACGTTGTAAGCGAAGGCGCTGGAAAGGGAAAGGCCCAAAAGGCGGAAAACTCCGGCCCGGCCGCCGTCGGCCAGGCCCAGCCCGCCAGGGGTCAGCCAGATGAAGGCGCTGATGAATACGTTCAAGGTGAAAAACAGGGAAAGCTGGGGGAAGTCGAACAATGCCTGCTTTGTGAAATAAAAAAAGATCTGGGGCCGGATGTAGGTGAGGAAGACCGTAACGAGCTGCAAAATGAACGAACCCAAGACATGGCCCAGGCGATGGGAGAGGACCTGATAGATTTGCTCTTCCATCACCGAGGCGCTTTTGGCGAGGCGGTCCAGCACCCCTTGCCAGCGAAATAGGCGTCCGAGGGCTTTGAATACCTTGGAAATCCACTGGAGATTCTGGGCGAAGGAGATCATGCCGAGGAGCAAAAATACGGTCATGATCACAAGTCCCAAGGCTATCGCTCCCTTGGTGGCTGAGGAAGCGGTTGGAGAAAGGAGGGCAAAGAATCCACCGATCGCCGCGAAAAAGAGGAGGGAGATCCCGCCGAGCAGCCTCTCCACCATGGTGGGGGCCATCACATGGGCCATGCTCACCCCCGCCCCTTTCGCCACCCAATAGGCCCGCACTGGCTCCCCCCCAAGGTAAGCGGAGGGGGTGAGATAGGTCACAGCGGAACCCGCGAGCATCGGGGAAAGCACCTCCCGCCAGCGCACCTTTATCCCCGCCCCCCGCAAAAGTATGAACCAGCTCCAAGTCCAGGCCAGGAAGGACAAGACCATGTCCCCCACCACCGCCAAAAAGCCCAACACCCCCACGGCCTTGAGCTCCTCCCAGACGAGCTTGGGATTGGAAATCCATATCAGCCCTGCAAAAAGACCGAGTCCCAAGAAGATGAGGCCCAGGGATGCAACCCAGCGGAGAATGGTCACCCTCCTTTGAGGTAACGTTGCAGAAGGGCCAAAGCCGCTTCGCTTGCGGACCAACGCACCCCTTGTCGGGAGCCCCGGAATTCGTGGCGCTCCACCCTCACGCCTTCGGGGCTAGCGAGGGCGATGTACACGAGGCCCACGGGCTTTTCCGCGGTCCCCCCGGTGGGGCCGGCGATCCCGGTGGTGGCCAGGGCCAGGTCCGCCCGGCAAACCCGCCGCGCGCCCTCGGCCATGGCCCGCGCACACTCCGGGGAAACTGCCCCTTTCTCCTCCAAAATCCCCGCCGGAACCCCAAGGACCTCGCGTTTAACCTCGTTGGAGTAAGCGATGATCCCCCCGCGGAAGTAGTCGGAAGCGCCGGGGACCTCGGTGATCCGCATCCCCAAAAGCCCACCGGTGCAGGACTCCGCCACCGCGAGGGTCAAGCCCTTTTCCCGCAGAAGCTCGCCAACCTCAGCTTCCAGCAAGGTCCACCTCCAAGACGCGGGCCAAAAGCTCGCTCATCACCACCAAATCCCCGCGCAGGAGGACATCCGAATGAAGATCATAGGGAGTGGGCTCAGCATTGGCAATGATGAGGCGGGCCCCATGGCCCAGGGCCAAGGGGACGAGGCCGGCCACAGGCCAGACGGTAAGGGAAGTCCCCAAAACGAAAAGGAGATCGGCCTTGGCCACCTCCCTTTGCGCCACCTCGAAGTCCGGGGTAAGGGGCTCGCCGAAGAGGACCACATCGGGCTTGACAAGGCCACCGCAGGCGCACCGGGCTAGGCCCTCCCGCTCCACCTCCCCCGCCACCCACTCCATCGAGTATTTCCGACCACAGGAAAGGCAGGTGGCGGACCGGACATGGCCGTGGACCTCGAGGACCCGGCGGGAACCGGCCCGCTGGTGGAGCCCATCGATGTTTTGGGTGATCACCCCTTGGAGAAGGCCCCGGGCCTCGAGGGCGGCGAGGAGCTTGTGGACGGGGTTGGGCTGGGCTTTGCGCATGTTTTGAAAGCGCCAAAGCCAGAAAGAATAAAAAGCCTGGGGATTGCGGTGGAAACCGTCGATGGTGGAGACCTCCTCAGGGTCATGGGTGCGCCAAAGCCCTTGGGGGCCGCGGAAATCGGGGATCCCGGAGGCGGTGGAGACCCCGGCACCGGTGAGGGCCCAGGCATAACGGGCTTCCCGCAAAAGCCGCGCGGCCATACGGATCTCCCCTGGACCAAGCCCCATGGCAAAAGTCTCGTCAGCCCCGGGGTTTTCCGCAACCTGGTTGCCCAAAAAGGCAAGGCCGAATATCATTTTTGTGCCATGGCCGGCCACTCGAAGTGGGCAAATATCAAATACCGAAAGGAGAAGCAGGACAAGAAGCGCTCCAACCTCTTTTCCCGCCTCACCCGGGAGATCATCGTCTGTGCCCGCCAGGACCCGAACCCCGAGACAAATCCCGCCCTGGCCCAGGCCATCGAGCGGGCCAAGGCCGCCAACATGCCCAAGGAGAACATCGAGCGGGCCATCCAGCGCGCCGCCGGCGGCCTGGAGGGGACAAACCTCCAGGAGGTCATCTACGAGGGCTATGGCCCCGGTGGGGTGGCCATCCTCCTTCGGGCCTACACGGACAATCGCAACCGTACCGCCGCGGCCGTGCGCCACATCCTCGAGAGGCACGGAGGCTCCCTGGGAGGCGAGGGAAGCGTGGCCTGGCAGTTCGAGCGCCGGGGCATAATCCAGATAAAGTCCATCCCCCCAGGTATGGACAAGGAAACCCTGGTGCTCCTTGCCGCGGAGGCCGGCGCCGAGGACTTCGCGGAGGAGGACGAAACCCTCATCTTCTACACCCAACCCAGGGACCTCGCGGAGGTGCGCGATGCCCTCCGGGAAAAGGGCGTAGAAATCGAACGGGCAGTGATCGGGTTCATCCCCAAGACCACCGTGCGGGTGGAGGGCCCCGAAGCCGAACAGCTCCTAAAGCTCCTCGATGAATTGGACGAAACCGAGGAGATCCAAGAGGTCGTGGCCAACTTCGACATCCCCGACGAGATCCTGGCCAAAGTCGAGGGCGTCTGAAATTACCGCAGGCCCAAAACGAAAAGAGCTGCCGCCAAGAACGGCCAAAGGGGAAGGCCTGGAGAGGGAGCGAGCTCGGCCACCTGGACCAGCTTATACTCAAGAAGGCCATCTGGGCCGAGTTTCCCGTATCCCACGGCTTTTCCTCGGCTTCCCGCCTGGACGATGGGGACCCCGTCAACCCAAACCGGTTCCTCGTACATTTTGTGGTCGTGGCCGAGGATGAAAAGGGCGCATTTCTCCGGGAGCTTTGCCGCTAACTCTTTAGCCCGTGCGGTGTCCATGTGCCCAAGGAGAACGAAAAGATCGTGTTCCGGAGCTTGCGAAAGCGTCTCCGTTATGGCCGCAAGGGGGTCAAGGAGCTCCCACCCCGGCCAAACCACGGCCAGATCCCAAAGCACCCCCAGGACCAAAATCCGCAGCCCTTTGACCTCCAAAAGGACATAGGGCCGAAGGGGGATGGCCCCGCGGAGGTTCGTGGCCAGGACCGCAAAAGGAGCTTCCGACAAGATCCTCCCGAGGAGATACGGGCCTAGGTAAGTCTCATGGTTCCCCAAGACCATGGCGGAGTATCCCATCTTGGCCATCCACCGCATGGTGGCCCAGGCCGCTTCCTCATCGCTCAGGATCCGGGGATCTTCCCAGGCATCCCCGCCGTCCAGGATCAGGTCGGCCTGGGCTAGGAGCGGTTCCAAGGCGGGGAAACGAGGGGTAAAGGCGTGAAGGTCGGTGGTGAAGGCCACGGTGATCTCCCAGGCCAAAGCCTGGGCCGCGAAGAGAAAGATCAAAAGTACACGCCAAACCACAAGCTCAGCCCTCCTTTCCGGATCAGCCCCGAAAGCCACCACTCCTTCCAGCGAAAACGCAGGCCCAGGGCGTTATCGCTCCCCAAGGAGCCGAAAAGGGAAAGCCAAGGGGACCCCATGATCTCCCAGGCCAGGTTCAGGGTCTGCCCTTCTCGGAGCGCGGCGACCAGGGCGTGGCCGGGGCTTCGGCCGAGGGCAATCCGGGGCGGGGGAAGCTCAAACCACAAAAACCAAGGCCCGCGCAGGACGTGCACCCGCAAAATTAGAACTGGCTCACAATAACCGAGGAAAAGCTGGATCGGGCCGAAAGGCAAAACTGCCCAAGGGGTGGGGCCCATCACGATTGCACCAGCGCCGGACATGGCCAACCCCAAGTCCCCCAAGGCAAAAAGAAAAGGTGCGAGCTCCACAAAAACATTGTAATCGCAGTTGGCATTGACGGGAAAAGGAGCCAAAATGACGATGATGCTCGAGAAGGTCCGGGAAGCCCTGCGGAAGTACGGCATGACCTCGCCCGGGGAGAGGGTCCTGGTGGCTGTCTCCGGGGGAGCGGACTCCATGGCCCTCCTTTATAGCCTCTTTTGGCTTCGAAAGGATTTCGGTTTGGAACTAGCCATCGCCCACTTGGACCATGGGATCCGCCGGGATACCGCTGAGGACCTCAAGGTGGTGCGGGCCGCCGCCGAGGATTTGGCTCTCCCGCTTTTCTACGAGCGGGTGGACACCCCGGCCTATGCGAGGAAAGAGAGGTTGAATTTGGAGGAGGCGGCGCGCCGGCTCCGCCGGGATTTCCTCCTTCGGGCCGGGAAAGAGTTTGGGGCCCAAAAGATCGCCCTCGGCCACACCCGCACGGATCTGGCCGAAACGGTGCTTTTACATCTTCTGCGCGGGGCCGGGCCCGCGGGCCTAAAAGGGTTCCTCCCCGTGGCTCCGCCTTTCATCCGGCCCCTCATCCTCGTGAGCCGGGAGGAGACCCGCGCCTTTTGTGAGCAGCACTCCATCCCCTTTCGCGACGATCCCACCAATTTCGACACCCGCTATTGGCGCAATGCCCTGCGGCTTGAGATCCTGCCTAGACTACGGGAATACAACCCCAAAGCGGAGGAAGCACTGGCCCGGGCCGCGGAGCTTTTGGCGGAAAGCGAGGAGGTTTTGGAATGGGCGGCGACCAAGGCCATCTCGGAGTTGCGCAAGGGCAAGGGGCTGGATCTGGCAAGGATGCGGGCCCTGCCCAAACCCCTCCAAGCCCTTGTGGTGCGGGCCATGGCCAAGGAGCTTGGGATCGCCCTTTATCGCCGCCACGTGGAGGCCATCCTCCGCGGGGTTCAAGCGGGGAAGGCCAAAGAATTCCACCTCCCCAAAGGCTTGGTGGCCCGGGTGGGAGGGGGGCTTTTGGTGATGGAGGAAGACAAGCCCCCACCGGCCGGCTCCTGGGCCCTGAACGTCCCAGGGGAAACGGTCGTCCCCGAGCTCGGCTGGGGGGTTTCCGCAACCACCGAGCCGCGGCCGCCCTCCCTGGAGTCCTCGGATCCCTGCCGAATTTACGTCTCCAAGAGGAGGATCCGTCCCCCCCTTTCCCTTCGGGCGGCCAAGGGCCATGATCTCTTCCTCCCCTTTGGGGAAAGGAAGGAGAAGAAGGTGTGGGATTTTCTGGCCCGCCAGGGGATCCCCCGCTGGGAGCGGGAGCGCTGGCCGGTGGTGGTGGACGGAAGGGGGGTGGTTTGGGTGGTGGGGATGCGGCCAAGCGGCGAATATTCGGTGGAAGAGGACGAGAAAGAGGTGATCTCCCTCCGGGCTTGGCGACTATGATCACTTTTCTGGTCTTTGTAGGGACGATTTTGCTCCTCGTTGGGGCCCATGAGCTTGGCCACTTTTTGGCGGCGAAGGCCCTGGGGATAGGGGTTCTGGAATTCGCCATCGGCTTTGGTCCGGCCCTTTGGACCTGGCGGCGCGGGAAAACTACCTACAGCTTGCGGCTCTTCCCCTTGGGCGGGTACACGCGGTTGGCGGGGGAGGGGCCGGAGGTCGGGGATTTTTCGCCCGCGGAAACCTACTATGGCCGGCCGGCCTGGACCCGCTTCCTTGTGGCCTTGGCCGGGCCCACCTTCAACGTCCTCCTCGCCTTCCTTTTGGCCTTCGCCGGCTTCCTCCTCATCGGCCTTCCCCGCCTCCGCGTGGCCGGGCTCGTCCCCGGAAAACCCGCCGAGGAAGCCCTGAGGATTGGCGACGTCGTCCTGGCGGTGGAGGATCAAAACGTCTGGAGCACCGCGGAGGTGGGAAGACTCATCCAAAGTCAAGCGCCAAAGCCGGTGCGTTTCAGGATCCTAAGGGATGGGGAAGAGCTCGAGGTGGTCATCACCCCGGTTTATTCGCCGGAGGATTCGCGCTACATCGTGGGAGCCTTTTTCCAACCGCAGGTGATTTTTGCGGAGATCGAAAAGCTTGAGCCGCTGAGCCCCCTCTCTGCCGCCGGCCTCAGGCCAGGCGATGTCATCGTCGGGGCCTGCAATGCCCCTGTCCGCTCCTTTTTGGAGTGGTACGCGGCCGTGGAAGAAGGCTGCCGGACGATCCAAGTCCGCCGCGGGGAAAACCTCCTCACCTTGGAGCTTCCCGCGGATACCAAGGAAATTTTTTCCGGGGCGGAGTTTCGCACATTGCCCATGGTGTATGGCCGGATTGGGACGGGCTCGGCCGCGAATTTGGCCGGCCAACAGGTGGTCCAGGCCTTCTCCGTGATCGCGGAGACCCTTAGGGCCATGGCGGCCCGGGAGATCCCCGCAGGCGAGGCGGTGAGCGGGCCGGTGGGGATCGCCGGGATCCTCTCCCAGGGGATCACCGCCGGTCCTTTGGTGGTCCTCCTCCTCATCGCCGTGATCAGCGTCAACCTCGCCCTCTTCAATCTCCTGCCCATCCCCGCTTTGGATGGGGCGCGCATGCTCTTCGCCCTCTTTGAGATGCTCACCCGCAAGCGGGTCTCGCCCAAAGTGGAAACCCTCGTGCATACCCTGGGCTTCATCCTCCTCCTTGGGCTTTTGGTCCTCATCACCGCCCGGGACATCCTCAAACTTTTCGGATGAGGGCCACGGCCCAAGCGCCCATCCCCTCCCCTCGGCCCAAGGCCCCCATCCCTTCCGGCGTGGTGGCCTTTATGGAAACGTCCTCCACAGGGATCCCCAAGGCTGCGGCGATCCTCTCCCGCATGGCTTGGACATAAGGGGAGAGCCTGGGCCGCTCGGCCACCACGGCCACATCCACCTGAAGGGGGACGTAGCCCCGCTTGGCCAAAAGCTCCCGCACTCCCTCAAGGAGCGCGAGGGAGGAGATCCCTTTGTAGGCGGGATCGCCCGGCGGGAAATGTTTTCCGATATCGCCGAGGCCGCCCGCCCCCAAAAGGGCATCACAAACAGCGTGGATGATGACGTCGGCATCGGAATGCCCGGAAAGCCCGGGCTCACCAGGGATTTCCACCCCGCCCAGGAAAAGTTTTCGGTGGGGGTCGAAGCGGTGAAAATCGATGCCTATTCCCACTCGGAGGTCCACGGACCGAAGGCCTCCTCCACGATTTTCCGGGAGAGCTCCGGGCTGAACCCGCGGCGAAGGAGGAAGGCGTAGGCTCGCCGCACGGCCAAAGGCTTGGGAAGGGCCTCCCAGCGCCGTTTCTTCTCGAGGAAAGCCCGCCGGGCGAGCTCCTCCTCGCTCAGTTCGGGGAGGACCGAGCGGGAAACCTCCGCGGCGAGCCTCGGCTCCACCCCTTTGGCCCTGAGCTCCGCGGCCACCAGGCGCCTGGGCCGCGGCCGGCTGGTCAGGCGATCCTCCGCGTAAAGGCGGGCAAAGGCCCGGTCATCCACCAGCCCCTCCTCCTCCGCCCGGGCCAGGATCCTCTCAACGAGCTCCGCAGGGAAACCCCGGCGAAGGAGGCGCTCCCTGATCTCCGCGCGGGTGCGGGGCCGGAAGGAGAGGAGCCGAAGGACGTAATTCCAGGCCCGCTCCTCCTCGTTCATTCGCCGATGGGCTTGGGCTCAGGGATCCCGGCCTTGGCCCGGATGTCCTTGGCGATCTTCTCGGCGATGTCCGGGTGTTCTTCGAGGAACTGCGCGGCCTGGGCGAGGCCCTGGCCCAGGCGGATGTCGTTGTAGGAGTACCAGGCGCCGGAGCGGGTCACCACGCCCCACTCCACCCCGGTGTTGATGATGTCCCGCTCCTTCACGATCCCCCGGCCGTAGACGATGTCGAAGGCCGCCTCCCGGTAGGGCGGGGCCACCTTGCTCTTCACCACCCGCACCCGCGCCTTCATCCCCACCCGCTCGTCCCCCTCGGCGATCTTCCCCTCGGACCAGATGTTGAGGCGGACGGAGGCGTAGAACTTGAGGGCCCGGCCGCCGGTGGTGGTGGTCGCCGGCCCAAAGGGGCCTGGCTGGATGGCCGCACGGATCTGGTTCACAAACACTGCCACCGTCTTCGATTGGGCGATGGCCGCGGCCAATTTGCGCATGGCCTGGGACATGAGCCGGGCCTGCAGGCCCACCTGGGCCTCGCCCATCTGCCCTTGGAGCTCGGCCTCCGGAACCAGGGCGGCCACGGAGTCCACCACGATCACGTCCACCGCGCCCGAGCGCACCAACGCCTCCATGATCTCCAGGGCCTGCTCGCCCGAGCTGGGCTGGGAGAGGAGGAGCTCATCGAGGTTCACCCCGATGGCCTGGCAATACTTGGGATCGAGGGCGTGCTCGGCGTCGATGAAAGCCGCGGTCCCGCCAAGCCTCTGGGCCTCGGCCACGATGGAAAGGGCAAGCGTCGTCTTCCCCGAGGCCTCCGGACCGAAGATCTCCACGATCCGGCCCCGGGGAACCCCACCCACCCCCAGGGCGATGTCCAGGGAGAGGGAACCGGTGGGGATGACCTCCACCTCCGCCACCGGCTTCTCCCCAAGGCGCATGATGGCCCCTTCCCCGTAGGTCTTCTGGATCTGCTTGAGCACGTTCTCCAGGATCTCCTGGCGCTTGGGGTTCCCGTCCTTCTTCTCCGGGTTGCTCATGGGGATTACCTCCGCACCTATGGTAAGGCTCGGGGCGAGGCGGGGCAAGGAGCGGAAAGGACCAAGGATTCCGGACCAAGCGTGCTCAAGGGGTGGAGTTCCTCCCCGTCGAAGGAGCACACCACCGCGCGGAATTCCACGCCCAGGGCGAGGGCTTGGCAAAAGGCCCGGCCGAACTGCGGGTCAAGCGCGGCATTGGGCCCAAATCTTTGGGCATCCGGCCGCTGAACGACGAACACCACCCAGGCCTTCTCCCCAGCGCGGACCCGGGCGGAAAGCTCCCGAAGGTGGCGGACGCCGCGGGATGTGGGGGCATCGGGGAAGAGGGCCACCCCATCCACAACCAGGGTCACGGACTTCACCTCCACCCAAACCCTTTCCGGGCCGCGGGAAAGGAGGAAATCCGCCCGGCCCATCCCCAGCCGCGGCTCCCTGGCCACGATTTGAAACCCCAAAAGCTCCGGGAAAATCCCGCGGGAAAGGAACCGGGGAAAGGCCCGGTTGGGGAGGGTGGAATCTAAGGAGACGAGGAAGTCCCCGAGGTCCGCAGCCACCGCCGTCCACCGCGTCCTCCGCCCCCCGGAGGCCCGGCGGAGGAGGACCGTCCGGCCGGGACTCAACACCTCAAGGAGCCTTCCGGGGTTGGGAAGGTGGGCGATCTCCCTTTTACCCGCCACCCGTACGGCGATGACAAACCGGTTCAGCCGCTCCAGGTACTCGCCCCAAACCAAATCTCCGGAAAAAGGGGGCATCAGCGGAGGTGATAGACGAGGGCGGCCAAGCCGGCGAACAGGGCCTCAAAGCCGATGAGGAAAAGGGCAAGGGAGCGCTCGGAGAGGCCGCCGGTGAGCCGAAGAACGGCCTGGGCCAGGCCCACGGGGCCATTGGCCGGACAGCGCAGTTTTCCATCCGCACCCCGCTCGCCGGCCCAGCCCCGCGAGGGAAAGCCGTGCACTGCCTTGATGAGAAAGTCCAGGGCATAGGGAACGATCACGATCAAGCCCGCGGCTTCGAAGTCGCCCAAAATGCAGGCTACGGCGAGGATGGCCCCCAACGAGAGGGTGCCCACATCGCCCACGAAAATTTTCGCCGGATACCAGTTGAAAAGAAGAAGTCCAAAGGCCCCGCCAATCCCGGAAAGAACGAGGACCAGGGCCGTGGTGGCCTGGACCTTGAGGGCGATGGCCGCCATGGCCCCAAGGGCCACAAGCCCCATCCCCAACTCCACCCCGTTGAATCCGGCTAACATGTTCACGGCGTTGGCCGCGCCGGTGATCCCAAGGGGCACGAGGAAAAGGGTGTAAGCCAGACCGAAATTCACCCGGCCAAGGAAGGGGATGGTCAGGGTGGTGTGGCCGGCGCGGATGGCCACGAGGGGCAAAGCTCCAACCGCCGGAAGGAGCGCTTTTACAGCTTGGCGCAGTCCTAAAAGGTCATCGAGGATCCCCACCAGGGCGACAAGGAGCACCGTGGCCAGGCCGCCAAGGAGGCTCACGAAGTCCACGGGAAGGATGGAAGGGATGAAGGCCTCCAACCCGATGGCGAGGAGGACCCCGGCGGTGAACCCGGCCACCAAGGCCACCCCGCCCATCTCCGGGACCTCCGGTTGCCCAGGCTTGTGCAAATCCTTTCCGACAATCCCCGCTGCCCGAAGTTTTGGGATGAGGATCATGGTGGAGACAAGCGCCACCAAAAACGCCACCACTCCCACAAGGGCAACCATGCACGAGCCATAATACAACGAAGCCCAAAACCTGGACAATCTTTAAGGGCCGCCCCTTATTTCCCCAAAGCGGCGAGAACCTCGGCTTTGAAGCGAAGGAAGTCTACTCCCTTTTTGAGCGCCCAAGTAAAAAAGGCGGTCATCCACGCGGACAAGGATGTTTCGCCGCCCTTTCATTTTCCGGAGGTCTCCGCCATCTTGCGGGAAAAGAACCTTGGCCTGCGCAAGCTCCCCAAAAAGGTCGTCCTCATCCGCCGGAAGCCCCAACCGCAATCCCCGCGCAAACAGAGGAAATTCGCAAGAGACGCGCGCAGGCCCGCTTATTTCCCACCCGGAGGCACTCCGCAAAGAACGGAGGAAGGACCTCCTGAAGCGCGCGGAGGTGAGCTTTCCAAATAGGCCCAGTAGTGGTGGCGAAAGCGCGGCCATAAAGAGCATCCTCGTCCCGACAAAAGAGCACCTTCCCCCTTTTGCCCAGATGTCCAAGTTTTCCTCGGCTTCTGCCAGGTATTCCAGGCGGCGCTGGGCCATATGCAGCCGATCCCAGAGGGCCGGGAAAAACACAAGGCAAAGGTCCACATCGGGGTGGGCCCCGGCCTCGCCCCTGGCCCGGCTTCCACAAAGGAACACGGCGAGGATCTCCAGGTCCTCCCCGGCCTTTTTCAGGATCTTTTGCACGCGGGGGTCGCCCAAAATTTCCAGCGCTTTGCGTTTACGCCCGTTTGGGGTCAGGAACCGAGCTTTGCGCAAAGCCCCCGCAAATACGCGCGAAAATCTTCCCCGATCTCCGGATGCCGCAGGGCCAGTTCCACCGTGGCCACCACATAGCCCAGTTTTTCTCCCACATCGTAGCGCTGGCCCCGAAAGGCGTAGGCATAAAGCGGTTCCTCTTGGCAGAGGACCCGCAAGGCGTCGGTGAGCTGGATCTCCCCTCCCCGGCCGGGCTTGGTCTCCCTGAGGATTTCAAAAATCGTGGGCGAAAGAACGTAGCGGCCGATCACCGCCAGGTTCGAGGGCGCTTCCTCCGGCCTCGGCTTTTCCACGAGATCGCGCACGCGCCAAAGCCCCCTTTCCACCTCCTCGCCCTCGATGATCCCGTACCGCCCAAGTTCTTCCCGTGGGACCTCCAGCACGGCCAAAACGCTCCCGCCCCGGTGCTCGTGAACATCTAAAAGTTGTCGTAGGGCTGGAGGATCGGCCTCGATCACATCGTCGCCCAGCATCACCGCAAAGAACTCCTCTCCCACAAAATCCTGGGCGCAGAGGACCGCATGGCCCAACCCTTTGGGCTCCTTTTGCCGAACGTAATGGAGGGAAAGGAGCTCGCTGATCCTTTGCAATTCCTCCGCGAGTTTTTCTTGCCCTTTCTCCTTAAGAAAACGCTCGAGCTCCGGGGCGCGGTCGAAATGGTCCTCGATGGCGCGTTTCCCCCGGCCCGTGACGATGAGGGCGCTTTCCAATCCTGAGGCGGCGGCCTCCTCCACGATGAACTGGATCGCCGGTTTATCCACAAGGGGGAGCATCTCCTTGGGCTGGGCCTTGGTGGCGGGGAGGAACCGCGTTCCCAAGCCGGCCGCGGGTATCACCGCCTTCCGCACCCGCATCCTTCCTCCTAAGCCCTTTTTGGCCCCATCTTATCACCCCTTTCCCAGAGGGGGAACCTTGATCAAACGACCAGGCCGGCTTTCGGCCCTTGACGCCGATCTTTCACCGACTAGAATTAAGGTGACGTTTAAAAAGAGGGGGTGAGAGCCGGAAAAAGCTTCTGTTCATCAGTCCATTTCCAGAAAGGAGGGGTGACGGATGTGGCGTAAACTTTTGCCTTTCGCGGTTGTTGTGGTTTTAGGAGTTTTCGGCTGGGCCCAGATCCCCAATCCGGACACGATGATCGTGGCCACCATCGG
>JAGDVW010000078.1:18554-22686 GCA_023255835.1 Candidatus Acetothermia bacterium
TTTTCGGCTGGGCCCAGATCCCCAATCCGGACACGATGATCGTGGCCACCATCGGCGACCTGGAAACCTTGGATCCGGCTTGGGCCTATGACACCGCCAGCGGCACCGCCATTTTCAACATTTATGAGACCCTCATCTTCTACGAAGGCGAGTACGTGGACCGTTTTGTCCCGATGTTGGCCACCTCCTGGGAGATCTCCGAGGACGGCCTTGTTTACACCTTCACCATCCGCAAGGGCGTGAAGTTCCACGAGGGCGGAGATCTCACCCCGGAGGACGTGGTTTACTCCCTGCAGCGGGCCCTCATCCAGGACCGGGCTGGTGGGCCGATCTGGATGATGCTCGACCCCATCTTCGGCGTTCACAGCATCGAGGAGTTGGCGGAGAAGCTTGGCAGCGACGAGGCTGTGTATGAAGCCCTCCAGAGGGCCATCCGGGCCGAGGGCGACAAGGTCATCATCACCCTCGATCACCCCTACGGTCCGTTCATCCAGATCCTCGCCGGAACTTGGGCCTCCATTGTGGACAAGGAGTGGGTGATCGCCCAAGGCGGCTGGGACGGCTCGGCCAATTGGCGCAAGTGGCACGATCCAGCGGCCGAGGCGTCCGAGCTCTTCAACAAGGCCAACGGGACCGGCCCGTTCAAGCTCGAGGCCTGGGTCCCTGGGGAGTACATCAGCTTTGTGCGCAATGAGAACTATTGGCGCACGCCGGCGAAACTGGCCCGGGCGGTGATCAAGGTCGTGCCGGAGTGGGGCACCCGCTTGGCCATGTTCCAGGCCGGTGACGCTGATATCATCGCTGTCCCTCGCCAGTACGTGGCCCAGATGGACGAGCTCGTGGCCCAGGGCAAGGCCCGGATGATGGGCCCCTTCCCTTCCAGCACTTGCCAGTCCGGGTTCTTCAACTTCTACGTGACCGAGGGGAGCCCGTTCATGCCCCTTTTGGGCGGCGAGCCCAAGCCCGATCTCCTTGCGGATATCCACCTCCGCCGGGCCATCAACTACGCCTTCGATATCGACACCTACATCAAGGAGGCCTGGCTGGGCGAGGCCTGGCAGCTTCCCGGCGTGATCCCGCAGGGCCGCTTGGGCTATGATCCAACCCAGCCCGTCTACAACTACGACCTGGAGAAGGCCGAAGCGGAGCTCCGCCAGGCCTGGGGCGGCGAGCTCTGGAAGAAGGGGTTCCGCCTCACCATCACCTACAACCAGGGGAACCTCGCCCGGAAGTTCGCGGCCGAGATGCTCGAGCGGGCCTTGGAGTCGTTCAACCAGAAGCGCCAGGCCGAGGGCCTCCGCGGCATGTTCGTGATCGAGGTCCAGGACCTGCCTTGGCCGACTTATCTCAAATACATGGACGCCAAGCAGCTCGCCATGTTCTTCATCGGTTGGCTTGAGGACTACGCTCACCCCGACAACTGGGTGAAGCCGTACATGCACAGCACCGGCGCCTACGCCATGAACCAGCGCTTCGACACCGTGAAGAACGTGGAGTTCACCCCGGTTTACGCCACTTGGCTTCCTTCCAAGACCTACGATAACCTCCAGGCCCTCTTCGACGAGCTCATCGAGATGGCCAGCCGCGAAACCGACTTCGCCAAGGCCGAGCTCCTCTATAAGGAGCTGAACCGCCTGGCCCATGAATGGGCCATCAACGTCGCCCACATCCAGCTCCTTGCCCGCCATTACGAGCAGGTGTGGGTGCGGGGCTGGTACTACAACCCGGCCTATCCGGGCGAGTACTTCTACGTCCTGTGGAAGGGCTGAGGCGAAGCTGGGCGGAAAGGGGGCCGAGGCTTTCTCGGCCCCCTTGCTTTTTCCTAGGGTTTCCGGTATAAGAGCACCTGCAAAATGACGGCGTACATCATTCGACGCCTTCTTTTGTTGCCCATCACCCTTTTTGGCGTCACCCTCTTTGTTTTCGGCGTCTACTCCTTCCTCGATCCCGCGATGAAGGCGGCTTTGTATGTGCGGGACATCCCCAAGACCGCGGATGCCCTGCAGCGGGTGATCCACAAATACGGGCTGGACGATCCTTTCTACCGGCAATATTGGCGGTGGCTGAACCAGTTGTTCCATGGAAACCTGGGCTGGTCCAAGACCGCCCAGCGCCCGGTGCTTGAGGCCCTCCTCTACTACTTCCCAGCCACGGTGGAGCTCGTCCTTTGGGCCGCGATCCCCGTCATCTTCATCGGGATCTGGCTAGGGATGCTCTCCGCCGTCCACCACAACAAACCCATCGATCACGCCTCCCGCGTTTTCGCCCTGATTGGTTGGTCCTTCCCCTCCTATGTCTACGGCCTCCTTCTCCTCATGGTGTTTTACGCCATGCTCCATTGGCTTCCTCCCGGCCGGGTTTCCGATTGGGTGATCAAGGAGATCAACGTCGGGACTTTTCGGGAGGTAACGCGCATTTATACCATCGATGCCATAATCAACGGTCGCCCGGACGTGCTTTTGGACGTGTTCAAACACATGATCCTTCCGGTGATCACCCTTTCCTACATCCAGTGGGCGCTTCTTTTGCGGGTCACCCGCTCCTCGATGCTCGAGACCCTCAGACAGGAGTACGTGATGACCGCCCGCTCCAAGGGCCTTGCCGAGCGCATAGTGGTCTACAAGCATGCCGCCCGCAACGCCATGATCCCCGTGGCCACCATGGGCGGGATGCTCCTCATCGGCCTCCTAAACGGTGCGGTCATCACTGAAACGGTCTTCAACTACCGGGGGATGGGCTGGTGGGCGGCCAATGCCGCCACCCAGCTCGACATCATCAGCGTCCTTGGGTTCACCCTGTTCAACGCCGTAATCCTTTCGGTGGGGATCCTCTTCATCGACATCATGTACGCGCTCATTGACCCCCGGATCAGACTAGAATGAAAATCATAAAGCAGCTTTTACAGAATCCGCTTTCGCTTTTTGGGATCATCCTCCTTGTCTTCTTTGGCCTTGTGGCCATTTTCGCCCCCTGGCTTGCCCCCCCGCCCAACCCGTATGAGCCTTACCGCATCGCCCAATTCGGTTACAGCCCCACCCCCAAGCCTCCCACCGGTCCGAACCCCTTCGCGGAGATCTGGAAGATCATCACGAGGCAAAGCGATTTCAGCAAAACCCATCCTTTTGGCACCACAGAGGGCCAATATGATATGTACTACGGGATAGTTTGGGGGACGCGCACTGCATTTTTGGCGGGGATTTGCATCACGGGGATCACCGCGCTGATCGGGATCGTTTGGGGGACCATGGCCGCGTATTTCGGCGGCTGGGTGGACATGGTCTTCATGCGCATAACCGACATCTTCCAAGCTTTTCCCTTTTTGATCGCCGCCATGACCATCGCCGCTGTTTTGCAGCCCAAGATCGGCCGGAGCATCCTCACCGCCGCCATCGCCCTCATCGTCTTCGGCTGGATGGGGTATTCCCGGCTCATCCGGGGCGACATCCTTTCCATAAAGGAGCGGGACTATGTGCAAGCCGCGCGGGCCGCTGGCGCTAGCCACCTCCGCATCGTCCTCCGCCACATCCTCCCCAACGCCATCTACCCCACCCTCGTGGTGGCCTCCATGGACATCGGTTCCTATGTGATCTCCTTCGCCGCCCTCTCCTTCCTTGGGCTTGGGGCGGAGGTGGGATATGCCGACTGGGGCCAGATGCTTTCTTTCGCCCGCAACTGGATCCCCAGGCTCCATCAATACTGGTGGATCATCCTCTATCCCGGGCTGGCCTTGATCCTTTTCGTTTTGGCCTGGAACCTCGTCGGGGACGCCCTCAGGGACATTTTGGACCCGCGGCTTCGGGGCCGAATCACCGTGTAAACCCGGTTTTTCACCCCAGGGAAAAATGTCCCCTCCCCCAGAGTTGACAAGCTCGGGCGAGAGGTGTATATTTTAGGTGTCGCCCAGGAAAGGAAAAGAGGCGAGCCACTTCGTGGCAAAGGGAGAATTTACCTAAAAAGGAGGGATGAGCGATGAAGTGGGTTCCGCAGGTGGAGAAGGTGAATCGCAAGGCTCTTAAGGTTTTGGGCGCGCGGGGATTCTATGTTCTTTTGGCCATTTTAACCCTCCTTCTTCTCAGCGGTGCATACGATAAGTGGGGCGGCTGAGGCCCGCGGCTAGCGGGACAAAGGTAAA
>JAGDVW010000090.1:0-2223 GCA_023255835.1 Candidatus Acetothermia bacterium
GCAAAAGCGCAGGCACATCCCAGACCCGGACCCCTCGAATCTTCACTTCCCTCAAGGCTAGCCTCCCAAAAGCCGCCGCCGAAGCAGGGCTGGGGGGATAGACCCTTGGGCGAGGATGGCGTCATGGATTTCTTGAAGGGTGGCATTAGGCCGCGCTTTTTTGTACTCCTCGATCACTTTCAGGAGCTCCAGCTTTCCCACGAGGTAGCTTAGGGGCTGGGTGGGCGACATGGTGTAGCGCCGCACTTCGGCCAGGGCATTGGTCCTCTCCATCCCCACCTCTTTCTCCAGGAACGCCACGGCTTCCTCCACCCTTATCCCGCGGACATGTAGGGAAACATCGAGGACGATGCGGGCCGCCCGCCAAAGCTGGTCCGAAAGCCGGGCCAGCTTCTGTAAGGGGTCGTTCAAGTACCCGAGGCTCTCCATCAGCTCCTCGCAGTAAAAGGCCCAGCCTTCCACAAACAGCGAGGAAAGGGACGAGCCGAGCTTTCTCGGGAGGGTTTGGGCATAGCGATTGGCAAAAACAAGCTGGAGATGATGTCCAGGATAGGCTTCATGAACTACGGTCACAGGAATTTTGGCCCGATAGTGTCCCCGCAGTTTTTCCTCCCGGGCTTTGGGCGGAAGCCAACGGTCCACAGGGGTGACGAAGAAAATCCCTTCCTGCTTGGCCTCCAACGGGCCGGGCATCATGTAGGCCGCAAAGGGGATGGTGGGCCGCAGATGCAGGGGCGTGGGCTCCACCCGCAGGCTTTCGCCCTCAGGGATGGTGACCACCTTTTCCCCCAGGAGGAAATCCCGGGCCCGCGCCACCTCCCGACGATAAGTGGGAAGAAGTTCTGTCGGCTTGGGATGATCGGCTTTGGCCTGGGCCAGGATTTCCTTTGCCCTCTTTTGCGGCGAAATTCTTGCGGCCAAAGACTCCATCTCCTCACGGGTGATCCGCATTAGCTCCTGCCCCAAACGCCAAAGTTCTTCGGCCGTGTAAGAAAGGAGGTGGTCTTCGCGGAGGATTTCCTCGAAGATCTTTTCGCCCACGGCAAAATTTCCCTGCGCCTTGGGTTTAACCTTCTCCTCGACAAACGCCAGATACCCGGCCAGGGCGCGATCGGCGGCCCGGGAAGCGCGAAGGATGGCGGGGAGAAGGCGTGGGCAGCCCAGGGCGAAGGCCGGCAAAAATTTAAAAAACGTTTGGCCCCGCCTTATGCTCTCCGCGGCGATTTCCGCCCAAGCCGGCGGAACCTCTTCCGGTTCAATCAATTCCGTGGCTTCGGCGAGGACCCGAGGAATTTCCCGCAACCGGGAAAGGACGCTTTCTAGCCTCCTGGGGAAGGGAGCGAAATTCCTGGCCAAAAGCAAAAAGATCCCGCCAAGGCATTCGTTCACGTACACCGCTGGGTTGCGCGCGAATCCCCGCAAGACCTCGAAATCCCTAAGGAAACTTTGGACCATCCGGCGGACAAGCTCGTGGTCAATGCGCGCATCAAGCCCTAACGCCGAGCGGTCAAAACGAGAAAGCTCCTGCGCCGCTTCTCGCAGGAGGCGCTCCTGCCGCGAAAGTCCTGTGCGGCTGTGGTCGGCCAGGCGGTGGTCGAAGCGATGATCTCCCAGGGCCGTGGCCGCTACAGGGTTCTCTTCCAACAGCCTATCCAGCCAGAACTGCACCCGCTCGTAAAAAATCCTTTCCGCTTCCGTCATGAGATCATCCCCTTCCCAGCTTTTACCCGTTTTCCCGAGGAACTAGCGGGAGCGGAGGACAATGTCGCCAGCCTCGGCGACCACGTGGATTTTGGCTTTAGGACTGGCGCCCACCCGCCCCTGAACCAGGCCTTCGCAAAATCCTTGGGCCTGGAGGGGAAAATCACAGGCAATATCGCCAAATTCGCTTCGCAAAACCACTTCCATTTCGGAGTCCTTCGGAAGCGCAAGAAAAACATCGCCCGAGCCGGTGCGAATTTCCCAGGTTTCCTCCAGGATTTCTCCTTTCACTTCGACGTCACCGCTGCCTGTGCGTAGGCGGAGATCGCCCAAAAAATCGGCGAGCTCGATGTCACCGGAGCCGGTCTCTAAATCCATGCTCCCCTTCACCTCCTCGCCGTCCACGTCGCCGCTGCCTGTGCGCAGGGTGAACGCTCCGAACGCTTGGGAAAGGTTGATATCACCGCTGCCTGTTTGAAGGCGGAATTCACCGCTTAGTTTTTGGGCCCAAAAGTCACCGGA
>JAGDVW010000090.1:2323-3929 GCA_023255835.1 Candidatus Acetothermia bacterium
TCCTTATGGGGAGAAAGATCGCATATTTCACGACATCCCGCACCTTTTCCGCCACCCGCAGGGTCTGTCTCATCCCCTCACCTCCTCCTTTACCACCGCGCCTTGGGCCACCTCCAGGGATTCGGTGTACTCCACGCGCTCGATGTGGCAGCCTGGCCCGATCTTTATTTTGCCGCCGCGGACGAGCTTGGCTGTTGTGGCCTCCAGCTCGATCTCGTCGCCCTCCACTGTGTCCACCTCCAGCCAGCCTTTGTGGGTCCTTCCCAACCAAAAGCTGAGGGCCTGGGCCAGGAAACCGCTGGGGCCCTTGGGGCTCAGGTGCACGACGATTTTCTCTCCGCCGATCTCGCGGGCCCGGGAGTTCCCATACAGCTCGACCTCCACGCGGTCGGCGGAGAGAAGGCCGCCGATGTCGAAGGCCCCGTTTAAGCGGAAGGTCTCCACCTCCACATCCTCGGCCACGGAGAGGGCGCCACCGGCCCGGAGATACCCGCCGGTGATCCCCTTGGCTTGGGCGGAGCCCGCGAGCTTCAACTCCTTGGCCTGGACCTTGCCCCCCACCCTGAACGAACCGGCGGCCTCCGCCTCCTCAGCCTCCAGATTCCCCTCGCACTTGAAGGACCCGGCGACCTCGAACCGCCTGGCCTTTAGGCTCCCCTCCACTTTGGCTGATCCGGCGGCCTTGAACTCCTCGGCCACGAGATCGCCCACCACTTTGCCTGAGCCGGCGATCTTCACCGTGCCGTAATTCCCACCCTCGATCCTTCCCGCTCCGGAAATGGTCACGTTCCGATCACCCACGCTCCTCACCTCCCAACGCCAGTTTCACTGCTTCCACCACCTTTTCCAAATCCAACCGGAGTTTAACCCGGCATTCCTGATCCAGGTGGATCGGTTCCCTGGCCAAAATGGCCAGGGGGGCTCGAAGGACGATCCCCTCTCGGTCCACATTTTTTTCGGCGAGGAGGAGAGTGAGGCCGGCGGAGGTCCGCAGGGCTTCCGCCGCCCTTCGCACCGCCTCCAAAAGGAGTTTTGCCTCCGTTATGTTTGCGCCGCGGCGGAGGGCCTCGGCTCCGCAGGCCAGGCCCACGAGCTCGGAAAACGAGTACCCTGCCTCCTTCCAGAGGAGTTCCCGTGCCTCGGGTCCGATGGGTTTCAGGGTTAGGGGATCGGGATGGGCCACCTCCGCTGGCACCACCTCCGGGGAAAGAAGACGGACGAGCTCCTCCAGGGGGTATTCGTCCTTGAGGCGGAGGATGTCGGCGATGCGTTTGAGGATTTTTTCTTTGGGGAAGAAGGTTTCCTGGCCGGTGAAGGTGGAGCGACGGATGAACCAGGCCTCGGGGATCAGGCCCAATCTCTTCCAGCGGTAAAGCTGGCCGTAGGAGATGCCGGTGAGGCGGAGGACCTCTTTTTTAGGGATCAGCTCCTCGTTTTGCTCCATGGGGGCCTCACCTCCAGCTCCACCCCATTCCAGAGCTTTGCGAGGACTTCCGCGGGCCAATGGGCGGAAACCGCGAGGAAAACGGGGCTCAACATACGTCCTCACCTCCTTTTCGGCTCATTGTAACATCACACTGTGTCGCAATCAACGGGGGCGTTCCCG
>JAGDVW010000057.1:0-20826 GCA_023255835.1 Candidatus Acetothermia bacterium
GCCTCAGCCTTGAGGACCTCCTCGATGATCGGCTTCGCTTCAGCATATTGTTTGTTTTTCACATAGGCCTCGGCCAGTTTCAATTTCACGGTGAGGCTACCGGGTTGAAGTTCCAGGGCCTTTTGGAAGCAGTCGATGGCCCGGGCGTAAAGTTGCATGGCCATGGCGTTATCGCCGCGGCTCACCCAGCCGGCCACGAACTTCGGGTCGATCTCCAAAAGCTTGCTATATTGGGCCTCGGCTTGGACGTTTCGTCCGGCGGCCCGATAGTACTCCGCCAGCTGGTAAAGGACTTGAACGTTCTTGGGGTCCAAAAGGAGCACGCGGTTGAAGAAAGCCTCATCGCCCTCGCCGGTCTCCATGAACTTGAGATATTGGGCGATGGCTTTATTTTTGAGGTCGCTTTCCTTGGCTTTTAGGCTCTGCAATTCCGCTTCTTCAGCTTCGGTACGTTGCTCCTTTTTCTCCAGCTCCGTTCGCCGGCTCACCACCTCGGTATAGAGCTCCTCGTAGATCCGGCCGATGTAGTAGGGAAGATGGTTATCCAGGGAATAGCCCTTTTCCTGGGCCTCGAGGAGCTTGGCCAACGCTGCCTCTTTATCCGAGGGGGAAACCAAAGCTGCGGCGATCACGGGATCGTTGACTTCGAGTTTCACCTTGTTTCTTTTCTCGTCGTACCAGGAGTTCCAACGGCGGGTGGTTTCCTCCTGAACGTAGTCGGAGCGGACTTTGTCGCGAATCTCCGAAAAGTCCGGGATCACCGGGGGCTTGCGCTCCAAAAACCTCACGATGTGGTACCCTTGGTCGTCCTGAACCAGGCGCACCTCCCCAGGATTAAGGGACCAGATGGCATCGGTAACGGTGGCCGAGAACGGGGAATCCGCGCGGCTGAAGAAGTCCGTCTCCCCTCCTTTGTCCTTTGTGGCCGGATCCTCAGAATATTGGCGGGCCAAGGCGGCAAAATCCGCCCCAGGCGCCTGGGCCTTGCTCAAAAGCTCATCGGCCAATTTCGCGTCTTTCACGAGGATATGAGCCACCTTTATCTTTTCCGGCTCGGTTTGGTATCGCGATTGGTTAGCGTTGAAATAGGCTTTTAGCTCTTCGTCGGTGGGCTCGATCGCCCCGACCACCGCGGCCTTGAGCTTCTCCTCCCTCAGCCTCTCCTCCTCGGATTGGCGCAAAAGTTTTTTGTATTCGTCGAGGGTGAGGTTTTGGGCCTGGAGGTAGAGCTTGAGAGCGTTCTCGTCGCCGCCCACCTGTTGAAGAACCTGGTTGTACCGTGTTTGTACGGCCTGGTCCAGCTCGGAGCTGGGGACTTGGATGCGAAGGCGGTTGGCCTCGTTACGGATGACCACTTGGCGGATCAAAGCCTCCGCGGCCTGGGCGTTGTACTGGAAGAGCCTGAAGGCCCCCTCCGTCCCCCGGAGGTAAGAGTCAAAATCCAGACCAAACA
The DNA here is from genome assembly GCA_023255835.1 of Candidatus Acetothermia bacterium. Classification (GTDB taxonomy): domain Bacteria; phylum Bipolaricaulota; class Bipolaricaulia; order Bipolaricaulales; family Bipolaricaulaceae; genus DTER01. The sequence goes on from JAGDVW010000057.1 coordinate 1,454, forward strand.
TTTGGTAAAGCTGGCGGTAATAGGCGAGGACGTTTTGGAGGGCTTGGGAGAACTGGGCGCGGGTGAATTTCTGGCCCTCCACGACGAGGACGATCTCTTCAGCGCTGCCCTTTTGTGGAGGAGAGAAGCGTTGGAACGTGAAAAGGCCGATTCCTCCAGCGGCGAAGCCCACGACGATTGCCCAAATCACAGCCTTTTGCCAACGACTCATGGTTCAGGACCACCTCTTTTCCCTTCCCGAAGGAGGAGGCGCAACGCGGCCCATGCTCCCCCGGCCAGGCCCACCACCAGTCCCAAAAGTTGGCCGAGCCGGCCCCCATGGGCTCGGTCCCAAAGCCAACCCAGGCCGTAACCGAAAAACGCCCCTCCAGCGACGATAAATCCCACTTGGCCCAGGAGGGCCACGGCCCTCAATACCCCGAGGGCCGAATCAGATGTCCTTCCACTCCTCCTTGCTCTCAGGGACCTTCTCCCCCCGGCGGGCCCGCGGCCGAAGCGGAGGGACCGGGGTGCGTGAGCGCACTGTGAAGCGGATCCCCGTGCGAACCTCGCCGTTCACCTCCACCTCCACGAAGGAGGGGACGAAGAAGAGGTCTATCCCGCTTGGGGCCACGTAGCCCCGGGCGATGGCGATGCATTTGACCGCCTGGTTCACGGCCTTGGGCCCGATGGCCTGGATCTCGGCCACGCCTTCCTCCCGGAAGGTGTTGGCCACTGCCCCGGCCGCCGCTGTAGCATCCGAAGTCGCCGCGATCTTAAGTACGTTCACAGCCACCTCCTTTACCGCGCCGTCTCCGTATACTGGGTTTGCCGGATGACGGTCACCTTTATCTCCCCTGGATACTGAAGCTCCTCCTCGATCCTCCGGGCAATATCATACGCGAGCTTCGCGGCCATTTCATCGGTGGTCTTCTCCGGCCGCACGATCACCCGCACCTCCCGGCCGGCCTGGAGGGCATAAGCCTCCTTCACATGCGGGTAAGACCGGGCCAATTTCTCCAGCTCCGAAAGCCTTTGGATGTAGCGTTCGTAGGCCTCGATGCGGGCACCGGGACGGGCGGCGGAGAGGGCATCCGCGGCCTGGATGAGGACGGCCGTGACCGTGGCCGGCTCCACTTGACCGTGGTGGGCGGCGATGGCGTTCACGATCGGCCAAGGCTCGCCGTAGCGCTTGGCCAAATCCGCGCCGATGAGGGCATGGGGCCCCTCCACCTCGTGGTCCAGGGCTTTCCCGATGTCGTGGAGGAGGCCGGCCCTTTTCGCCGGACGGGGATCGAGCCCGAGCTCCTCCGCCAGCATCCGGGCAATGAAGCTCACCTCCACCGCGTGCCGAAGCTGGTTTTGGCCGTAGCTTTGGCGGAAATGGAGGCGGCCGAGGAGCTGGATCAGCTCCGGAGGGAGGTCCACCCCCACCTCCATGGCCGCCTTCTCCCCCATCTCTCGGATCACCGCCTCCACTTGATCCTTGGCCTTGCGCACCATCTCCTCGATCCGGGTGGGATGGATGCGGCCGTCCTCCAAAAGCCGCTCCAGGGCAATGCGGGCGATCTCCCGGCGGATGGGATGGAACGAGGAAAGAACCACCACCTCGGGGGTATCGTCCACCAGGACCTCCACCCCGGTGAGGGCCTCGAAGGTGCGGATGTTGCGGCCATCGCGGCCGATGATCCGGCCTTTGTATTCGTCGCTGGGAAGGGGGACGGCGGTGACGGTGGACTCCTCCACATAATCCAGGGCCAGGCGCTGGATGGCATCGGCGAGGATCCGGCGGGCGCGGCGCTCCGCTTCCTGTTTGGTGCGCCGCTCCACCTCCGCGATCTTTTTGGCGAAATACCTCTCGCTTTCCGCTTCCACCAGCTTGAGGAGGTAATCCCTGGCCTCCTCCTGGCTGAACCCGCTCAACTTCTCCAAAAGCTCGCGCTCCTCCGCCAGGAGCTTTTGCCCGGCCTCGATCAGTGCTTGGAGCTCCGCCTCCTCTCGGCGCAAGTTTTCCTCGAGGATTTCCAGATATTGGCGTTTTTTGCTCAACCGCTCTTCCCTTTGACGCAGCCTCTCCTCGGCGGCGTTGAGCTCCTCTTCCCGCTTGCGGATCCTCTCTTCTTCCTTTTCCCGGAGGGCCTGGATCTCCTTTTCCGCGGAAAGGATGGCCTCTTGGCGCAGGCGCTCCGCCTCACGCTTGGCTTCCTCCAGGATTTTTTGCGCCTGCTGGCGCCGCGGGCGGGAAAGGAGGAGGGGGAGGCTCACCCCCACCACAAACGCCAAAATGGCGATGAGGATCAGATCATAAACGTCGTACATCTTTCCCTAAGCCACTTTAGTCCCTCGTTTGAGCTTTTGCAACTCGCTCATGGCCGCCGGGAGGAAGAGGGCCGTCCAAAGCACGGTGAACCCAAGCCCAAGGAGGGCGGAGATCCCCAGGAAGCGAAGCCCCGGGGTTTGGGCCGCGAGGAGGGCCCCGAAGGAAGCCATGGTGGTGAGGCAGCTGCCCAAAATGGGCATGAGAACACCAGCAGCAGCCCAAGCCACGTCTTCCCGCTTTTCCCGGCCTTTTGCCCGTTCCTCCTCAAACCGATGCAAGAGGTACACCGCCCCATCGGCCCCGTATCCCACAAGGAGCGGGGAAATCACGATGTTCGTGAAATTGAAGCGGAGCTTGAGGGCGGCCATTCCGCCAAGCATGCAGACGTACCCCATGGCCAAAGGGGTTAAGGCCAAAAAAACCCGTCCCGGCCGCCTGAGATCCGCGAAGATCACGGCGAAGATCAAGAGGAGGGCTAATCCCGTGGTCAGGAAGAAGTCCCGCCGCATATACCGCTCCAAGGCCACCTGGATCTCGGGCGAGCCCACGTAATCCAGGCCAAAGCTCTTAAGCCAGCTCAGGAAGTTTTGCAGATTCCGGCCTTCATACAGCTCCGGCCGGACTCGAACTTCGAGGATGTAGCCGCGAGAGATGCGGTATTGGGAGCGGATCTCCTGAGGAAGGAGGTTCATGATCTGGTCGATGAGCTGGTCCTCTGGGGGCAGGGCTTGGAGCTTTTGGGCGAAAGATTTCAGGGTCTGAAAGTCCGCGGAGATGGCGGCCACGGTGGACTCGAGGGGCTTGGGATCCAAAGCGCCCATATCCTCCGCCAACGCGAAGAAATCGGAGGCCCGCTCAGAAAGAATTTTGGCCCGGCGCACCCGGCCCTGGAGGAGGGCCTGGAGCTCCACCAAGGAGAAACTGGCCGCGCTCTTCTCCACGGCGTCCACCAAATCCGGCCATTCCCCAAGGAGTTGGGAAAGCTCAGCCAGACCTTTTTCGGCCGCGGAAAGGGGCAACTCCTGCACTTTGGCGGCTTCACCCAAAAGCTCTGTGGGCAAAAGGGATCGCGCGGAAACTACGGACTGGACCAAAGGATTGGCGCTGAGCTTTGTGGAGAGCTCTGCCAAATCTGAGGCCCGCTGGACAAAAACCTGAAAACGGTCCCCGAGCCAGATTTCGCTTCCAAAGCTCTCCAAAATCTCGGTGAGCACCGCTCGCCCAGGGGTGGATGGCGCCAACTCCCCGGAGACGAACTTGAATTCCACCTTTGGGGCCCCGGCTAAGGCCAGCACCACTATCACTGAGCAAACAAAAATCACGCCCTTACTCAAAAAGAGGAGGCGGCGATACGGGGGGAAAAGGCGCTCAGGGGTGAGAAGGAGGCGCCCTTGCATGGCGGGGAACAATTTTCCCAAAAGCACCAAAAGCGCCGGCCCAAGGAGGAAGGCCGTAAAGAAGGAGATGAAGACGCCCAGGGACATGATGGCCCCGAGCTCCCAAAGGGCCCGGGTGCGGGAAAAAAGGAGGCAACAAAAAACAGCTGTAGTGGTGGCGGCCGCCACGAACGCAGCTTTCCCCTTCGTCCGCACAGCTTCCTCCACCGCCTTTCTTATCCCCAATCCCCCACGCCATGCCTCACTGAACCTCGACAAAAGGTGGATGGAATAGTCGATCCCCAACCCCAGGATCAAGGCCGGGATGAAGCTGGTGAGAAGGTTGAATCCGTGCACAGCGAGCTTGGCCCACCCCAAGGTCAGCACCCCTGAAGCGAGGACCGGAAGGATCGCCAATATCGTGAGGACTGGATTCCCCAGGCTGAAGAAGGTCAAAACCAATACAACCACCGCGGAGATAAGGGTGACCCTGGCCATATCCCGGCGGATCACATCTTCCACCTCGGTGGAAACCACATATCCTCCGGTCAAGCCGGCCTCGATCCCCATTCCCTCGAGATCGGCGGCGCGGATGGCTCTGAGGAGTTCATCGCGCACGGCCCGATTGAACGCTTGGGAAGCGTAAACCGGCTGGGTGGGCCAAACCTGGATCACGAGTTTTGTGAGGTCCGTGGAGAGGAGGGGTTGGCCCAGATCCTCGGTCACGACCCGGCTCTGGGCCCGCCGGAGAAGCTCGCTGGCCTCGGCCACCAAAACTTGGATCTCCGGCAACGCGGAAAAAGTGGCCAACGCCCCGCGGCCGGCCGCTACCACCTGGCCCAGGATTCGGTCCAGCTCCTCCGGATCCTCCGGCAAATTCTGCGGCCAAGAAAACCCTTCTTGCCCGGCAAGCTTGGCCACGCTCTCCTTGAGCTCGGAGACAATTTGGGCAAGCCTCTCCCGCTCCTCCGGATACAGGGTGCGGAAGACGAGGAGCTCCGGAGGGAGGGGGACCTCGGTTCGTAGATAGTAGGAGGCACGGGCGATGAGGGTGGGATTGAGCTCGGCGATGATCCGGTCGGCCGCAGAGAAAAGGAGGCGCGCCCTTTCCTTCAGATCCTCCGGGGGATTGCGCAGGGAAAGAAGGATCGCGGCCACGTCGGTCCCGCTGAGCTCAGCTTGGACGGACTCGTATTTCTCCACCAGGGGGTCTTCGGCCGGAAGGAGGTCCAGATAAGAGGTGCGGATCGGGAACTCCCGGATGTAGTAGAGTGCGGAACCGACCAAGATGGCGAAGGCGAAAAGGATTAAGAGGGGATGGGCGACGACAAACTTTCCAAGCCCAGTGAAAAAGGAGGGTTTGGGCATAAACGCTCAGCGTTTGGACTCTTCGCCGGAAGGGGTGCGGATGGTGATGTCGTAACCGCTGAGGCGGGCGGCCAGGGCCACGTTATGTCCCTCTCGACCGATGGCCAAGGAGACCTCATGTTCGGGGACGACCACCGTGGCTTTCTTCTCCTTTTCGTCGAGCTCGACCTCTAGAACGCTGGCCGGGGCCAAGGCCGCTTTGATCACCTCGCGGGCATCCTCGCTGAACTTGATCACGTCTATTTTCTCGCCGGCGAGCTCCCGGCTCACAGCGCGGATGCGGCTCCCACCAGGGCCGATGCAGCTGCCCACCGGATCGATCCGCGGGTCAAGCCCGCGCACCAAAACCTTGGCCCGCACCCCCGGAACCCGCACCACCTTCACGATCTCCATCATCCCTTGCTCCAGCTCCGGGACCTCGAGCGTGAGGAGCTTGGCCAAGAAATCGGGATGGGCCCGGGAGAGGTAAACCTTCGGGTCGCCTTGGGTCTTCTCCACCTTGTAGAGGTAGGCCTTTATGCGGTTTCCGGGGATGTACCGTTCATTGGGGATGCGTTCCTCAGCGGGCATGAGGGCCTCGAGGTCTCCGAGATTGATCCACACATCCCTCCCCTCGAAGCGGTGGACCGTGCCGTTGATGATCTCGCCCACGCGGGCGGAATACATCTCGTAAAGGGCTTCACGGCGCCGGCGCAGGATCTCCCGGCGGAAATATTCCTCGGCCCGGCGGGTGGCGATCCGCCCCAACTTGGAGAGGTCGAATTTCTGGCCGTTGACATAAACGTCGCCGGAGCGGCGGTCGATCCTCACCATCGGGGGCTCGGTGCCCCCGAACTCCGCGAGGTAGGCGGCAGCGATGCCTTTCTCCATGGCCTCGTAGGCCGCCTCCCGATCGATCCCCCGCTCCCGGGCCATCTCCTCCAGCGCCTCGAGGAATTCGATGTTCATAATCTACTCCCCCTCGTACACCACCCAGGCCTGGGTCACCTGGTTCAGCGGGATTTCCACCCGGCCGCCCTTCCCCTCCACCACCGCCTTCCCTTCCCGCACCTCCACCAGCCGGCCCTCATAGCTTGGGCGCTCCATGCCCCGGACCCGGACGTGGATCCTTTTCCCCACCACGCGCTCGTAGTGCCAGGGCTCCCAAAGCCTCCGCTCCAGCCCCGGCGAGGAGACCTCCAAAACGTAGGAGGAGGGGATGGGGTCCGCAGCGTCGAGGAGATCGCTCAAGATCTCGCTGGCCCGGGCGCAATCCTCCACGGAGACCCCGCCGGGCCGGTCAATGTACACCGTAAGGCGAAGCTCCCGGCCATATTGGGCCAGCTCCCAGTGATAAAGCTCCACCCGGGCCAGCTCCGCGCCCTGACGGATGATCTCCTCGAGCCTTTCCCTCGGAACCCTCATGGTCCGCCATTATACTAAGTCTTGGGGAACGGGCACAATGCAGGGAATGCGATCAGATCGGTTCTTTGTGGCGGAGGAGGAGGCTGGAGAGCGGGTGGATCGTTTTTTGGCCCGCAAGCTCGGGGTCTCCCGGAGCGTGGCTCAGCGGCTGATCCGGGACGGCGCGGCTTTGGTCCAGGGGAAGCCCGCCGAACCCGCAAAAAGGCTGAGGTGCGGGGAGGAGGTGGTGGTGCGCTGGACCGGCCCTGGGCTTGCGCCAACCCCTTTCCCCATCCCCATCATCTACGAAGACGAGGCCATTGTGGTGGTGAACAAACCCCGGGGCCTCCCCGTCCACTTCGCCGGGGCCTCCGCGAAGCCCTCGGTGGTGAGCGCCCTCCTCGCCCGTGGCCCTCTGGCCGGGGGGCCGGCGGAGCGGCCGGGCGTGGTCCATCGGCTGGACGCCGCGGTCACCGGGGCCATGGTCTTGGCTCGCACGGAGGAAGCCTATCGGTCGCTTGTCCAGCAGTTCAAGGAAAGGAAGGTGCTCAAGGAGTACTTGGCGGTGGTGGAGGGCGAAGTGGACGTGGAGGAAGGGGTGATAAAGGGGCGGATCGGGCGCGATCCCCACGAGCCCTGGCGCATGAACGTGCGGGATTTGGGGAAGGAGGCGGTCACGGAATTTTTGGTCCTGGCCAGGAAAAGGGGAAAAAGCCTCCTTTTGGTGCGCCCAAAAACCGGCCGGACTCATCAGATCCGCTTGCACCTTGGGGCCATTGGGCATCCGGTGGTGGGGGACCCTCTGTATGGGCGGGCCGGTGGCCCCCTTCTTTTGCACGCCCTCCGGCTCGGCTTTTTTCACCCTAGCGCGGGCGACTGGCAGGAATTCCTGGCCCCGCCCCCTCCGGAGTTTTCCTCCTGGCTTGCTGGATTAAATAGTACACGCCTGCCCCATATTGGGAACCAATCGCCGCCCAATAAGCCCAAAGGCCTTGGGGGGTGAGGAAAAGAAGGCCGGTGGCCAAGGCGGTGAGGGCCGCGGCGGCTTTCCCCGCCCAGCGGGCCCTGAGCTCCTCCTTCCTTTCCCAAAGGACCAGGGTCCCGATGCCGATCCCAACTTGGGGAACCACGGTGAGGAGAACGGAAAGCAAGGGGAGCCTCCCCACACAGTGAAAGGCCACCGCTAAGGAGAAATAAAAGACTTTGTCTGCCAAGGGGTCTAAAAGTTGCCCAAGGACAGTGGAGCGCTCCCTTCTCGCCACCCAGCCATCGAGGATATCTGTGGCCACCCCAAAAAGGAAAAGGGCAAGGCCTAACCAAAACCTTTGGGAGAGAACCGCCCAAATCGTGGGCCCGACCAACCCCAGCCGCAAGAAGGTCAAAGCGTTGGCCCAAGTCACATATGGATGTTAACCATCAGGAGAGGGAAAACCAGCGCAACTTTGGCTATAATGGGACGCACAATCACAAGAACACGGGGTGAATCCTCATGGGTAGGACCAAAGTCATCATCATGGGGGCAGCCGGACGCGATTTTCACAACTTCAACGTGGTTTTCCGGGACAACCCAGAGTACGAGGTGGTGGCCTTCACCGCTGCCCAGATCCCGGGGATCGCCGGCCGGCGCTATCCGCCAGAATTGGCCGGCCCCCTTTACCCCGAGGGCATCCCCATCGAGCCAGAGGAGCGCCTTCCGGAGCTCGTGCGCGCGCATAAGGTGGACCGGGTGGTGTTCGCCTATTCCGATGTTTCCCACCAGTATGTGATGGAAAGGGCAGCGGTGGCTCAAGCCGCCGGCGCGGATTTTTGGCTCCTGGGACCATCTTCCACCCAGCTTTCCGCGAAGAAGCCGGTGGTGGCCGTCTGCGCTGTGCGCACCGGTTGCGGAAAATCCCAAACCACCCGCCGCGTGGCGCGGATCCTCAAATCCTGGGGGAAGAAGGTGGTGGTGGTCCGCCATCCCATGCCCTATGGGGACCTCCGGACCCAGGTGGTCCAAAGGTTCGAGAGTTTTGCCGACCTCGACCGCTATGCCTGCACCATCGAGGAGAGGGAGGAGTTCGAGCCGCACCTTCGGGAGGGGACCGTGGTCTACGCCGGGGTGGACTACGAAAGGATCCTCCGCATGGCCGAGGAAGAGGCGGATGTGATCCTGTGGGACGGGGGGAACAACGATTTCCCCTTTTTCAAAACGGATGTCCTGATCGTGGTGGCCGATCCTCTGCGGGCTGGGCACGAGCGCACCTATTGGCCGGGCTCGGTGAACATCCGCATGGCCGACGTGGTGGTGATAAACAAGATCGACACCGCTGGGCTTGCGGAGATCGAGAAGCTCCGGCAGTCCATCGCCGAGCTCAATCCGAAAGCTCGGGTGGTGGAGGCCGCCTCCCCCATCAGCGTGGAGGAGCCGGAATTGGTGACGGGAAAAAAGGTCCTGGTCATCGAGGATGGTCCAACGGTCACCCACGGGGAGATGCCCTTTGGGGCCGGGGCGGTGGTCGCCCGGAAGCTCCGGGCCACTTTGGTGGATCCTCGTCCCTACGCGGTGAACTCCATCCGCGAGGCCTTTGAACTCTATCCGCACCTCGGCCCGGTCCTCCCGGCCATGGGTTATGGCGAGCACCAGATCCGGGATCTGGCGGAGACGATTCGGCGCGTTCCCTGCGAGGCCATTCTCATCGCCACGCCCGTGGATCTGCGACGGCTCATGGATCTTCCAAAGCCTGCCACCCGCGTGCGCTACGAGCTTCAGGAGATCGGTCACCCCACCTTGGAGGAGGTCCTCCGGGAACTCCTTTAGGGCAAAGGTTCCAAAACGCCTCGGACAAAGGGGCCCCTCGATCCCGCCCTTTTCGCTTCTTTCCCCCCTTCCGGCCCCCGTAGGCTTCCGCTGAGGAGGCAGACCATGCGCACCAAGTGGTGGGTTTTCCCGATTTTGGCCCTGGCCCTGTCGGTTTATGCTCAAGAACCATCCTTCTCCGGGACCATAGGGATGGACTTCCTCTTCGCCCCAGCCGGCCCTCTTTCCATGCGGGCTGGGCTCACCCTCACCATGGATATGGGGAAAGGCGGGGTGAAAAGCCAGACCATCCTCTCCTTGACGGGCCTCGAGGCCGAACACCTTTGGTTTTGGCTCAATTTCCAAGGGGTGAACCTGAGAAGCAGCCTTGTCTTCGATCCTTGTTTTTCCCGGTGGTCCCTGAGCGTGAGCGGCGGCTGTTGCCCATTTTTCCTCGGGGGATGGTTCTTCCTCGGCAACCTCGCTTTGGCCTGCCAGACCCCGAATTACACGATCGGCCTCATTTTTGAGTGCGGGGCCGGCGGCGAGCCCGGCTTCCTCGCCCAAAGCCTCACCGGGTTCGGCATCCAAGGTTTGGAGTATCTGATCGATGATGACCCCTGGACGGACGTGGTCCTCGTCCCCGGCTGGTATTTCGAGGAGGAACTCCTGCGGTTCGTTTGGTCCGCGGAGTGTTGGCGCCTCTACACCACCTGGATGTTCACCTACGCTGGCCTTGGGTTCGGCGAGCTTGGGGTCAGCTACCGCTTTTCCCCGCCCACCGTGGACCTCGGCGCCTCCCTCCGCCTGAACAGCGCCTTCTCCCTGGACTGGGCTAAGCTCCAGCTCGGGGTAACAGTGGATCCCGTCTCCGTTTACTCCGCCACGGCCTTCGATTTCTTCGGCCTCAAATGGGAGGAGATCGGGCTTAAGATCCAGTTTTCCCAAGTCCTCATTTATTCCAGCACCAGGTTCGATCTCAGCGGCCTTGTTTGGATCAAGGTGGGCTTTGAGCTCAAATTTTAGGGCGAGCGGACCATGAAGTCCGAACCGTAGCGGATCCGCCATTGCGGGAGGCCGCCCACCAGGGCATAAGCCCGGCTAAGCCCCAAGGAGCGCAGGAATTGGGCCGCGTCCTCCGCTACCCCTTCGCCCTCATCCACGCAGAAAATGTAGGGCTGAAGATCAGGGGAAAGGGCGGCCGCCGGTAAAAGGTAATGCAAAACGGAGTCTAAACCCGTAGGCCCCACGCGAATGGCTCCCACCAAATGCTCTTGGGAATAAGCCTCGTCGTCCCGCAGATCCAAAACGATGAGGTATTCCTGGGCCAATCGGGAGGCCGGGACCGCTCCAGGAAAGACTTGGGGCTCGGCCTGGGGCAGCTCCCCGACGATGAGGTGATGGCCGAGCTCTTTGGCCCAGCCGGCGAGGCCTCCGGCGAGGACCCTCACGGCCCAAAAACCGTTTCGTCGTAAGGTCTCCGCCACGGAAAGCCCGCTCTCCCCAGCCTCATCGCATACGTAGATGGTGGTGGAAGGAAGCCACGAAATCGCCTGGGAAATCTCCGCGGCCGGCACGTTCACCGCCCCCAAAAGGTGGCCGCGGGCAAACGCTTCCCGGTCCCTCACATCCAAAATCAAACGATAACGGTAACGCAGCATATAAGCCGTGTCCTCATAAGGGGCGCAGGGCGTGACCTTCCCCTGGATGGCCAAAGTGAGCTGGGGCAAATCAGGATCATCGGAATAAACGTAAACATACTTCACCACCTGGTGTCCGCCGTAACCGGTGGTCTCAAAGCGCACCACAAGCTCCACCGACTCCCCAGGGGCGAGGGCCATCTTGGAAAGGGGGGCGCTGGTGCAGCCACAAGACACGCCTGGAGCGCGGGTGAAATTGAGCACGGCGTCACCAACGTTTTTCAAAAGGAATGTGTGGACAACAAGAATCCCTTCCTTCACCTCGCCGAAGTCATAAATTTGCTCGGAGACCCAAATTTTGGGCCCAGCCCAAACACCAAGGCCAACTCCGGCTAGAACCACCAGAACCCAGGCTTTTCTCATTTCTCCTCCTTCGCCACCAAGTATAATCGCTGAAGGGGTGAACATGCTGTTTCAGTTCGGCTTGAACTTCACTTTGCCGGACAAAGAGGGGAAACCCCTGGATCTTCGGGGATTCCTTGGCCGGTACGTGATCCTCTACTTTTTCCCCAAGGCCGGCACCCCAGGATGTACCCAGGAGGCCAGGGATTTTCAATCTTTGCTCCCCCGATTCCGCGCGGCGGAGGCGGAGGTGGTGGGCATCTCGCCGGACAGCCCCCAGGCCCTTTCCAAGTTCGCCCAAAAAGAAAGGCTGGAATTCGTTCTTCTTTCCGACGCCGAGGGAAAGCTTTCCCAGGGTTATGGGGTGAGCCTGAACGGAAAAGTGCAGCGGGCCACATTCCTTTTGGACCGGGCTGGGATAGTGCGCTGGGCGTGGCACAAGGTGCGCGTTCCTGGTCATGCTGGGGAAGTCCTCCGAACTCTGCAGGCGCTTTACCACGCGGATTTAGCGGTGAACCCGTGGATCGCGGTGCGGAGAGCCAAGCGAGCGCTCAAGCTTGACCCTGTGCCCAAAGAGCTCATCGAGCGCGTGATCGAGGCGGCACATCTTGCCCCGTCGTGCTTTAATAATCAACCTTGGCGGTTTGTGGTGGCCCAAGGGGAAAAACTTGAAGCGGTGAAGAAGGCCCTCCCAGGCGGGAACTACTGGGCCTTGAAATCGCCGGCCATGGTGGCCGTGGCCTCCCACGTCGACCTCGATTGCCGCCTCTCCGACAACCGCGATTACTTCCTTTTCGATTGCGGAATGGCGGTGGGGTTTCTCATGGTGCAGGCTACCCAAATGGGCCTTGTCGCTCATCCCATCGCGGGATACGACCCGCTGCCGGTGAAGGAGATCCTGGGCATCCCCAAGGACTATGTGCTCATCACCCTTGTGGTGTTGGGGTGGCCCGGGGATCCCGCCGGGCTCGGTGAAAAACACCGCGAGCTCGAGCTTGGACCGCGGGTCCGGAAGCCCTTGAGCGCGGTTTGCGGGTGGAACGAGATGCCAAAGGAGGAAAAGTGAGCGAGCTTTTGGAAGTGATACGGGGAAGGCGTAGCGTCCTCAGGTTTGAGCCCGATCCCATCCCTGAAGAGGATTTAGAAAAGATCCTCGAGGCGGGCCGCTGGGCTCCCTCTTATGCCAATAGCCAGCCCTGGAAGTTCGTGGTGGTGAAAAACCCCGAGACCAAACGGGCTTTGGAATCATTGGTGGAGCGGATAATGGTGTTTCGGCCAGGCCGGGTGGCCTTAAGCGGGCCCGGATTGGGCGGGGCTCCGGTGGTGATCGTGGTTGTGGTAGATCCCGCGCGGGACCCCCTTCACCCATTGGAGGCCGGCGCCGCGGCCACCCAAAACATGGCCCTCATGGCCCACGCCCTCGGCTATGCCACCTTCTGGGCCGGGGTGGCCAACCGCGAGGTGGAACGGGAGATCCGCAAGGTCCTCGGCGTACCCGGGGGGATGCGGGTGGTGGCCGTGCTCCCCGTGGGAAAACCCGCGTACACCCCGGACCCCGGGCAGAGATTCCCTCTCGAGGCCCTCGTCCGGCAGGAAAAATTCGCCTAAAGCTCGAGGATCTCCGCGCGCAACGTTCGGAGATCCACCACGGCATAGGTGGCGCGGCCGGTGAGCCAGCCCCCAAGCTCCCCGGGGTTCACCACCAACGGAGGGCCAGCCCGGATCTCGGGCCGATGCGTATGTCCGTAGATCAAAAGCTCGTACCGACCAGAGGCCACTAAAGCTTCCAGTGCCCGCGGCTCATGCATGAGGACGATTTTTCTGCCGGAAAGCTCCAGCTCATGCGGCCCATGGTGCAGTTCCCCAATCCCATGAAAACGCTCGCGCAAATAGAGTTTATCCCCATCGTTATTGCCAAAAACGCCGATCAGGCGAGGGCCTGCCTCCCGGAAGGGCTCGGCGGTGAAAGGGGAAACGAAGTCCCCCGCATGGAGCACTAGCTCCACCCCCTCTTTCCGGAAGGTCCCCAAGACTTTGCGGAGGTTTGTGAGGTTGTCGTGGGTATCGGAAATGATCCCGATGAACATTCTCCCTCCTTCACCCGGTTTTGAGGCCGAAACCCGTCAAGGGGACGACCACCACTTCCCCGGACCGGACCGCCCCCATTTCCCAAAGCTTGGCCAGGGCCGCGGGAGCCACGGCCCCGGTGGGTTCCACATAGAGACCATCCCTGGCCAGCTCCCTCCGCGCTTGGAGGATTTCCTCATCGCTCACACTCAGACCCTGGCCTCCGGAGGTGCGCACGGCCGCGAGGATCTCCCGGCCCCGCTCGGGCCGGGGAATCCTTACCCCTTCCGCCACCGTCTCCCCGAGCTCCACCTCCTTGGGAAGGGAAAGCCCCTCTTTCAGGGCTTGGGCGACGGGAGCGCAGGCCTCGGCCTGAACGGCGTGGATCCGGGGGATCTTCTCCACCCAGCCCAGCTCGGCGAGGAGGAGAAACCCGTAAAAGAGGCCGAGAAGTAGCCCACCCCCACCCACGGGAACCACCACATGGTCCGGGGATTTCCATCCCGATTCCTCGGCGATCTCGAAGGCCAAAGTGGCGAGGCCGGCCACGAAGTACGGGGAGAGGTTATGGGAGGCGTACACCAGGTCCGGGTCTTCCGCGCAGGCGCGGCGAATGGCCTCGGCCGCGGCCGGTCGCGGCCCAGGAACCCGCACAAGCTCCGCCCCATAGGCCGCGATTTGCTGGAGCTTTGGGCCGGAGGCCGAGGCTGGGACGAAGATTTTGGCGGAAAGCCCAGCCCGAGCGGCGTAAGCGGACAGGGCTGCCCCGGCGTTGCCCGAGGAGTCGTCGGCCAAACGCTTCGCCCCAAGCGCCTTAAGCACCGCCACCATCACCGCCGCCCCGCGATCCTTGAACGAGCCAGTGGGGTTCAAAAACTCGAGCTTCCACAGGATTTTTGCCTCGATCCCATCCATGGGATGGGCCTCCAAAAGGGGGGTACCGCCTTCACCCAAGCTCACCGGCTCCACCGCCGGAAGAAGGGGACGATAACGCCAAACTCCGCGCCCGGAAAGCTCTCCCGGGCTAAAGGCCCTCCCCTCCCATTGCCAGCGCAGGGGGACCTCACACCGCGGACAAACGCGCGGATTTCGGCTTAGCCCTTCCTCATAAGCGCAAAACGGGCACGAAAGGAACCCCTGCATCTAGGCCTCCAAAAGGCTCAAAAACCGGCGAGCATCGTTGGCCATGGTGTCGTTGTTGAAAAGGATGTAGACCGTTTCACCCCGGAGCCCCCGCACCGTTTGCAGGAGCCAAGAAAGGTCGGAATCGGTATAGGTGTAGCGATACATCTTCGTTCCCGGCGGAGCACCATGGAGGCGCAGGTAAAAAAGAGGGCCATTGCCCACCGGCAGCCATTTGAATGGATCAGTGCAGTGCACAAGGCCGAATTCCTCGCAGATGGCGCGCACCCTTTCCGGCTCCTTTTCCCAAGCCCCCCGCGGCTCCCAAACCAAAATGAAATCGTCCCGCCCAATCTCCAAAAGAAAATCCCGCAGAGCTTTCTCGTTTTCCGGGGTGGGCCCGAAGGAGGCTGGACATTGAAGGAGGAGCACTTTGGCCCGCAGGATCCGGGCGATCTCCGCGGTGCGGGAAAAACTCCGGCGGGAAAGCTCGCCGCGAAAACGATCGGTGTGGGTCACATCCTGGTGAACCTTCACGGTGAACTCGAACTTGGGGTTCACCTCGTCGGCGAGCTCCCGCCATTGGGCAGCGGTCTGGGGTCGCGGAAGCTTGTAGAAAGTGGAGTTCACCTCCACCAGGGGAAAATGGGCGGCGTAGAGCTGCAGCCGGTGCCGGTACTTTTTTTGCCAATCATCTTCGCCGAAGTCCTTGGGCCTGAGGGCTGACCATCCACAGCATCCCACCCGGATTTCCACGGCCAATTACAGCTCCAAATCTTCCAAGACCCGCAGGGGCTCCAGGGCCTCGTAGGCGGTGAGATCCAAATGAAGGGGGGTCACCGAGACGTAACCAGAAAGCACGGCCCAAATATCCGTGTCCTCTTCGCCAGAGGGCGGGGTGGTTTGCATCTCCCCGGAAAACCAAAAGAAATCCCGACCCCGTGGGTCCTTCCCCCGCACGAGTTCCTCGGTCCAAATTTTCCCTCCCAGGCGAGTGACCTTGATCCCTTTGGGTACGCCGCGGGGAACGTTCACATTGAGGCAAACCCCGGGCGGGATCGGCTGGTTTTGCAAAAGCTTTCGGGCAAGGAGGAGAGCGATGCGCGCGGCCCGCTCATAATCTGGGTTTTCCTCGGGTTCGCCGGTGACATCAATGGATACCGCCATGGAAGGGATCCCGGCCTGGGCCCCTTCCATGGCGGCGGAGACCGTGCCGGAATAGGTCACGTCCCGGCCGAGGTTTGCCCCGGCGTTGATCCCGGCCACCACCAGGTCCGGCCGCCTGGGCGCCAGTCCCAAAACCGCCAAAAGGACGCAGTCCGAGGGCGAGCCGTTGGTCACATGGACCGAGAAGCCGTCGGGAAGCTGGGCGGAATAAACGCGAAGGGGTTTATGAAAAACGCGGGTGCGGGAGGCCGCAGACCAATTCTTCTCCGGAGCTAAGACCCACACCTCGCCCAGTTCCCCAAAAACCCGCCGCAGGGCATGCAAACCGGGGGAAAGGTAACCATCGTCATTGGTGAGGAGGACCAACGGGGCCATGGTTGGGACGAAGTTTACCGGTTTTCCTCCCCTAAACCAAACCGGAAATAGGTGAGCCTGGTCTCGCCGTAGACGCGGGAATCCACAAGCTCCAGGGGTTTGAAGGTGTCGGAAAGCCCTTCTTTGTGAAAGGTCTCCACGACGACCAAAGCGCCCGATCGCAAGGGAAGGGCTTCGGCCAAAGCCCGCAGTGCCTCCTGGGCTAGCTCAGTCCCGTAAGGGGCACCGATGAACACGAGGTCGTACCTCTTTCCCCGCCGAGCCAAGCTTTTCACCGTCTTGGCCGCATCCCCTTGGATGATCTCCACACAGTTTTCGTAGCCCAGCTTTGTGGCGTTTTCCCGAATGATTCGGATAGCTTCGGCTGCGGAATCCACAAAAGTGGCGCGTTTGGCCCCGCGGGAAAGGGCCTCAAACCCCACCGCTCCCGTTCCCGCGAAGAGATCGAGCACCTCAGCTCCCACCACCGCCTCGCCCAGGGTATCGAAAAGGGCGGTGCGCACCCGATCCCGCAGGGGACGGATGCTTTCCCCTTGCCAGCGGGCAAGCCTTCGCCCCCGTCGCTCGCCGCCGATTATGCGCATGACCAAAGCTTAGCATGGGCCTTCCCAGTTGCAGGTGGCCCGGGAAACGTTAGGATTCTCCGTCCCCATTTGGAAAGGGAGCGCAAATGGAGTGGGATGTAGCGATCATCGGTGCTGGTCCGGCCGGTCTTTTCGCGGCCCGGGAGCTCGTCCCTTCCCGGCTCAGGGTGATCGTCTTGGAAAAGGGGCAGGCTCCGCGGGAGCGCCAAAGCATCACCTGCGGTGTGGGCGGGGCCGGTGCCTTCTCCGACGGGAAGCTCAACCTCTCCCCGAGGATCGGTGGCGAGCCGGAGGCGCTGGGCTTGGGCCCAAAGGAGGCAGCGGATCTCATCGCCTACGTGGACGAAATTTTCACCCATTATGGGGCGCCCGGGGAGTACTCGGGCGAGGACGAGGAGGCCCTGGCCCGGCTCAAGAAGGTCGCGGCGGAAGCGGGGGTGGAGTTCATCGCCGGCCGCCAGCGCCACATCGGCACCGGAAAAATCCGGGAAGTCATCGATAACTTCTACCAGGACCTCCTAAGCCAGGGCGTGGCCTTCCGCCTGGAAACCAAGGTGAGGGCGATCCGCCGCGAGGGTGAACGTTACGTTTTGGATCTCGGCGGGGAGGAACTCCGCGCCCGCTTCGTGATCGCTGCGCCCGGGAGGGTGGGAGCATATTGGCTGAGGGAGGTCACGCGAAGCCTGGGGGTCGGCCCGGACTTCGGCCCTTTGGATGTGGGCGTTCGGGTGGAGTTCCCCGCGGAGATTTACGAGCCCATCGAGAGGGTCATGTACGACGCCAAATTCCGGGTGCGCACCCCCACCTACGACGACATGGTCCGCACCTTTTGCACCAACCCCCGCGGGTTCGTGGTGGCCGAGGATCACGGCGATTTCGTCCTCGTGAACGGCCACGCCGAAAACGAAAGGAAAACAGCAAATACTAACTTCGCCCTTCTTGTGCGCATCGAGCTCACTGACCCCGTGGAGGACACCACCGAGTACGGAAGGGCCATCGCGAAACTGGCCACGACCATCGGCGGCGGAAAGCCGATCCTCCAGCGGCTCAAGGATCTCCGGCAAGGCCGGAGGTCCACCCTGGATCGCATCCGGCGGGTGCCCATCGAGCCCACGCTTCCCGACTTCACCCCCGGCGATATCTCCATGGCCCTTCCTCACCGGGTGGTGGTGGACCTGGTGGAGGCCCTCTCCATGCTGGACCGGGTCATGCCGGGCGTGGACTCCGGAAGCACCCTCCTCTACGCCCCGGAGATCAAGTTCTACGATACCCGCTACCGGGTGAACGCGGGGATGGAGACGGAGCTCCCCGGTTTTTATGTGGCGGGCGACGCCTCCGGCCACTCCCGTGGGATCGTGTTCGCCGCGGTGACCGGGATCCTCGCCGCCCGGCATATCCTTTCCCGCCATGATTAAACGGGTGGCAGTCCTCACTAGCGGCGGGGATGCTCCGGGGATGAATGCGGCCATCCGGGCCGTGGTTCGGGCTGGGTTGGCCCAGGGCTGGGAGATTTTGGGGATCCGCCGGGGCTATGCCGGGTTGCTTGCCGGTGAAATGCGGCCCCTCGGCGCCCGCGACGTGGGCGGGATCATTCAGCTTGGGGGAACGATCCTCGGAAGCGCCCGCTGCCCGGAGTTCAAAACGCCTGAAGGGATCAAACGGGCGGTGGAGGTCCTGAGCCGAAGCGGGATCGATGCCCTGGTGGTGATCGGCGGGAACGGCTCCCAAAAAGGTGCCTATGCCCTGAGCCAAGAAGGGGTACCGGTGGTGGGCGTGGCCTCCACCATCGACAACGACCTTTGGGGCTCGGACATCACCATTGGGGTCGACACCGCCCTGAATGTGGCTTTGGAGGCCATCGACCGCCTCAAAACCACCGCTTCCTCCCACAACCGGGCCTTCCTGGTGGAGGTGATGGGGAGGGATTACGGATATTTGGCCCTCATGGCGGGGATCGCCGGCGGCGCGGAAGCCGTGGTGATCCCGGAGGTCCCCACCTCCCCAGAGGCCGTGGCCGAGGCCATCCGCGAGGCCTATTCCCGAGGAAAACCTCATGCCATCGTGGTCGTGGCCGAAGGGGCGGAATACAATGCCCAAAAATTGGCGGAGTATTTCCGTCGGGAAAACCTGGGCTACGAGCTTCGGGTCACGGTTTTGGGCCATGTGCAGCGGGGCGGGGCGCCTGGGGCCTTCGACCGCCTATTGGGCACACAGCTTGGGGCTGGAGCCGTCGAGGCCCTGGCCCGCGGGGAAAAAGGGGTCCTCGTGGGCCAAATCAAGGGAGAGGTCGTCACCACCCCCCTTGCGGAAGTCGCCGGCAAAAGGAAACCGCTCGACCCAAATCTTTTCGAGCTCGCCCGAGTTTTGGCCCAGTGAAAAATTTATGCCATGGGCCAACACATGAATGGCCTCTCTTTTACGGCCGCCTCGTCCAAAAGGACTCCGGGAAAACAGGCGAACCCACCGAAAAATCGAACGCTTCTCGAGCAGGCTTTCCCCATCCCCACGCTGAAGCGCGGCCTCTTCATGTTTTAATGGGGCTGCCACCGTTGAGTCACCCTTAAAAACTCCTCTCATGGCCTTCGCCCTCTCCGAACAGGGGATGTGGAACTCCTTGTCGTCGGTGGTTGGCTGACCTTCAATTCTTCCTTGATCGCCTTCCCTTGGGGCTTGCGTCAGCACCCAAAGTCCATGACTGTGCATCAGAAAAACCCATGCGCGCCTCGCGGCGGGAACGAGCGCGATTAGAAGGAGGACATCTCAAGCGTCGATATCCATTGGTCATCGTCAAAGCCCCCGGTTAAAAACTCC
>JAGDVW010000057.1:20926-22388 GCA_023255835.1 Candidatus Acetothermia bacterium
CCCCAAAAAATGGAACGATCCCTTCCACGGTGAACAAGGCCAGTAGCGTGAGGCGGAAGAGCAGACCACCTTCAGCTGGTTGGAAACGATAGCCGAAAACAGGGGTTAGCAAAGGCAACGAAGTGGAACCCGACATCAACGCACCTCCGCTGATCCCTGTCTCCAAATGATGGGCGCTTAATCCTCCCAAGAGAACCCGTAAGTGGCCAAAAAGGCCAATCACCTCGGTGGTAATCCCCCAAAGGCCGATCTCCCATTGCGTGGCTCCAAGGCCCAGACCAAGCCATGGGTTCAACCGGTATTCATAGTTGATGGAGTAAAAAAGACCCACTCCAAAAAGCTCGATGTAAAAAGAGTTCGCTGCCCAGTCCCCTTGGGCAAAAGCTCTTGCGCCCCCCGAGAAAACGACAAGCGCAAATAGAATGGCAAACATTAATTCCCCCTTCTGCGGAGGGGCGGGCCATATTTGTGGCCCGCCCCGCTCCAGGACTACTCAAATTCTACGCAGATCTCGAGCTCAAACTTACCGAATTTCATCCGTAAACAGATCCGCACCCGCTCAGGCGCAGGAGGCTGCTCTGGACCTAGGGACAGATACACAGTGGAACGCTTTGGGGGATAAGGCGGTATTTCCGTAGGAGCGAGCTCTTCACCGGCCGGTGTACGTAACCGGAGGGTGTAGCTTTGACGATCTGCGGACGGGGCAAGGGTCAAAAAAAAGCGGTCCGCCTTTGAAAACTTTGCCCTCCAAAGTGGTTACTCCATCTGGCGGTATGAGAATCAAACCTAGTATGGTTTCGCCTTCTGTAGCCCGCTGAACCGCTGCCTTCAGGTCTGTAACGGGAAAGAGCCAGATCCCGTCTTTGTACTGGGCGGAGGCAACGTCAATACAAACCGGCGGAAGTGGGAAAGGAAGAATGATTTGCGGTGATACTTGGGGCAACTGCAGCGGAGTTTTGCCCGCGCCCTGGGAAAAACCAGGGTAAACCAAAGTCCCTAAAACAAGAAGGACCACAAAGAACTTGTGTGCCATTCTGATCACCTCCTGGGTTCAGTTTCGCTATTCCTACACCTGTATATAGCAATGGGTTTCATCGGTGTCCCCGGGAAGTTTGTCCGGTGGTAGCGCGGCAGTCCTCCCAAAGCGGCCATGAAAAGGAAGGAAGGTTTCCATAGCAGAAAACCTGGCAGCGTCCCGTTGATTGTGTCTGTTAGGCAGCATAGTAGCCTTCCCAGAAAAACAGGGTTTGGAAAGGAGGGAAGGCCACCATGCGAGAAAAAACTCGCGAAGAGATCTTAAAAGAGCTGAAAGAGAGGATCAAGGTGATGGTCAAGGAGTTCCTGGAAGCCCTTATGCGGGAGGAGCGGGGGATTTACCTGGAGGAGCACCCTACCAAGGCCAACGGCTACTACACCCGCGATCTCCTCACCCTCGCCGGTCCAGTAGAAGACCTCGGGGTCC
>JAGDVW010000040.1:0-1948 GCA_023255835.1 Candidatus Acetothermia bacterium
TTGGCATAGATTTCCACCATGCCCGAATGGAGGCTTAGGCGGCTGTAGCGGGGTGCAGAACAGCCCTCAATGTAGTGCACAGAACTTCCGCGCTCGGCGATGATGAGGGTGTGTTCGAACTGTCCTACGCCCTCGGTTTGCATGCGATAGTAAGCCTGTAGGGGGATTTCCACCTCCACGCCTTCTGGGATCCAAATGAAGGTCCCGCCGCTCCAAACCGCGCCGTGGAGGGCGGCGAACTTGTTGTCCTCGGGTGGGATGATTTTCATGAAGTAATCGCGCACCCAGGGGAATTCGCGCACCGCCTGTTCCATGCTGGTGAAGATCACCCCTTTGGCGCGGAGTTGTGCAAGGAGGGAGCGATAAACTTCCTCGGAGTCCACCTGGGCTCCCAGGCCGGCCAGGGCCCGTTGCTCCGCCTCGGGAAGGCCCAAAGCTTGGAAAGTGCGGCGAATTTCTTCGGGTAGGTCCTCCCAGCGGCTTGCTGGTTGCACCGGACGGGCATAATACGTGAGATCCCCCAAATCCAATTCCGAAAGGTCAGGGCCGAAGCGGGGCATGGGAAGCCTCTCAAAAATTTCAAGGCACCTTAGCCTGTGTTCCAACATCCAGGCGGGCTCGCCCTTCTCCCCGGAAAGCTTTTTTACGAACTCTTGCGAAAGGCGGGTGGATACGCGCTTCATCTTCGTATCACCTCAAACCCCTCTTTCCCCACGGCCCGGGCCAGCTCCGGCCCGCCCCGCTCCACGATGCGCCCATCCAAAAGCACGAAAACTTCAGCGAGGGGCAGGTATTCCAAGAGGCGGGGATAGTGGGTGATGAGGAGAACCGCGGTCCCCCTCTCGGCCATCTCCTCGATGACCTCGGCGATGAGTTTTAGGGAATCCACGTCCACGCCGGAGTCGGGCTCATCCAAAATGGCCACCCGCGGCTGCAAAAGATAAAGCTGCAAAAGCTCGCCCCGCTTTTGTTCCCCGCCGGAAAAGCCCACGTTTAGCTCGCGATCGGCGAATTCCTCCATGCGGAGCCGGGCCAGGGCTTGAGGGAAAGCCCTTTGGAATTCACAAAAGCCTTTGCCCCGCTCAGCACAGGCCAGGCGCAAAAACTCCCGCAGACGCACGCCCTCCACCTCCGCTGGCCTCTGAAAAGCCACGAAAAGTCCGGCCCGAGCTCGCGCATGAGGGGGGAGGCTCAGAAGATCATACCCATCCAGGGTGGCCCGCCCGCGCACCACCTCATAAGCGGGGTGGCCGGCCAAAGCTAAAGCCAGGGTGGTTTTGCCGGAGCCATTGGGGCCCATGAGCGCGTGGATTTGTCCAGGGGAAAGCTGAAAATCCACGCCCCGGAGGACGAGGCTGTCCCCCACCCGCACGTGTAGATCCTGAACCGCCATGATGGCCATGACCAAAAATCATACCTTAATGTCCGGTTCACCGCAACGCTTATACTTGAAAGCCATGGAAGTCGTCATCGGTTTAGAGATCCATGTCCAGCTTCTTACGCGCACGAAGCTTTTTTGTCCTTGTCGGGCCGACTATTTTGCGGCTCCACCAAATACTTTGACGTGCCCGGTGTGCTTGGGGCTCCCCGGCGCCCTTCCTGTATTGAATAAACGCGCTGTGGAATTGGCTCTACAGGTGGCCTTGGCCCTGGGCGCCGAAATCCAAAAAATTTCACAATTCGATCGCAAAAACTACTTTTATCCTGATCTCCCCAAGGGCTATCAAATAACCCAGCGCGAGGCCCCCTTGGCCAAAGGCGGATCGCTTCAATTCAAGGTCGAAGGGCAAAGGAAGGTCGTGCGGATCAGGGAAATGCACCTTGAGGAGGACGCGGGAAAGCTCATCCACACCGAATCCAAAACTTTGATCGATTTCAACCGCAGCGGGGTGCCGCTTGTGGAGATCGTCACCGAGCCGGACCTACGCTCGCCGAAAGAAGCCCGAGA
>JAGDVW010000040.1:2048-6151 GCA_023255835.1 Candidatus Acetothermia bacterium
GACATGGAAAAAGGGGAGCTTCGTTGCGATGCCAACGTTTCCTTGGCTGCGGATGGCCGCTTAGGGACGAAGACGGAGATCAAAAACTTAAACAGTTTCCGGGCTGTAGAGAAGGCGCTTTCCGCGGCCATCGAGTATCAGCAAGAAAAAATCGTGCGCGGAGAGCGGATAGACCAGGTCACCTTTGGTTGGGACGATAGCCGCGATGAGCTTTTGGTCCAGCGCGTAAAGGAAGAGGCCCATGACTATCGGTATTTTCCCGATCCAGACTTGGTCCCGCTTGTTCTTGCTGAGGAGTGGCTGGAAGAGGTGCGGGCGAAGATGCCGGAACTTCCTTGGGAGCGATTGGCGCGCTGGGCCAAGGAATACGGTGTCCCTGAGCGGGAGGCTGAGGCCCTCCTTTCCGAGCCCGTGCGGGCCAACTATTTTGAAGAGGTGGCAAAGGCCATCCCCAACCCCAAGGCTGCCGTAGGTTGGGTCCTCTCCGAGCTTTGGCCCCATTGGACCGACGAGGAGCCACCCGTCCCCGCCCAGGATCTCGCCCTCCTCATCCGTAAGGTGGAGGAGGGGGTTCTCACCCGGCCCAAAGCGAAAGAACTTTTGGAGCGCGCGGCCAAGGCCAAGGAAAACCTGCCCGAGCTCATCCAGGCCGCGGAGGGCGAGGTCCTGCGGGATGAGGGGGAGCTGCGGGCCCTGGCCGCGGAGATCCTTTCCCTCAACCCCCAGGCCGCCGCCGATTTCCGCGCGGGCAAAAGCCAGGCCCTGGGTTTCCTCGTGGGGCAGGCGATGCGGAAGACCCAGGGGCGGGCCGATCCCAAACGGCTTGCCCAGATCTTCGAGGAGCTCCTTAGGGGATGAAAAGATTCGCCGGGTCCGCAAGCTGGATCTCTGCCACCCCCTGGTAGAGTCGGATCTCGCCGAAGGCCCGCACCGTACGGCCAAGGAGGTTGTTCCAAAAGCGCGGGCCGAAGGCGGCCTCGAATTTGCCCACGTATCGGGCGGGGATGAACAGGGTGAACCGTCCGGGATCGGGATAGGGGCGGCCGAGGTTGAGGAAGACGTCGCCGGCCCGGCTTGTGCCCACGCTGGCCACGGGCCCCTCCACGCAGGCGCTCTCCCCCACGTGCTTTATGGCCTCGCTCCAGGGGTAAACCACGGGGCAGGCCAGGGTCGGGACGAGCCAGGGCGTGCGATCGAGATGGGAGAGGACTCGGTCGTAGCGGCCTGCGCCGGCCACGGGGGTAAATCCCACGAGCTCCGTGGCGATGAGGATGGCGTTCACCATGAGCTTTCCTTCCCGGTCAAGAAAGACGTAAGCGAGGACCCGGCCCTCCTCGTCGCGCAGCTTCTCGTCGAACTCCAGAAATACCTGTTTTCCTTCCACCAGAATGGCATTCCAGCCCCGCACGAGTGCAGCCTCTTCGGGCTTAGGGGGCAGCGCCACCCCGATGTACCGCACTTTCACCTCGGCTCCCGCGGCGAGGCCGGTGGGCGCAGGAAGAAGGAAGGATTCCAAGCGAACGGATATAGTGGCCCCGTCCAGGACGGAAACGACTCGCCCCACTGCCGCGGGGGCGCCCACGGCAACGCTCGCCAAAACCCAACCCAGGACCAACGCGACCAAAGCTTTCTTCAACGTGACCTCCTCCGCCACAAGACTAGCCCCTTTTCAAGCGGTTCGCTAGGGCAAAGCGGAGACGGTGTAGAGCTCGGAGAGGGCCCGGCCGCGGCGGATCATCCCCGTGGCCACCAGGAACTCCTGCATGGCCACCCAGCGGGCCTCCCCATCGTGGCGGCAGCCTGTGGCATAGAGGGGAAGAGTCACCCGAAAGCTTCGGCGGTTGAGCTCGTCGTCCAATTCCGGGAAGACCCGGGCAAAGAGGGCGAAGGCCTCTTGGGGATGGGCGCGGGCATAGAGAATCCCCCGGGCCGTGGCGCGGAGGAACGCCCGTACGGCTCCTTCTTCTTCCGCGAGGAGCGCAGGATGCACCACAAAAAGGAGCTCGTAGGTATTGGGAACGCCGTAGTCTTCCTGGGGGAAAAACACCGGATTTTTCCCAAGGAGTTCCACAGCAATTAGTTCGTAATTGCGGAAAGCCCCGATGGCCTCCACGGCTCCGCTGAGGAGCGCGGGGACCGTGTTCATCCCCGTGTAGATGAGCTCATACTCCCCCTCCTTCACCCCCACCGCGGCGAGCATCGTCCGCCAAAGGACTGGCTCCAGGGGCTCCAGGGAATACCCGATGCGCTTTCCCCGGAGATCCGGGAGTTTCTCCACCCCGTACTCGCGGAGGCTGAGGAGCCCACCCAGGGCTCCGTCGATGAGGGCTCCCACCGCCAGGAGGGGAAGACCTTCGTCCACAGCGAGGAAGAAATTGATCTGGGGGGTGATCCCCATCTCCACCGTGCGGGTGGCCACGAGTTTTGCTGGCGCACTGGGATCGGAGGGCACGAGGATCTCCACCTCCACACCTTCCTCTTGGAAAAACCCCAGCTCCCTGGCCACGTAAAGGGGGATGTGGTTGGGGTTGGGATAAAAGTCCAAAATGATCCTAAAAGTCCCGCCAAGGCAGCTTGCGCTCACCATCACAAGGGCCAAAAGTATTCGGCGCATGGCGCAAATATTTTACCGGCGGCGGAGAAGGAGGCGCTCCCCCAGTCCCACTACCCAAAACAGGCCCAATCCTAACAAGACGAGGACGAGGATGGCGGCGAACACCCGGTCCAAGCGCAAGCGGGCATTGGCCTGGATCATGAAATAGCCGAGGCCCCGGCTGGCTCCAACCCATTCCCCCACGGTGGCGCCCACGAGGGCCAAGGTCGCGCCCAATCTCAAGCCGGAAAAGAAAAATGGCAAAGCTCCAGGAACTCGCACCATCCGAAAAATCCGGTGCTCCGGCGTTCCCAAAGCTTGAAAGAATTCCACCAATTCCGGTCCGAAGGACCTCAGCCCATCCAGGAAGTTCACGGCCACAGGAAAGAACACGATCATCGCGGCTACGGCGACTTTGGGCCAGATCCCGAAGCCGAACCAAAGGACGAAAAGCGGGGCCACGGCGAACACCGGGATCACCTGGGAACCCACCAAAAACGGGGTCAGGGCCCGGCCCACCGGCCGCACGTAGAAGGCCAAAACCGCGACCCCTACCCCAAGGAACACACCAATGCCTAGTCCCAATCCAACTTCGGCCAGGGTCACCAAAGCGTGGTGCAAAAGGAGCGGGAAATCCCGAGCGAAAGCAAGAAATATCCGACTGGGAGGGGGCAACACGTAAGGAGGAAGCTGAAGAAGGTGCACGCAAAGTTCCCAAAGCCCAAGGAGCACGGCCACAACGAGCAAAGCCCAGAGGATTTCCGTTTTCCCTTTCATGGAACTCGGGATGAGGCCAATGCTCCCAAAATGGCCTCCCTTTTTCCCTGCACCCGCGGGTCAGATCTTTCCCGGGGCCTGGGCAAATCCACGGGGAAGAGCGCGGCCAGGCGCGCCGGCCGCGGAGTGAGGACGAGGACCCGATTGGAAAGGATCACGGCTTCTTCCACATCGTGGGTCACAAAAATCACCGTCTTTTGAAACCTCTGCCAAACCCCAAGGAGCCAATCCTGGAGCTCCGCCCGGGTTAGGGCATCCAAAGCGCCCAAGGGTTCGTCCAAAAGGAGGAGATCGCGCCTAGCGAAGAACGTGCGCAAAAGGGCGACCCTTTGGCGCATCCCCCCGGAAAGTTCGTTGGGGAAGCTTTGGGCAAACTCAGCTAGGCCAAAATCCGCAAGCAAAGCGAGCGCTTCCTTTTTAGCCTCGGGCTCAAGCCGGCCATCGGCCTCCCGCGCCGCCAAAATGTTCCCTAACGCCGTCCGCCAGGGAAGGAGGGAATCACCTTGGGGCATGTAAGCGGCTTGGCCCCGGGGCGGTTTTCCGAACACCTGAACCGATCCAGAATGGGGCTTGAGGAGGCCGGCGCAGATCCGCAATAACGTGGTCTTTCCGCAGCCGGATGGCCCGACCACGCTCACCCACTCCCCGCGCTCCACAGAGAAAGAGAGCCGGTCTAAAACGGGAAGGAAACCCTTCGGGGTGGGGAAACCTGCGCAAAGCTCGCGAAGTTCCA
>JAGDVW010000040.1:6251-10967 GCA_023255835.1 Candidatus Acetothermia bacterium
TAGCTTTCCAACCCGCCGATGAGGACCTCTGGTCCCTCGGTGGCGGGCTTCCCGTTGATCAGGCGTTGCGAGCGGGTCGCAGGGTTTCCGCAAATCGTGCACACTGCTGTGAGTTTCAGGACCTCATCGGCCAAGGCCAAAAGGCGCGGCATTGGGCCGAAGGGCTCGCCGCGGAAGTTCAGGTCCAACCCGGCCACGATCACCCTTTTCCCTTGGCGCACCAGGAGTTCGCAGAGCTCGGGAAATTCTGGCCCGAAGAAGTGGGCCTCATCGAAGGCCAAGACCTCCGTGGTCTCCCTCAACTCCTTGGGAATCAAGGCGGAGAACACTGCGGGGCTGAGGTTGGTGGGGAGCAAGTGGCAAGGGAGGCTCCTCCCGTTGTGGGCCACCACGCGATCAGAAGCGTAGCGGGTGTCCAATTCGGGTTTGAAAAGGGCCACGGTTTTTTTAGCGATCCTGGCCCGCTCCACCCGCCGCAAGAGCTCATCCGTTTTCCCTGCGAACATCGGGCCGGTGATGACCTCAAGCTTCCCCACCATACCTTTGGCATTTTAGCCCCGCCCAGCCCTTTTTCAGCGAGCTTTGGACCATTATTTTGTGGATTAGGCGCAATCTGGATCTCCGGGGGTATGGCAGGGCAACAGGCTCTCTGGCCCCCACTCCTTCTCGGGAACCTTTCCCGAGGAGGCCATTTCAGTTTATTCTGCCGCGCCGGCGCGGCTCCTCTTAGCGAAGTAGTGCTTAAATTTTTCTTTATGTTATCCACAAACCCTTGACACAACGAAGTTTTTCGCTATACAAGCGGCCAATGGGTTGATAGTTTCTGATGGGGAGAATGGCGAGGAAGGGGGCAACGGGGAGGGTTCTATTTTTGGGCTTCGTTTTTGTTTCCTTTGTGGTGGCAGCTCAAAGCTTACGGTTTTGGGGTACCTGGGGCATGACGGTTCAGCTAATGCCAACGGTGCAAATCTATGAAAGCACTTTGGTTCCCGATTGTTCTTTTGCTCTTGGCTGCCGAGTTAAGAGTGAAACGAAGTTCTGTTCTGGTGGAGTTTACCGTTATCAGAACTTTTACGTAAGCGGAAGCCTTGGGGATATAGGGGTCTGGGAAAAAATTTATTTCGATGCCTAAAACATCCGCTACCAAAAAATGTGGGTTAACGCGGAAACTAAGTTCGGCGACCTTACAGCCCGCCTTTCCTTTAACCATTGGGCTACGCCCAGCGCTTATACCTCCTCCGATCGGGACGTGTTCGGCGCTTGGCCTTGCTATCAACTTGTGGCCGCTTTCCCCGTGATTGAAGCAAACGAATTAGTAAACACTTGGACTGGCAGTACCGATTCACGGCACGGCCAAAAATATTATGTGCATGGGACCGTCGTGGCTTACTACCCTTCGCTTCCTCCACCTATATCTGGTCGCAAATCATCCCAACAAACGGTTCATCATTTACATCCGGTTTTCGTATTTTTCGCCGCCCATTACAGCTAGCGACGTCCTTTCCTGCCTTGGAGTTTCTTCTGGGGTGAGGTCGTAGGCAAGGAAGTTTGTGTGTTTGGTACTTTACAAAATTACACCTCACCCTCAGGTGTGAACAACCCAGAAATTGTGCTTTCGCAATCTCCAAATAAGCTTAGCGATTTGAACGTTGGTGCTTGTCAGCCCACGCTGGTTTCGGTGGCTGTGGGACCGTTCGTCAACGGGCGGTACAGCCTTACTTGGGATAACTACACGGTCGACATCGATTTCGGCGATTGCTGTACCGGAATCTCGTTCCGTATGGTCCAAGCTGATGTCATTGGACTTCCCCTCTGCTTTGGCATTTTCTTCGATGCCACACTTTCTTTCACCAAATCCGGTTTTGAAAAATTGTTTTTGACTTCGAGTGATATTTCCCTGTGCTGCGGGCTGAAGGCGAAGATCGCCCTGGAGCTCACGCCCACAAGTAAAAAGGTGGAACTCAAACCTTTCTGGTACGGGTTTTCCGGCTGTTTCAGCGTCTACGGGGATGCTCTTTTCTCCGCTCACACCTGGCAAGGGGTTGAGCGTTGGGGCTTCATTGTGACCTGCTTTTATCCAACTCGCGGCTATTTTCGAACCTTGACGGCCTTTGATCCCGGCGAGTTCTGGATCGATGATTCTGGGAACATTGCCGCCAGCAAGACGCAACCATCTTATTACAGCAGCCTCTTCCGCCTGGGCGAGTTCGAATACCTCAACGCCAAGGTCTGCATGGCCGGCTTTTGTGGGGGTGAGGTCACTTTCAATCTTGAGGGATGGTTTGGATCCGGCACCTATCTCTTTGGGTTCCGCCGGTTCCGCTTTAACTTCCAAGTGCCCATAACTTCCACTATCACCCTCTTTTGCAAGGCTCCGTGGGACTCCTCCAAAGCCTCGCCCTTTGAGTGGTTTGACGTGGGCTGGAGCCTCTCTTTCTAGTCGTAGGCGCAGAATAAGGTTGCCGGGGGAAACCTGCCCGGTTCTTTATTAGCGTGCTAAAACTGCTGTCTGGTGTTTTGCAACCTGGAAATGCTCTTGCGAATTTTGGGGTGGGATTGTATAGTTGCTCGATGTCTTGGGCCAAGGGGACGGCGGTTTATCGGGTGCGCCGCGGCCTTTGGTTGTTCACGGTTTACCTACTTCTCCTCCTCACCCTCGCCATCATGGCCTTGCCCTTCTTTTGGATGGTCACCACCTCCTTCAAGGACATTTATCAGGCCTTGAAAATACCCCCAGTATGGATCCCTAACCCTGCCTACTGGGAAAATTATCCAGCCGCTTGGAACGCCGCACCTTTCGCCCGCTATTTCTTTAACTCCTTTTTGATCGCCATTACCACCACAGTGGGGGAGGTTCTCACCACCATCTTCGCCGCCTATGCCTTCGCCAAGATGAATTTCTTCGGGAAAAATGTGCTGTTCAACATCCTTTTGGGCACCCTCATGATCCCGGGGGAGATGCTCCTCGTTCCAAGCTTCGTCCTCGTTCATCGTATTGGCTGGTACAACACTTATTGGGCCCTGATCATCCCCTGGACCGTCTCTGTCTTCAGCATCTTTCTTCTCCGCCAATTCTTCCGCACCATCCCCGACGAATTTTGGGATTCCGCAAGGCTCGACGGTTGCTCGCGGGTGCGGTACATCCTGCAGATCGCCGTTCCTCAGGTGCGTCCGGGCATCGCCACCGTGGCCCTCTTCAAATTCGTGGGCTCTTGGAACGCGTTCCTTTGGGTGATCATCATGACTGATAAGGTTCAACTTCGCACTGTGCCTGTGGGCTTACGCTACTTCATGATGGACATCGGCACGGATTACCCCAGGCTTATGGCGGCGGCGACCATGGCCATCGTTCCCATCCTCATCCTTTTCCTCTTCGCGCAAAAGCAGTTCATTCAGGGGATAGCCCGCACAGGGCTACGGTGAGGGAGGCTGGAAGCATGCTTAAAACAGAAAAGGAGGTGGCAGGATGAAACGAGTTTTTCTAGCGTTTGTTTTGGGGGCTTTTGGGGTTTTGGCCGTGGGCCAAGTTACCATCAGCTTCTGGCACGCTATGTCCGGGGCACATGGCGAGGCCCTCTCTTACCTCATCCAAAAATTCCAGCAGGAGAACCCCGGGATCGTGGTGGACCTAGTCTACCAGGGCGGGTACAGCGCCCTTCAGCAGAAGCTGATCGCGGCCGTGGCCGCTGGGCAACCGCCAACGATAGCCCAGCAATATGAGAACTGGACCACCCAGTGGTTGGATGCCCTGGTTGATCTCGATCTTTTCGTTCCCAAGCAGGTTTTGGACGACGTCCTTCCTCAGTTCAGCGAAATCTTTGAAGGACGAATCGTGACCGTCCCCTTCAACAAATCTATCCTCGTTTTTTACTATCGGCCCGATCTCATCCCCAACCCGCCCAAGACCTGGGAGGAGTACGAGGCCATCGCCTGTTCCTTGGCCAAGGATACGGACGGCGACGGCGTCCTCGACCAATTCGGCACAGCTTTCCGGCCCCCGAACCCTGAGATCTTCCTCACCTTCCTGGTGCAAGCCGGTGGGGCCATCCTCTCCCCGGACTGGAAGGAAGTGACCATCAACAACGCCGCCGGGCTCGAGGCCGCGGAGTTCGCCGCCCGGTTGGCCAAGTGTGCCCTCATCCAAAGCGCTTACATCTCCGATGCGATCCAGAAGGGGATCCCCATTGGCGGATGGATAGACACCTCCGCGGGCTATCCCTACAACATGAATGCGGCGAGGACCGCGGGGGTGCCGTTGGCCGTGGCTCCCCTCCCCTGCCATAAGAACTGCTCCTCCATGATCCAGGGCACGAACTTGGCCATTTTTGGGGTGAACCAGTCCAAAGCTCAAATCGAGGCAGCGGCGAAACTGATCACTTTCCTCCTTCGGGAGGACAACATCGTCTATTGGGCCCAGAAAACCGGGTACCTCCCGGTGACCAAAACCGCGATCTACGGAAAACTTTGGCAGGACTATATCGCCCAGCATCCGGAGCAGAAGATCATGACCGACCAGCTTTTGGCCGGAGGCTTCGGCCAATTGCTCCATCCCAAATACATGGACATCCGCAACGTTCTTATCACTTACTGGGAACTCCTCCTCAAAGGGCAGGGGACCCCTAAGGAGCTAATGGATGCGCTCGCTTCCGAGATCGAAAGCATAATCAAGGGGTGATGTGGGAAGCGGGGGAGGGGAAAGCCCTCCCCCGCCTTTTT
>JAGDVW010000040.1:11067-12924 GCA_023255835.1 Candidatus Acetothermia bacterium
GGGAGGGATCGAGGCCTGGACCGGACTTCTCTCCCGGGGCCGCCTTCCCGAGGATCTCGTCCAGGTTTTGGAGAAATATGGGGCGGCACGGGAGGACCTCTGGGTTAGGCTTCGGCAAAGCTCGCGCTGGGTCATCAAGGACGATGGAACTCAACAGGAATATATTGTGGTCAAGGAGGGCGATGCCCTCCGGGTTTATCAGGCCAAAACCCAATGGGCCATGGATTTTGCGGGATGGAATAATTTCATCCAGGCTTTCCGCGATCCGGATTTCTCCAAGGCCCTCAGGGTCACTTTGGGGTATGTAGGGGTGAGCGTTCCGGTCACGTTGCTTCTAGCCCTTCTCATCGCCACCCTCCTCAACCAAGCGGTGTTCGGCCGCGCCCTCTTTCGCCTCGTGAATTTCCTCCCTTATATCACCCCGGTTGTGGCCATCACCATGGTGTGGCAGTGGATTTATGATCGAGATTTTGGGCTTTTGAACTATCTTCTTTCCTCCATAGCTAAGGTATTTGGGGCTAAATTTAGTCTCCTTGATTGGCTTAACGATGCGAACCTGGCTTTGCCGGCCCTCATCATCATGAACGTTTGGCGGTTCGTGGGATACCAAGCGTTGATCCTCCTTGCGGGCATGCAGGGGATCGATCGGGAGTACTATGAGGCGGCTCGGGTTGACGGGGCCAGCGGCTTTCAAGTTTGGCGCCGGATCACCCTCCCCCTCCTCACCCCTCAGATCTTCTTCGTCTTCATCATCTCCATGATTGGGTCGTTTAAGATCTTTCAAGAGGTGCTGATCCTTTTTATGGGCCCTGGGCCACAAAAATCGGCCTTGACCATCGTTTACTACGTTTTCACCAAAGCCTTCGACTCCGGCCACTATGGACTGGCCTCGGCGGCTTCCGTCATCCTCTTCGCCATAATTTTTGTCCTCTCCCTCTTCCAGCTCACCGTGGTCCAGCGCGGAGTCCATTACGAGCGGTAAGGAGGAAGGATGAAGCGAGCTAGTCTTTTATTCTTTTTGACGATCGCCCTCGGTGCTTTGGCTCTATCTCAGCCGCCCGAGGGCGCTTTTCCGGCACGCATCACCCGTTGGGTCGATGGGGACACCGCCCAGATCCGTATCCTTGGCGGGGCTCCAAGCTTTGTGGGCAAATACGAAACGGTACGGCTTTTGGGTATCAATGCTCCCGAGGTAGGCGAGCCTTTTGCGGATGAGGCCACGAACTATTTTCGGACCTTGACCATGGGAAAAACAGTATACGTGGAACTGAGCCTTGTGGAACGCCGCGATGTCCATGACCGGCTCCTTGCCTACCTATGGGTGGAGACCCAAGAAGGTTGGGTCCTGGTCAACGAGGCCCTCCTGCGCCGTGGCCTTGCCCGCCTTTTGGTGTTTTATCCGGAGCTGGAGAAATATTATTGTCGTTTCCTCAGGGCGTTGACATTGGCCCAGTTGGATAAGCTGGGGATTTGGAGCGCTTTTCCCGCGCCCCTGGGCCTTGGGAGTTTAGAGGCCGATCCCGTGCGCTATGTCCTCACGGTGGTTAGTGTGGTATTTCGGGTATCCCGGGTGGGGCAGGACCAATACGGATGGTCCCTGTGGGCTGAGGGAAGCCGCTATGGCTTTCGGGCCATTCTCTCCCCAACCGTTTGCCAGGGGGGGTGGCAAGACTGGCCCTGGGACCCCGCGCAATTGGTGGGGAAGGAGATCGTGGTCACGGGGGAGCTGCAATGGGATAGCTTGAAGGGCGGGCCGCGCATCGTTGTTTTCTTCCCTGAGCAGTGCGAAATTTTGGAGGGGGAGCGATGAGAGGTTGGTTTATTTTGGCGTTGGCGATGGTGGTGGGGCTCGCGGCC
>JAGDVW010000040.1:13024-17309 GCA_023255835.1 Candidatus Acetothermia bacterium
AGCATCACGGTGAGCTGGGCCATGGCACCGAGCCTCCGCGCTGAGGTCTACTATGCCCCGCTTTCCCAATATCTGGCCACGGGGGAGCTCCCCTTGGTGGCCACATATAACCCCCAAACCCCATCGAGCAAGGAGATCGCTCACCTTAGGATCGAGAACCTGGAGCCAGATACTTGGTACGTTTATAAGCTGGTCCTTTCCGACGGGGATGCCAGTCCCATCGGAACTTTCCGCACTGCACCCGAACCCGGTGAGCCCGTGACTTTTGGGATCATTTCCGATACCCAGTGGCAATGGACGGAGCCCAACCGAATCGAGATGGTGGCCGAGGCCATGGTCCAAGACCCTTGGGCTTTTCATTTCGTTTTACACGGCGGGGATCTCGTGGAGACCCCCATTCCCACGCACTGGGAATTTTTCTTTCAGTCCATGGCGCCCATCCTGCGCTGGGCCCCCCTCATCCCCGTCCTTGGGAATCACGAGCGTGATAGCCTCAGCTACTATCAACATTTTAACCTCCCGCCGGGCGGTGGCCGTCTAGGAAAGCGTTGGTGGGCGCTCCATTGGGGCGACGTTGTTGTGGTGGGCTTGGATTCGAACGCCAAAACTCCCCAGGACTTGGTCGAACAGTTGGCTTGGGCGAGGGAGCACCTTTCCGGTCCTGAACCGCACAAGATCGTGATCTTCCATCATCCGATCTTCTCCTCCGATGCGAGCTACGGCCCGGGCTCCGAGGGCCTACAAACGCTGTGGCATCCAGTTTTCGCGGAGCTTGGGGTGGATTTGGTGCTGAGCGGCCACGCCCACAATTATGAGCGGATTGAAAGGGACAGAATAAGTTATCTCGTGGTGGGAGGAGGCGGGGCCAATCTTTATCGCCTCGCAGACGAGCGGGTTCCGGGCTCCGTGGTGGGTGTGGAAAACCATCATTTTTATGTGGCCGTCCGCGCCGATCCTCAGGGGATTTCCGTGCGGGTAGTGGGTGTAGCTAAGGTCCAAGGGGGGAAAGTCATACCGGAGAACCAAATCCTGGACGAATTCTTTCTCCCACGGGATTGAATGGTCGGAGCGACCGGATTTGAACCGGTGACCTCTGGCCCCCCATGCCAGCGCGCTGCCAGGCTGCGCTACGCTCCGCTGGAGCCAATCTTAGCCCTCCTGCCCCCTCCCTGCCAACCATCCCCATCCTCGGTTAAAGTTCGATTGTGTCGACCTTATTCACAGTAGGGCACTCTAACCGCGGCCTCTCCGAATTCCTTCAGCTCCTTTCCGCCTACGGGATCGAAGTGGTAGCCGATGTTCGGGCTTTCCCAAGCTCAAAACACCATCCCCACTTCGCCCAAAAAACTCTGGCCCAAACACTGGAGAAAGCGGGCATAGCTTACGTTTGGCTTGGACGGGAACTGGGGGGATATCGAAAAAAGGGTCTGGGCGAGGCTTCCCCCAACAAGGCTTGGGATTCCCAGGGATTCCGCAATTATGCGGACCACATGCTGAGCCGGGAATTTCAACGCGGGGTGGAAAAGCTTTTGCGGCTGAGCGCGGGGAAGAAGGTGGCGGTCCTTTGTGCCGAGCGATTTTGGTGGCGTTGTCATCGCCGGCTTTTGGCGGATTGGCTTTTGGCCCATGGGCACAAGGTTGTCCATGTTTTGGATTTGGGACGCGCTGTGGAACATGAACTTCCTCCATTCGCCAAGGTGGTGGGTGGGCAAGTAATCTATCCTGGGGAGGGCCTATGGAGCCCTGGGTCCGTGAGGGACTCCTGCAGGAAAAACTTCCCGGAGGGAAGGCCCGTTGTCTAACATGCGCGCGCCGTTGCCTCCTGGCCGAAGGGGAGAAAGGATTCTGTAAAACCCGGGAAAACCGGGGCGGTAAAATCTTCACCCTCACTTACGGCCTCCTCTCCGCGGTCTCCGCCAACCCCATGGAGAAGAAGCCCTTTTATCACCTCTATCCTGGGGACTTTGCCCTCACCTGTGGGACCTGGTCTTGCAACTTCACCTGTCCTTGGTGCCAAAACTGGGAGATCTCCAAGCGGCCGCCTGATCCGGATCAAGGGTTCGGTTATGTCCCGCCAGAAGACTTCGTCCGTATGGCGAAGGAAGAGGGGTGCCAGGGGGTGAGTTTGAGTTTCAACGAGCCCACGCTCCTTTTGGAGTGGGCGGTGGAGCTCTTCCCCTTGGCCAAAAAAGCCGGGCTGCACACAACTTTTGTCACCAACGGCTACATGACCGAGGAGGCCTTGGAGGTCCTAGTGGCGGCTGGGCTGGATGGAGCGAACGTGGACTGGAAGGGTGGGCCGGCTGCGGTACAAAAATTCTGCGGCGCGAACTTTCAGGTAGTGGTGAAGAATTCCCGAATCCTTAAGGACCATGGCGTGCATGTGGAGATCACCACTTTGATCATCCCCGGTGTGAACGATGACGAGGGAACTTTGCGTTTTTTGGCCGAGCGAATAGTGGAAGAGCTCGGTTCCGCGACGCCGTGGCACGTCACCCGTTATTTCCCCGCCCATCAATTCCGCACCCCTCCCACGCCCATCTCCGTTTTGGAGAGGGCCAAAGAGATAGGCGAGGAGGCAGGGCTTCACTTCGTGTACGTGGGAAACGTTCCGGGGCATCCCGGCCAAAACACTTATTGTCCTAGCTGCAAAGCGCTTCTCATCGAAAGGGACGGCCTAAGCCTCCTTTCTCCCCACATCCAGGCCAACGTCTGCCCCCGCTGTCAAGAGGGCCTGCCCATTCACCTGCGCCCAGGAAAAAGAAACCCCCTTCCGTGAGGAAGGGAGCTTCTTCCTTTTTGGATAGGAATAAAATCAGAAAAAGATGAGCCAAGCCAGGGCAGCGAGGCCGAGGATCACCCCGGTGAGCCCGAGGACCACCCCGAGCTGGGCCTTCTGGGCCACCTCCCCGCCTTGGCCGAGGGACTGTTGGATCGCGTTGACCCGCGCGGAAAGGGCGGAAAGATCGGCGCTGAGCTTGTTGAGATCAGAAGAGAGGCTGCGGAATTGGTTTTCCAAGGTGGTGAGCCTGGGGGTGAGGTCGGTGGTGGCCGAGATCTTGGCCTCGACGTTCTTTATGGCCCGGTCCAGCCAGACCGCCGCGTCGTAGCGCAAAAGGGGTTGGTCCCCCATGAATTGCCCGCTGGAGGTTGGCACGAGTATCCCCCGCGAGAGGAGGTTCTGCACGGCGGAATAAGCCGGGTGATTTTTGGGAACGTCCACGAAAGATCCCCCGACTATGCCGGAGTCGGCCAACCCCGGAGTGAAGCCCCAAACGGAGATCGCTCCTATCGCCACCGCCAACAAAAGTAATCTGCGCATCGTTCCTTCGCCTCCTTAGGATGACTCCTTTGATCCAAGGGTAGGGACCAGCTTGGAAAGGGGACAAGGAAGCCCGACCAAAGGAAGAGGGACGCGCGTTCCATAGGTTTCGCCCGCTTGGCCCTCACGTCCTCAAGGTAGCCCAAATTACCTTGGCAGGGGACATTGGCCCTGGCCCAGGTCGGCACAAGGTTTTATGCTTGTTCTGATGATGAGAATGCGATGGTTGGCGTTATTTGTGCTCTTTGGGTTTTTCCTCCCAGGCTTGCCGGGCTTGGCGAGCCCTACGGCGTCCCGCGGCCCGATCCTCATCCGTTCGGTGGAGGACATTTATGGCCTCGCCTCCGGCTTCGGCACGGCCGCCGCACCCTTCATCATCGAGGATTTGCGGGTGGATGCCAATGGCGATCCTTTTGGGATCCTTATCGCTAACATTTCCTGCCCCTTGATTGTGCGCAATTTGGAAGTATATGGCGCGTCTATCGCCGCCCTTCGCGTACAAAACGTCAAGAACCTCGTGGTGGAGAATCTGGTCCTCCGCGGATCCCTCACGGGGATCCTCCTTGGGGGAAGCCGAAACGTCACCATAAAAAGAGTCCGGATCGAAAATTGTCCGGACGGGATAAGAGTTATGTTCTCCCAGGCCGTGAACATCGAGGGGGCCACCGTGGATAAGGCTGAGGTGGGGGTTTGGTTTCAGGGGGTGACCAACTCGGCGGTACGAAAATCCTTGATCCAAGGATGCGGGATCGGCCTCCTTTTTGAACTGGAAAGCACTGGCAATATTGTAGCTGGCAATATTTTCCTCAAAAACCGCATCCACGCCCAATCCTGCGGCGGGAATCAGTTCGACGACGGGGAGCGCGGGAATTTTTGGGAAGGTTTTGCGGCTAAAGATGAAAATTCCGATGGGATCTGGGATGAGCCCTATCCCGTGGGCTTAGATGCGGATCGGTTTCCCTT
>JAGDVW010000040.1:17409-21304 GCA_023255835.1 Candidatus Acetothermia bacterium
AAGGCCAGCGCGCCCGCTAAAGCCCAAAAATTGAGGGAAAGTCGGAGAAAAGAGGCTGAAAATCCTAGGCCTACGCCTGTTCCAACTATCGTTGCCGACCAAAGCCCCCTCCGGGTTATCCCTAGGACCTTTATTTTCCCGCGCTGGTGAAAGAACGCGGCCGAATCCCAAGAGAAAAGGGCAAGACCGAGGACCCCCAGGCCGAGAGGAAGAAAGCCCGAAAAAACGCACTCCACAGAAAGGGCGAGGAACCCGAAAAACCCGAGGGAAAGGGGAAACCCTCGTCTAAAAAAGAGCCCGGAGAGCCAAAAAGCTAAAGGCAAAAGGGACAAAGCCCAAGCCGGCTGAAGCGGGTGCCCTTTTCCGACCCAG
Organism: Candidatus Acetothermia bacterium; assembly: GCA_023255835.1. Taxonomy (GTDB): domain Bacteria; phylum Bipolaricaulota; class Bipolaricaulia; order Bipolaricaulales; family Bipolaricaulaceae; genus DTER01. Next base: position 17,782 of record JAGDVW010000040.1, read on the forward strand.
GCGAGGATGATGAGCGCCACCGCGCCAATCAGCGCCATATCCCAAGCCCCGCCCGCAACCGGCGAAGGAGAGGGGCCAGTGGATTCCGCACGTCCCAAACCACCAACATGACCCCGCTCCGCCTTAGCCTTCGTAAAAGGACCCAGCGCTCCAAGGACAAAATCTCTTTGGCTACCTCTTTTTCCGGGATTTCCCCGAGCTCGGCCGAGGTTGGCTCCGGAAGGATCGCCAGCACCCGATAACCTCGGGCCACAAGTTTCCCCAGGGTTTCCTCATCCCCTGGGATGAGGGGCGAGACGAAAATGAGGAGGGAACCCACTGGAAGGAGCCGCGTGGGAAGATGGCTTAACTCCGCGAAAACTTCGGATTCGCCCAATTTTGCCCGGGCCAATTCCCGTAAAATCCTCTCTCCATGCTTTCTTCCATAGCCCGGGAAGATCCAATCCAAGACGGCTCCATATTTGAGGAGGGCTACCCGATGGCCTTGCCGCAGGTAATATTGGGACAGGGCCGCGGCGGCCCGCACGGAATACTCGAAAAGTTCTGGAGAATAGCCCCAATAGGCCCGGGCCCGCACATCCAAAATGATCGCGACCTCTGCGGCCCTCTCCTCCTCGAACTCCACGATTGCTGGTTCCCCGTGGCGGGCGAACGCCTTCCACGCCATGCGCCGCACCTGATCCCCTGGCCGATATTCGCGGATCCCGTAGAACTCCAAGCCCGCTCCGCCCCGCCGAGCCCGGACGGTTCCAGGCATGGGAAGCGTTCGTCGGGCCGAGACTTCCGGGTGCGAAAGATCCTCGTATCGGGGGAGAACCAAAATCTCCGCGGGGCACGGGAGTTTCAGGCCATGCGGGGCTAACCCCAAGGGATCTCGCACTTCCACCGTGATCGTCTGGAGTTGGTACAGCCCGCGCTTGGGTTTGGCCTCGTAGGAGAGGGAAAAACTCCCCCCTGGTCGCAAAAGCACGGCGGCCTGATATTCGCCGCTCGTCACGGAAAGCCCTGGATGAGGCCCATCGCGGAGGAAGAGGTCCAAGGAATTTTTCCCGCTGTTCACGATCTCCACTTTGACTTGGACGCTTTCCCCTTCGTATAACCTTTTTGGCCGAATCAGGCGCCTGGCCGCGAGGGATCCCTCCGGATTCGCAGGGGCCAAGGAAAGGCCGAGGACGAGGTGCCAACCCAGGGGGATGGCCAGGGCCAAAAGTCCCGGATGGCGCAGGGCCAAGCCAAAGATGAGGAGGAGAAGGAAGGCGAGGAACTCCAGCGCGGCCTTGGGGCCGATCATGCCGGGACTTTCGGCACAGGGGTCGAGGCGAGGATCTCCGCCACAATGTCTTCGGCGCGGATCTCCCTGGTCCAAAGCTCCGGGGAGAGGATGAGGCGGTGGCTCAGGGCGGGGATGGCCACGGCCTTTATGTCGTCCGGGACGAGGTAATCTCGGCCGTGGATGGCCGCCCAAGCCCGGCCCAGCCGCAAAAGCGCAAGCGTCCCCCTGGGACTCGCCCCTAAACTCAGAGCCTCATGACGGCGGGTGCGGGCCACTAACTCGGCCATGTACCTGAAAAGATCAGGATCGACGAAAACCTCTTCCAGCGCTTTTCTCATGGCCAAAACCTCCTCTGGGGAGGAAACAGTTTGGACCAAAACCTCCTCGCTCTTCCGGGCCACCCGGCGCCTCAGGATCTCCACTTCCTCCTCTACACTTGGGTAGCCGAAGCGCACGCGCGCTAAAAACCTGTCCACCTGCGCTTCCGGCAGGGGAAAAGTCCCTTCGTATTCGATGGGATTTTGCGTGGCCAACACCACGAAAGGTTGAGGGAGGGGGTAAGTGGTCCCCTCCACGGTGACCTGGTTCTCCTGCATGGCCTCCAGAAGGGCCGACTGGGTCTTGGGGGTGGCGCGGTTTATCTCATCGGCGAGGAGGATCTGGGTGAAAATCGGGCCGGGCTGGAACACGAATTTGCCTTCCTCCCGGCGGAAAATGTGGGTGCCCACGATATCCGCGGGCAGAAGGTCTGGGGTGAACTGGATCCGGCGGAAGGAGAGGCCCAGGGCCTGGGCCAAACACCGCGCAGCCAGGGTTTTGGCTAGCCCAGGGAAATCCTCGATGAGCACATGGCCACCAGCGAGGATCGCCGCGAGGATCAAGGTGAGGGGCTCGTGCTTCCCCACGATCACCTTTTCCACTTCCGAGAGAATGGCATCTGTTCTCTCTTTCACTTCCCTAACCGTCAATTTCGCCCCCTTGTGCGTACCGTTGCAGATCTCTTAAGGCTTCCTTCAAGGAGATTTCAAAATCCTGGTGACCATCGCCGCGCAAAAATCGCCCGAGGGCGCAGTCCCCAGGATAGGTTCCATCCCAAAGGTCCTGCCAGGCTTCCTCTGGCGCGATGCGCTCCTTTTCGACCCGCAGGTTCACAAAAATGCGGGCCAAACGGTGCCTCAGGGCACGGCGAGCCCATGGCGAATAACGGGCCCGTTGCAAAAGAAGAGCGAGCTCCTGGGCTGTGGAAGGGCGGGGCCGCCTTTTTTGAACTTTTGCCTCCTCCTTGGGCCATGGGCTGAGAAAACGGAAGGCGAAGAACGCGAAAAGGCCAACAAAAAGTAGCCAAAGGATCGCCTGTGGGAAAGCATCGAGGATCAAAAAGAGGCGCATGGCCGGGTCGACAAAAAAATCGCGCAAAAAATCGGGAAAGATGAGGAAAACGGAGCAAAAAAGCCCAGCCAGGCCCGCGATGAACATAGCCCTCCGGGCTTTACGCGAAAGCTCGCTCCAGCGCGGCAAGCGCATCGAGGGCTTGCTCGCGCCGGGGCCCGCTCTCCTTGTGTCCGTAGCGCACCTCCTCAAAAAGCTTCGTTAAAATATCCACTGCCTCGTGCTTAAACCCCAGTTTCTTCAAGCTTTCAGCGAATTCGCGGGGGGTAAGATGGGGCTGATCCCGCATCCCTGAGCGCAGCGTTAAGATCTCCACCATCCGGAGCCATGCGCGCAAAACCACGTCGTCCACCGGCAACCCGCGCTTAAGCTCGGCTACCGCTTCTTGAGCTACATCTTGGATAGCCTTTTTCGTGTGCTTTTGCTCTAAAGCTTTGGCCAATTTTGGCCCCAACCAAAGGGAGAGCCCCAGGCCCAAAACCAAAGCGGCGAGGTATATAGCCCAATGCGGTGGCTTTGGAAGCCCTTCCCCTTGGGAGCCCCCTTCCTCGGGAAAATTCCCGGCGGATGGAGTTTCCACGGGCGCGGGGGACGGGGAAGGAGAAAGACGCGAAAGGAGGTACCAGGCGCAAACGAAGGTGAGCAGCGTAATCAAAAGATAAAGGGCGTGTTTTCGAAAATTCCGGGAAAGGACGAGGGCCAAAGAAGCGAGAACAAGGCCGAGGAAAAAGGTGATCCGGAGGAGGTCCACTGCCCAATCCCCAGGAATGGGGCTCCCCGAAACCGGCGCGCTCACGCTTTTGGTGTTGGCCGCGGGGAAGGGGCGCCCGCCGCGGAATTCCGTGCCATTCAGGGCCCAGG
>JAGDVW010000048.1:0-8879 GCA_023255835.1 Candidatus Acetothermia bacterium
GCTCCCCACCGTTTTCTCCAGGGCTGCGATCTTCTCGCGGTTGTTGTCGATCTTAATCTGGATGGCCTGGATTGCCTGCTCCAGGCTCAAAACTCGGCGGGAGAGGTTGCCGATATCGTAGGATTCCAAGACGCTCACCCGGGAGCCGAGCTGGTCCAATTGGTTGGCCATGGTTGCTATTTTCCCTGCCAGTTCGCTATCAGCCGCTTGATATCCCGCAATGACGCTATCCAATTTAGCAGCCATGGCTGCGATCTTTTCTGCGAGTTCCTTATCGGCCGCTTGATACCCAGCGATGGCGCTATCCAGGGACTTGCGGAGCTCCCCGATGAGCCCGGTGAGTTTAGCTTCCAAGGCGGCGTCCGCGGCTTGATACCCGGAGACCGCGTCCTCCACACTCTTTCGCAGGGCCGCAAGCTGGGCGGAGCACTCGGCCAAGCTCTTCTCCAAGGCCGGGATCTTCTGGTTACACATGTCCCGGAGTTGCAGGAGCTTGACCTCCAGGTCCTTCAGCTGTCCAGCGAGGACCCGGTATTTGCTGAACAAGTCCTGGTCGTTGTTGTTGAGGGTGTCCACCGCTCCTTTGAACTCCACCAAGAACTCCTCGAATACGTTCAAAACTTGAGCCCAAGCTTCACGGAGGGCTTTGACCTCGTCCTGGGCGGGGGAAAGCTGCACCGGAGCCGGCTCAGCCAACACCCCCAACCCCAGGGCGATCCCTAAGACCACCACTAACCCCAAATGTTTCATCACCGCGACCTCCTTTCCGCGTCCTAGGACAGAAAGTAGCAGCCATCACATTGGGGAGCGCGGCCCCGTGGGCTGGGCCAGGGGTGGTTTTGTCGCCCAGGCCTCGGACATCTGTCCGGGATCGGTCCAAAGGCCAAGTTGAACTGGGTTTATCTGGGGGTTAGAGTACCGCCGATTTTGGTACTAACCGGAAAGGAGGGAAGATGGGCGTAATTCTGGCAGCCACCGGCCTTGTGGCCGTAGCTGCGCTCTTTTGGTCCGCGTACGGAACGTATTACGTGATGCGCCGCGAGCCGGGCGATGAACGGATGCGCCGGATCCAGGGGTTCATCCGGGAGGGAGCCTGGGCGTTCATGATCGCTGAGGCCAAGGTCATGGCCGTGACCCTTCTTGTGATCGGGGCCATCCTCTGGGCCATCTTCTACTGGGAGGTGGCGGTGGCGTTTTGGGTGGGATCCGGGCTTTCCATGGCCGCCGGGTTCGTGGGGATGAACGCCGCCACTTTGGCCAACGCCCGTACCACCCAGGCTGTGCGCCGGTCTCTTCGGGAAGCCCTCACCGTGGCCTTCACCGGCGGCTCCGTCATGGGCATCGCCGTGGCCGGACTGGCCACCGCTGGCCTCGTCTTCGTGCTCTGGCTTTTCCGTAGGGAGTTCTCTCCCGATGTGGTGGCCATCACTACAAAGACGCTCTTCGGCATCCCCGGAGCCGATGTGAACTTCATTAAAGGGGCCCTCATCATCTCCGCCTACTCGGCGGGGGCGTCTTTGGTGGCGCTCTTCGACCGGGTGGGAGGTGGGATCTACACCAAGGCCGCGGACATGGCTGCCGATCTCGTGGGCAAAGTGGAGCTCAAGATCCCCGAGGATGATCCCCGCAACCCCGCGGCCATCGCCGACAACGTGGGCGATAACGTGGGAGATGTGGGCGGGTTGGGCGCCGACCTTCTTGAGTCCTTCGTGGGTTCCATCATCGCCGTGATCGTCATTGCCCTTTACATGTATGTGGGACGCCACAACCTCGACATCTGGAACCTCATCACCAGGTACGGGTTCACCGATCTTTCCGCCTTGGAAGCGAACTACTGGTGGTTTGTGCTCTTGCCCATCCTTTATGTCGCGGGCGGGATCTCGTCCAGTCTCCTTGCCGTTCTGTATGTTCGCTACTCCCGCCGCCAGAAGGATATGCAGCGCATCCTCATGAATGGGTTCACCCTGGCTGCCCTCCTCACCGCGGGGCTCGCTGCCCTCGTCACCGCCCTTTCCCCCTTCAACTTTGTGCCCTTCTTTTCCCTTCTTTTGGGAATCGTGAGCGGGGTCTTGATCGGGTTCATCTCCGAGTACTACACCTCCGCCCGCTATAGGCCGACAAGGGAGCTGGCCCGCATGTATCAGTCCGGCCCGGCCGTGGGCGTGACCGAGGGGATGGCCGTGGGCATGTCCTCTAGCCTCCTGGTGTGTTTGGTCATCGCCGTGGCCATCATCGTGGCCTACCAATTGGGCGGCCTTTTGGCCGTGGCTTACGCAGGGATGGGCATGCTCACCTTCGTGGGGATCATGGTCTCCATGGATTCCTACGGACCGATCGGCGATAACGCCGCGGGGATTGCCACCATGGCCAAGCTCGATCCCCATGTGCGCGAGCAGTGCGATATTTTGGACTCCATTGGGAACACCACCGCCGCCATCGGCAAAGGCTTTGCCATCGGCTCGGCGGCGTTTGCCGCCATCGGCCTCATTGCCGCCTATCTTTGGTCCGCGGCGGGAAGGGCCGAGGAGGTACATCTCCCTAATGTGCCCTTGGTGAGCCCGGAGGTGGGCGGCCTGGTCATGGCTGGGCTCATCACCGGGGCCATGCTCACCTACGTTTTCTCGGCCATGCTCATCCGGGCCGTATCCCGCACGGCGGACGTGATGGTCCAGGAGATCCGCCGGCAATTCCGGGAGAACCCCAAGCTCATGAGCGGGGAAGGAACCCCCGATTATCGGCGTTGCATCACCATAACCGCCCACAACGGCGTGCGCCGGATGATCGTCCCCTCCCTTATGGCCGTGGTCCTTCCCCTTTTCATCGGTTTGGTTTTCGGCCGCTATACCCTGGCGGGGTTCCTGGTGGGGGCCCTCCTTTCCGCGATCATGCTGGCCATCTTTTGCGGTAACGCCGGCGGGGCCATGGACAACGCTAAGAAATACGTGGAGGAGGGGCATTTCGGCGGGAAGGGCTCGGAGGCCCACGCCGCCGGGGTGGTGGCCGATACCGTGGGCGACCCCCTCAAGGACACCGTCGGGCCATCATTGGACATCCTTATCAAGCTCATGAGCGTGATCTCCCTCCTTTTTGCCTCCCTCTTTCCCGTTCAGCCCTGGTTTTTACGGTGAGGCAAGTTGGAACTGAAAGGGGAGCGGCTCAGGCTGAGGGAATTTCATCCCGCGGACTTGGTTCAAACCCGCAAATGGGTGGCCGATCCGGAAATTGCCCGCTGGATCCTCCCAGCCTGGCCGCTCCTTCCCTCCTCCTGGGAAGAATGGCTTCGGCGCATCTATAGCTCCCCAGATGCCCGGCACTTCGCCATCGTTTTGCTCGACGGCCGGCACATCGGCAACGTGAGCCTTCACTCCATCCGCTGGGAGGAGAAGGTGGCCGAGCTGGGCATCGTCATTGGGGAAAAGGACTGTTGGGGGAAGGGTTATGGCCCGGAGGCGCTGCGCCTCCTTTTGAGCTATGCTTTTTGGGAGCTTGGTCTAGCGCGGATAGTTTTGCATGTGCACCGCCGAAATCATCGGGCCATTAGGGCTTACAAAAAGGTCGGATTTGTGGAGGTCCCTGAGCCCTGGCTTTTTAAGCTCCTGCGGCCGTGGAATGATGGAGAAATCTTGACCATGACGGTGGAGGCGGAGAGTTGGGTGGGGACTCCGATGCGCTCATCCTGACGCGCGGGCTCACCCGCTATTTTGGGCCCAGGCCCGCGGTGGTGGAGCTGGATTTGGCGGTGGAGGCCGGGGAGGTCCTGGGGCTTTTGGGCCCCAATGGAGCGGGGAAGACCACCACGGTGCGGATGCTCGCCGGGCTTTTGGCCCCCAGCTCCGGGGAGGCCTGGGTCAGCGGGCATAGCATCCTCCGCGAGCCCGGGAAAGTCCGGCCAAAGGTTGGGATTGTTCCGGAAAATCCGGGGTTTTACAAGCGCCTTTCGGTGCGGCGGAATCTGCAGTTTTTCGCCGCGCTTTATGGGGTTAGGGATCAAAAGAGGGTGGAGGAGGCCCTCTCCGTGGTGGGGCTTTCCGCCCGGGCCGAGGAGCCGGTGGCCACCCTCTCCAAAGGGCTCCGCCAGCGGTTGGCCCTGGCCCGGGCCTTGGTCCACGATCCGCCCGTCCTCCTTTTGGATGAGCCCACAAGCGGCCTAGATCCGGAAGCGGCCAAGGAGATCCGGGAACTTCTTGCCGCCTTGGCCTCCAAAAAGCGGGCCATCCTCCTTTGCACCCACAACCTCGCCGAGGCCGAACGGCTATGTCACCGCATCGCTGTCCTTAAAACCCGCCTCCTTGCCATTGGAAAACCGGAGGAGCTCAAGGAGCGGCTATTTGGCCGGCGGGTAGTGGTGACCATCCGCGGCTCCCTTCCCGCCCTTCCCGAGGGCCTCGGGCTTCCCTTCGTTCGCGGTTTTTCCTTGGATCAAAATAAGCTCTATGTGGACTTGGATAACCCTGAGCGGGATAACCCGCTTCTTATCAAAAGACTTGTGGAGCTCGGGGTGGAGATAATTTATGTCGCTGAAGAAGAGCGGACTTTAGAGGAGGTTTATCTGGAGCTGGTGGAGGGCGAAAGTGCGGCTTAAGGTCTTGATCTTGAAAGAATGGACCGAGCTTTTTCGCATCAAGATGGTCATTTATAGTTGCGTCTTCATGCCCCTTTTTATGGGCGGAATTGCGGGTTACATGGCTTGGCAGGCGCGCTCCTTGTCCCAGGCCCCAGCGGCCCAGGCTGCTTTGCTCAACACCAGCCTCCTTTACTTCCTCATCCTGCCCGTGATGATCCCCGTGACCCTCGGGGTTTATTCCATTGTGGGGGAGAAGGAGCAGGGGACCTTGGAGCCCCTCTTGGCGACGCCCATTTCCGACCTCGAACTTTTCCTCGGCAAATCGGTGGTGGCGGTGATCCCGGCCTTGGTCCTCACCTGGGCGGTGTTCGGCCTTTTCCTTTTGGCCATATCTTTCATCTTCGGCGGGCTTCCTAAGCCGGTCACAAGCCTCCCTTGGCTCCTTTCCATCTTCGTCCTTTCCCCTTTGCTTTCCTTATTTTCGGCGCTGGTGGCGATGATCATTTCCTCCCGGGCCTCCGACTCCCGCGCTGCTTACCAGTTTGCGGGTTTGGCTGTGGTGCCAAGCCTCATCCCCCTCATCGTTTATTCCGCCCGCCTCACCGCCGTGGACCTTCGGTTCGTGGGCATTGAGGGCGGGATCCTTTTGGTGTTGAATGCAATTCTTTTGTTCTTAGGCATAAAAATCTTCCAGCGCGAGGAGATCCTCACCCGATGGAAGTAAGCGGGGTTAGGCCTCCTTCCTGGGTGCGGGAGAGCATTTTTTATCAGATCTTCCCTGACCGCTTCCGAAACGGTGATCCAGGGAACGATCCGCCCGCTGTCCGACCCTGGGGGGAGCCCCCTACGCCCCAAAGCTTTTTCGGGGGCGATCTTTGGGGGGTCTTGGAAAAGCTCGATTATTTGGAGGATCTCGGCGTCACCGCCCTCTACCTCACCCCGATTTTTGGGGCCTCCACGAACCACCGCTATGACACCGAGGATTACTTTGCGGTGGACCCGGTCTTGGGGGGAAACGCGGCCCTCAGGGCCTTGGTGGCGGAACTCCACCGGCGGGGGATGCGGATCATCCTCGACGGGGTGTTCAACCACTGCGGCCTTGGTCACCCGTTTTTCCGGGATGCGCTGGCCCGGGGGATGGCCTCGCCATATCACGATTGGTTCGTGTGGGAAGGGGAGGAGCCGGGGTATTCCTGCTGGGCCGGCTGCGCGACCCTCCCCGAGTGGAACCACGAGGATCCCAAAGTGCGGGAGTACCTCCTTTCCGTGGTGCGCCACTGGCTTAGGGAATACGAGATCGACGGCTGGCGGCTGGACACGGTGGAATATCTGCCCCCGGATTTCGTGCGGGAGATCTACCGGACCGTTAAGGAGGTGAACCCCGAGGCCTATGTGCTTGGTGAAGTGATGGGTTTGGGGACGCCTTGGTTTCGCCACCGGGCGCTGGATGGGGTCATGCATTACAAGCTTTGGGAGGCCTTGGTGCACTTTTTCGCCGAGGAATCTTGGGATGCCGCGCGCTTCGCCCGTTATCTTTGGCACCTTTGGCGGAGCTACCCTTCCTGGGCGAATTTTTCTTCCTACACCCTTTTGGGGAGCCACGACAAACCGCGCTTTCGCACCCTGGCCGGCGGGGATGCAAGGAAACTGGTTTTGGCTGCGGCTTTCCTTTTCGCTTATCCCGGGGCTCCAGCCGTTTACTATGGCGATGAGGTGGGGCTTTCCGGCGGGGAGGACCCGGACTGCCGCCGCTGTTTCCCCTGGGAGGAGGTGAAGCCAGACAATCCGATCCTTTCGGAGTTTCGGAAGCTCGTGTGGCTACGGAGGGAGGCGGAGGAGCTCCGCCGCGGCCCGGTGCGCTTCCTTCAGGCCCAGGGCCGGGCCTTCCTCCTTTCCCGCGGGGAAATCCTCTTGGCCTTGAACGCCGGGGAAGGGGAAGCTCGCCTGAAGCTTCCTCCTGGGCGGTTTCGGGAGCTAAGGGGCGGGGAAAGCCGCGCGGGAACCCTCCGTCTCCCCCCGTATTCCTACGCTTTTCTCAGGCGGGCGCCCTAGCCAGCGCCGCCTGGAACGCTTCCTCCAGGACGGAGAGGCCCTCCAGGACCGCGTCTTCCGGGGTGGTGAGGGGGAGTAGGAAGCGGATGACGTTCCCATAAAGCCCGGCGGTGGCAAAAATCACCCCGCGCCGCAGGGCCTCCTGCTGGACTGCTTTAGTTATCTCCGGCGCCGGTTCTTTAGTTTTCCGGTCCTTCACAAGCTCCATCCCCACCATCGCCCCCAACCCCCGCACCTCCCCGATGACCGGGAACTTCTCGGCCATCCGGGTAAGCTCGCGCTTTATGAGCCCTCCCAACCGCATGGCTCGGGCCAAAAGCCCCTCCTCCTCGACGATGTCCAACACGGCCAAGGCCGCGGCGCAGCCCACGGGGTTCCCCCCAAAGGTGCTGCCGATGGCTCCGGGGATGAGGGCGTCCATGATCTCCGCCTTTCCGATCACCCCGGAGAGGGGGAAACCCGCGGCGATGGATTTGGCCACGCAGATGAGGTCCGGCTCCACCCCGAAATGCTCGCAGGCGAAGAATTTCCCGGTGCGGCCGACCCCGCTTTGCACCTCGTCGCAAACGAGGAGGAACCCATATCGATTCGCGAGCTCCCGCAGAAAAGGCAGGAACTCCGGGGGCGGCACGATGAATCCGCCCTCCCCGATCACCGGCTCCACCACGCAGCAGGCCACCTCCTTGGGATCGACAAGGGAAAGGAGCCGCCGCTCGATCTCCTCCATGGGGAGAGGATTCCGGTAAGGGTAAGGGTAGGGAAGGCGGAAGACATCGGGGGCATACGGGCCGAAACCGGCTTTATAGGGGATGGCCTTGTGGGTCATGGTCATGGTGAGGAGGGTGCGGCCGTGGAAGGCGTTTTCAAATACCAGGACAGCCTTTCGGCCCGTGAAGGCCCGGGAAATCTTCACCGCGTTCTCCACCGCCTCCGCCCCGGAGTTGAAAAAGGCGCACTTTTTGGGGGTGGGGCCTGGAGCCAAGGCTCCCAGTCGTCGCGCCAGCTCCACATAGGGCTCATAGGGCACGGCGGTGAAGTCCGTATGGATGAAGCGCTCCAGCTGAGCGCGCACCGCGGCCAGGACTTTCGGGTGGTTGTGCCCGACGTTCAAGCAGCCCCAGCCCCCGGTGAAATCAAGGAATCTGTTCCCATCGAGGTCCTCGATGACCGTGCCCTCGGCTTTGGCCACAAAAAAGGGGGCCAAAGGGCTCAGGGGCCGGGCCACCCACTTTTCCTTCTCCACCATGGCCTCCCGTGATTTCGGCCCAGGGATCTCCGTAACGACGCGGATGTACTTTCCCACCAGCACCTCCTCATTCGATCTCCACCAACTCTCCAGGGGGGATGATCCGCACCCGGAAGGGCAGATTCAACTCCGCAATTTTCTTTTCGAGATCTTCTAAATCCCAACGGTAACGGCTTGAGAGATGAAAGAGGATGAGCTCCTTTTGCACCCCGGCCTTTTTGGCCACCTCGATGGCCTCCCATACCGTGGAGTGCTTGTACTCCTTGCGGTCCTCCTCGTCCACGAAGGTCGCCTCGTGGAGGAGGACCTCTGTGCCCCGCACCAAGTTCGGGTTGAGGGGAACGGAGTCCCCACCGTAGGAAAAGATGTACTGCACGTAGGTTTCGGAGATCTCCTCCTTTTTGCCGGCCCGCACCAGGGCCACGATCTCCTCTTGGGAAAGGTGGCGATATGCGGGCCGCAAGCGGCGGCGCACCTCACAGATGTTGTACCCCAAAGACGGTTCTCCCCGCGCGTGCACGGTGGCGAAGGCCTCCACATAGCGGGGATGTTTTCCGGAAAGGAGGGTCACCCGGTCCCCCGGTTGCAACGGGATCCACTCCAGCTCGTACTGGAGGTTGCGGTTGGTGCGAGCAAAGTAGGAGATGAGCTCGGAGACAAAGAAGCTTCCCGCGGGATAGTAAACCCGGAGCTCCTTTTCGTGGTCGCCCATGGCGTTGTTGCGGATGTTGATGAGGCCCATGAGGCCGGAGATGTGGTCGGCGTGTCCGTGGGAAAGGAACACATGCTTTATGGCGAAGACCTTGTTCTCAAGGAGGGTGCTCACCCCCTCCCCACAGTCGAAGAGGATGCGATCGGGGCTGTAGTAGACCCACGTGGAGTAGAGCGCCTTGGAGAAAATGAGGGCTTTCATCGGCAAACCAATGTTAAGGGAAACGCGAGATCAATACATGCCTCCGGGCTTGGCTTATTGCTTATATACGGCGACTACGTAACTTACCCCGCCCCAGTCGTCCA
>JAGDVW010000048.1:8979-14040 GCA_023255835.1 Candidatus Acetothermia bacterium
TTCCTCCGGGGGGTAGGTGAAGTCCGTGGGGTCGCGGCGTCGGCCCGGGGCAAGGTGGGTGAAGGCGATCCCCACCCGATTGATCCGGAAAAATTCCCGCAAGAGCCTCTTCATGTACCCCTCTGGATCCGCTCCAACGCGATAACCCAAGACGCTGATGAGGAAACCCACATCGAACTCGTTCTCCCCAAAAGGCTCGGCCAGGATATCCCGGCGAACGAAAGCGGCCTTCTCTGAGCGGCCAAACCTCTCTTGCGCTCCTTTGACCATTTCCTCGCTCAGGTCCACCCCCAAGTACGAGCGGTACCCCGGCGCGTGTTCATCGAGGTACTTTTTGAGATACCCCAGGCCGCAGCCAAGGTCGATGATCTTTTTGTCGGTGAGGTCAAATTTCTCCACGGCGCGGCGGAAAAGGAGCTCCTGGGTGGCTCGATCCGGGTACTCCAGGATCATCATGTCATCGCCAGCGAAAAGCCTGGCCCGCACGTCGAAGAAGGCGGCGTAGGCATGATGATCAGGAAAACTTTTGGGCCGGAACCGCGAGGCCCGCCGTCTGAGGGGCTTCGGCAAGAACCTAAAAAAGCTCACAAAATAAGTTTACCTTGCTAGTGCAGAAGAAAAAAGGCGGAAGATGGCGGGAAAGCTGAGCGAGGCTAAACTTTGGGGCCATGTTGGATCTGCGGAGGCTGAGAAGCGATCGGGAGGGGACGCTTGCGCAGCTACGCAGGCGGGATCCGAACATTGACCTTTCCCGCGTGCTTGCTCTTGATGAGGAGCGGCGGGAACTTCAGCGCCAGGTGGACGAAATTCGTCGCCGGCAAAACGAGGGCTCGGAGCGCGTGGCCGCGCTTGCCCGGTCGGGCGACCACGCCGCCCGGGAAAGGTTGCTCGCGGAGCTCAAGGAACTTGCTGAGGAGCGCAAAAGGCTCGAGGATCGATTAGCCCAGGTGGAAGGGGAACTGGAGGAGGAACTCCTTTCCTTGCCCAATATCCCTCATGAATCGGTGCCCACGGGGACGAAGGAAGAGAAGGTGGTCCTGCGGACTTGGGGCGAGCCCCAAAAGTTCGCTTTCCCGCCCCAGCACCATGTGGCTTTGGCCCAAAGGCTAGGGCTTTTGGATTTTGAGCGGGCCGCGAAGATCGCGGGAAGCCGCTTTCCCATGTATGTGGGGGAGGGAGCACGTTTGGAGTTCGCCCTCCTTCGCTGGATGTTGGAGCTCCACGTGCGGGAGCACGGGTACATCCCGATCCTCCCTCCCATCCTCGCCAATCGCCGCTCTTTTTTGGTCTCCGGTCAGCTCCCCAAATTTGCCGCTGAGCTCTACCACTGCCCAGCCGACGACCTCTTTCTCAACCCCACCGCCGAGTCCCTTTTGGCGAACCTCCACAACGACGAGATCCTGGAGGAAGAGAGGCTTCCCCTTAAGTACGTGGCCTACACCCCCTGTTTTCGCCGGGAGGCCGGAAGCTATGGGGAGGAGCAACGCGGCCTGATCCGCGTCCACCAGTTCAACAAGATCGAACTTTTTTGGTATACCACCCCGGAGCAGTCCTACCAGGCTTTGGAGGAGCTCGTTTCCCATGCGGAAAAAGTGCTTCAACTTTTGGGCCTACACTACCGGGTGACGCTTCTTCCTGCTTCTGACCTTGCTTTTCAATCGGCAAAAACCATCGATATCGAGGTCTGGCTCCCTGGGCAAGGGGGCTACTACGAGGTCTCCTCTTGCTCCAACTGCGAGGATTTCCAGGCTCGGCGGGGGAATGTGCGCTACCGCCCCAAAACCGGGGGGAAGCCCCAATATGTGCACACCCTGAACGGCTCGGGGCTGGCCACCTCCCGCCTCTTTGCTGCTATCCTCGAGCAAAATCAGCGCCAAGATGGCACCGTGGTCCTCCCCCGCGTCCTCGCTGAACTCTTGGATCGGGAGGTTTTGGGCTGAGCTTGGGCCAAGGTGTCCGGGCTTTAGGCGAAACCTGTCCCTGGGCTGCGCGGTAATTGGGGCTAGGATGTTTTTAGCCTCGATGGACCTCGAAAAAGGAGGGCTGCGATGAGGTGCGTATTGGCTGGGGTGATGCTTTTAGGGTTGACCATGCTTGGCCTAGGCCAAGGGTGGGCCGTTCACGATCCCATCTATATCCACGGCGACAACGCCTTCACCTGGGAAAATGGGGTGGTGAAGGGCTCGGGCACCCCCGATGATCCTTACGTGATCGAGGGTTGGATCATCGATACCCGAGCCCAAGACTACGGGATTTACATCGACGGGACCCGCGCGCATTTCGTCATCCGCAATTGTCAAATCCGCTATCCCCAGGAGCGGGCGGGAATTTTCCTTTCCAATGTGCGCAATGGCCGCATCGAGGGCAATGCCATCTTCGGAGGGAAAATCGCCATCCAGCTTCTGGCCACCCAGGATGTGATCATCACTAAAAACGCCATCGGTTTTTGCGATTACGGGATCGTCATCGGTGGGGCTTCCCAGGGGAACACGGTTTGTGAGAACGCCCTATACAATTGTGGTTTCCCCGCCAAGGACGAGGGGATAAAGAATTCCTGGCACTGCGCGGGGAGGGGGAACTACTGGTCGGACTATCGGGGACAGGATCTCAATAAAGACGGGATCGGCGATACCCCCTACGAGCTTGTTCCCGATCTTTATCCTCTCATGTCCCCACCGGTGGCGCTCCCTGCGGAGGCCGCGCCCATGCGCACCGTGGACTTGTCCAAGGTTGGCGAACGGGGGATCGTGGCCTTGGCCCCGGGCACGTTGGTGCGCCTGGTGGCCCAGGACATCGGAGTTGGTGTGGAAAAGATCTTCTACCGCCTGGACGGCACCGATTTCTTGGAATATCGCGAGCCTTTCCCCCTTCCCGATCGGGCCGTGGTGCGGATGGAATACTATTCCGTGGACAAACTAGGGAACCGGGAGCCCACGAAAACCCTTACCATCTACCTCGACATCCATCCGCCGGTGACCAGGATTTACGCTGGTGATCCCAGCTATTTGGCCCCGGATGGGAAGCTTTGGATCACCTCCCGTACGCCCATCGAGCTGAGGAGTGAGGATGCTTCTGGGGTAGCCAACATCTTCTACCGTCTAGACGGCGGGGACTGGCGACACTACACGGGGCCCTTCACCGTGCCTGGCCCAGAGGGGCCACATAAGATCGAGTACTACGCCATCGATGCCTACGGTAACCGGGAAGAAGTCCAAAGCGCCGTCCTGTGGAAGGACGACTCCGCGCCGGTGACGCAGCCTTCCGTAGCGAGCCCGTAGTTTTCGGAAACCTGGGGGTAGGCCAAACGGCCTACCCCTTTCTTTTTGTCGTTCCCCCGAAGGCTTATCATTTGAGCCATGCGGGTGGCGTTTGTGGCCGCAGAGGTGGCCCCCTTCGCCTCGGCCGGAGGGCTTGGCGAAGTGATCGGGTCTTTGCCCAAAGCCCTGGCGAACCTGGGGGTGGAAGCGGTTATTTTTTCTCCCCGCTATCGCCAAGTTCCCTCGGGTCTTCCCCGGATCGCCTCTTTTTCCGTGGATTTCGCCGGGGCACCCAACGAGGTCAATATCCTGCAAGGGTTTCTCCCCAAAAGCCGCGTCCCCGTGTACTTTTTGGACTTCCCTCCTTATTATGATCGGCCAGGGATCTACGGGGAGGGAGATCGAGATT
Source organism: Candidatus Acetothermia bacterium (assembly GCA_023255835.1). GTDB lineage: Bacteria > Bipolaricaulota > Bipolaricaulia > Bipolaricaulales > Bipolaricaulaceae > DTER01. The sequence goes on from JAGDVW010000048.1 coordinate 12,646, forward strand.
ATCCCGACAATCTTTGGCGCTTCGCTTTCCTCTGCAAGGCGGCGGTGGAAACAAGCGTCAAGCTGCAAAGTCCCCCGGATATTTTCCACGTCCACGATTGGCACACCGCCTTTTTGCCCCTTTATCTTCAGGCTTTGGGGGAAAAGGCCAAAACCGTTCTCACCATCCACAACCTGGCCTTCCAGGGCTGGTTCCCAAGGGAGATGTGGGAGAAGCTCGGGCTTCCCCAAGAGACCCTCCGGTTGGCCGGGGAAGGGGACTGGCTATGTGCATTGCGTGCCGGGATCCTTGGGGCCAGCGCCATCACCACTGTCTCCCCTTCCTACGCCCAGGAGATCTTGGCTGACGGCCTTGGTCTGGATGAGGTCCTGCGCGCCCGGGCCCAAGATCTCGTGGGAATTTTAAACGGGATCGATGTGGAGGAATGGGATCCCCAAAATGACCCGTACATTTGGGCCAGTTATTCCGCGCGGGACCTGCGAGGGAAGGCCTTTAATCGTCGAAGGCTTCTTGGGGAACTGGGTTTAAGCGGGGAGGGGCCGATTGTGGCCATGGTGGGGAGGCTTGCGGAACAAAAGGGTCTGGACCTCCTCGTGGCCTCCTTGGACCGCCTTCTGGCATTGGGGATCAATTTAGTGGTTTTGGGGGCCGGCGAATCCCGCTATGAGGATTTCCTCAGGAATGCGGAGAAAAACTGGCCTGGGAGGGTTCGAGCCTTGTTCGCCTTTTCCCTGGAATGGGCTCACCGCATTTTTGCTGGAGCGGACTTCCTTCTCATGCCCTCGAGGTTCGAGCCGTGCGGCCTCACCCAGCTTTACGCTTTGCGCTATGGAACGGTCCCCATCGTGCGGGCCACCGGCGGCCTCCGCGATACCGTTTGGGATATGGAAAAAGGTGGGAACGGTTTTGTCTTTGAGGAATACAGGCCGGAAGCCCTTCTTTCGGCCGTGGAGCGAGCAGCCCGCCTTTGGCGGGAGGACCGGCGGAAGCTCTTAGAACTCCGGCGGGTGGGGATGAGCGGGGACTATTCCTGGGGGCCTTCGGCCCGAAAATACCTGGAGCTTTACGAACGGGTCCTCAGCCGCTGACCTTCTCCAGCCAGCTTTCCCCGCCCCGCCCCTCCGCACACCAGCCCTCCACCCCGGTGATGAACTTCACCCTCCACCAGGTGTAACCGTCGGCGCTTTTCGGCCCATCCACGATTTGGCCCTCGATCCCGGGCGGGATGGAACCGCGATAGTTCACATGGGTCACCTCCGGGTTATTCACGCCCGGGGCGGTCCGCACCTTCAGGTTCACCACGGTGCGGACCTTGTCGCCGATCTTGAACTTCCCGGTGGAGGCGGCGGTGGTCTCCGCCGGAACCCCGATCACCAAGGCCTGGGGCTCCTTGGG
>JAGDVW010000048.1:14140-17628 GCA_023255835.1 Candidatus Acetothermia bacterium
CCCTCCCCGCTTACCGTGTGGTTCCAGGTTTGGGTGGTGCGCTCGTTGGGTTTCAGGCTCACCCAAGTTTCATATTTTCCGACATTTCGGCCCTGCTGGTCCCAAACCAGAGCCCGGAGGAGGAATTGGGTGGAGCGGTTACCGGTGTTGACCACGGTGAGCTTCAGAGGGATGGTCTCCCCTACGGCGGCGCGGATCGGTTCCTTGGGGGAATAGGTTTCGATTTGGGCGGCGATGCGGGAGCAGCCCGCCAAAGCCGCGGCAACCACTAGGACCAACCCCATCGTCAGCCCTGCTCGGCGCAAAGTCTTGACCATCATCACCTCGTGTGATGTGAGTTACCTCCAAACGCGGCGCGGGCCAAGCCCATCTGGCGGGTCAGAATCGGCCAATTGTCCCGGCTGGGCAGAGGCGGCCGAGGAGCACCCCCGGTTCGGCCCGCAGCCGGTCCGCAAGCTGCGCCACCTCCTGCGCCTGGCCCCGCACAGCAATGACCTCCAGGCAATGATCCTCGTCCACGTGGATGTGGAGGCTGGCCAGGATTTTTGTGTGCGCCCGATGCTGGGCCTCCGTGAGCTTGGCCAAAAGTTCCCGTTTGTGGTGGTCGTAAAAAAGGAGGATCACGCCCAAGATCTCCGCCCCTTCCTCCCAGGCCTGGGCGGCCAGGGCCTCGCGGATCAGGTCCCTTATGGCCTCCGAACGGTTGCTATAACCCTTTTTTTCGATGAGCTCGTCGAAGGCCCGGAGAAGCTCGGCCTCCATGGATACCCCAAACCGCACGATCTTCGCCATAACCGGATCTTACCTTTGCCCTAGAGGGAGGGAGAGGGCGCGGCTAAGATCTTGGTTGCCTTTGGCTAGCCTTTTTACGGAGGGGCGAGGGCTTTATGGACAAGATCATCGTGCGGGGGGCCCGCGAACATAACCTGAAAAACATCGACCTCGAGATCCCCCGGAATAAACTCGTGGTGATCACGGGGATCTCCGGGTCGGGGAAATCCTCTTTGGCCTTCGACACCCTTTACGCTGAAGGCCAGCGCCGCTACGTGGAGAGCCTCTCCGCTTACGCCCGCCAGTTTTTGGGCCTGATGCAAAAGCCTGATGTGGACTTAATCGAAGGCCTTTCCCCCGCCATCTCCATCGACCAGAAGGCCCGCTCCCACAACCCCCGCTCCACGGTGGGCACCGTCACCGAGATCCACGACTACCTCCGCCTCCTTTTTGCCCGCATCGGGAAGCCCCACTGCCCCCAGTGTGGCCGGCCCATCGAGCGTCAGACGGCCCAGCAGATCGTGGACCAGATCATGGCTCTCCCCGAGGGAACGGCCGTCCAGATCCTGGCCCCGGTGGTGCGGGGACGCAAAGGCGAATATAAACAGCTTTTTGAGGACCTGAAAAAAGAGGGGTTCGTGCGGGTCCGGGTGGATGGGGTCCTCCGCACCCTCTTTGAGGACATCGAGCTAGACAAAAACAAGCGCCACGACATCGAGATCGTCCTCGACCGCATCAAGGTTGAACCAAAAAAGCGGGGAAGGATCGCGGACTCCGTGGAGACGGCCCTCAAATGGGGCCAGGGCCTGGTGATCGTGGAGATCGTCGGGGAGGGGGAGAGGCTCCTTTCCGAGCATTTTGCCTGCCCCGTGTGCGGGGTGAGCCTGCCGGAGATCGAGCCCAGGCTCTTCTCCTTCAACTCACCTTATGGCGCCTGCCCCGCCTGCGATGGCTTGGGGATGCGGATGGTGGTGGATCCTGAGCTCGTGCTCGATCCCCGCCGCTCCATCCGGGAAGGGGGGATACTGCCCTGGGCCAACTCCCGCTCCCGCTGGCTTTCCGCCCTCCTGGAGGGGGTGTGCAAGCTCTTCGGGATCGATCCCGATGTGCCCTTGGGCCGCCTTCCCAAAGAGAAGCTCGACATCATCCTCTACGGAACCCGCGGAGAGCTCGTGCCCTTCGTGTACACCACCACTTACGGGAAGACCCGCACCTACTATCGGCCGTTCGAGGGGGTGATCCCCTACCTGGAGCAGGCTTATCGGGAGGCCATGAGCGACGAGGCCCGGGAGGAGATCGAGCAGTACATGTCGGCCCTCCCTTGCCCGGAGTGCAAAGGGGCCCGGCTTCGGCCGGAGGCCTTGAGCGTCACCGTGGGCGGGAAAAATATCTGGGAGATCACGAAGCTCACGGTGCGCGAGGCTTTGGAGTTCTTCGAGAACTTAAAGCTCACCGAGCGGGAGGAGATGATCGCCCACCAAATCCTGAAGGAGATAAAAAACCGCCTTTCTTTCATGGCCGATGTGGGCTTGGATTACCTCACCTTGGATCGGCCGGCCAACACCCTGGCCGGCGGGGAGGCCCAAAGGATCCGCCTGGCCACCCAAATCGGTTCCCAGCTCACCGGCGTCCTTTACGTTTTGGACGAGCCCTCGGTGGGCCTCCATCCCCGGGATAACGCCCGCCTCATCGCCACCCTCAAGCGCCTGCGGGATCTGGGGAACACGGTGATCGTGGTGGAGCACGACGAGGCCACCATGCGGGCCGCGGATTTCATCGTGGATTTGGGGCCGGGCGCCGGCCTCCACGGCGGATATGTGGTGGCCACGGGGACCCCCGAGGAGATCGCCAAAAACCCCAAGTCCCTCACGGGCCAATACTTGGCGGGGGTGCGGCGCATCCCCGTTCCTGCCAAGCGCCGCGAGCCCAAGGATAGGTGGCTGGTGGTGAAAGGCGCCCGCGAGCACAACCTAAAGGGGATCGATGTGCGCTTTCCCGTGGGCCTTTTCATCTGTGTAACAGGCGTTTCCGGCTCGGGCAAATCCACCCTGGTGGAGGAGATCCTCTACCGGGGGATGGCTTGGAAGCTTGGGTATTCCGCGGGGAAACCCGGGGCCCACGACGACATCCTGGGCTGGGAGCATTTCGAGCGGGTACTGATGGTGGACCAGTCGCCCATCGGCCGCACCCCCCGCTCCAACCCCGTCACCTACACCAAGGCCTTCGATCCCATCCGCGAGGTGTTTGCCGCTACCCCCGAGGCGAGGATGCGCGGCTACACCCCGGCCCGCTTTTCCTTCAACCTCCGCGGCGGCCGCTGTGAGGCCTGCCAGGGCCAAGGAAAGGTGAAGATCGAGATGCACTTCCTCCCCGACGTCTACGTCCCCTGCGACGTCTGCAAGGGGACCCGCTACAACAAGGAGACCTTGGCCATCCGCTACAAGGGCAAGAACATCGCCGAGGTCTTGGATATGACCGTGGAGGAGGCGCTGGCCTTCTTCTCGGCCATCCCGCCCATCCGGGAAAAGCTCCAGACCCTGTACGATGTGGGGCTTGGGTACATCAAGCTTGGCCAGCCAGCGACAGAACTCTCCGGCGGGGAAGCCCAGCGGATAAAACTGGCGCGGGAGCTCTCCAAGCGCCAAACCGGCCGCACCCTTTACCTCCTCGACGAGCCCACCACCGGCCTCCATCCCGAGGACGTGCGAAAACTCCTC
>JAGDVW010000048.1:17728-20971 GCA_023255835.1 Candidatus Acetothermia bacterium
GTGATCGAGCACAATCTGGACGTGATCAAGACCGCGGACTGGATCATCGATCTGGGGCCAGAGGGCGGCGAGCGCGGCGGGGAAGTGATCGCCGAGGGCCCGCCGGAGAAGATCGCGGAGAACCCCCGCTCCTACACGGGGAAATTCCTCCGCGAGGTTTTGGCCTTGGAAGTGGTGCGATGACCTTCCTGCCCTCTCTCGCCCTGGGCCTCCTTTTCCTCGTCCTCCTTGGCTTTTTCCTTTGGCAAAGGGGAAGACAAGCACAGTTTGAAAGGGATCTCCGCCGCACCGCGGAGGATTTGGGGAAAATTTCCGCCCTCCTTCAAGGACTCCAGGAGCAGGTGACGAACCATCTTTCCGCCACCGCCCAGCTCCTCCGCGGGCAGGATCAGGCCCTCTCGGAGCGGCTTTCCGCCGTCCAGGGCCTTGTGGCGGACCTGCGGGAGCGCATGGGCAAAGTGGAGGAGATCAGCCGGCGGGTGGAGTCCGTGGCCCAGGACCTTTCTGGGCTTCAGGACCTTCTGCGCGGCCCCAAGGCCCGCGGCGTTTTCGGGGAATGGGTTCTCTCCGAGCTTTTGGCGGAGGTCCTCCCCAAGGGCCGCTTTCAAGAACAGTACCGCTTTCGCGACGGAAGCGTGGTGGACGCTGCGATCTTCTTGGAAGGGGCCATCGTCCCCGTGGACGCCAAATTCCCCATCTCCGGCTTTGCGGAGCTCCGCCAGGCCCCGAACGCGGAGGAGCGCAAAAAACTCAAGAAGAATCTCATCCGCAACGCCCAAAAGCACGTGGACGCCATCGCCCAAAAATACATCAAGCCCGAAGAGGGCACCGCCGATTTCGCCCTCATGTACATCCCCGCGGAAGGGGTCTTCCTTGAGCTCCTCCTCCCCGAGGACGATCTGGACTTTTTGGAGTACGCCCGGAATAAAAGGGTTTTCCCCTGTTCGCCCAACTCGTTTTACGCGTACCTCCGGGCTTTGAGCATGGGTTTGAGGGGGCTGGAGCTAGCCAAAGATATGCAAGCTGTGTTTGGGGAGTTGCGGGCTGCGGAGAACGGTCTAGCTCAGGCCCTGGAGGAATTCGAAACCCTGGGGAACCATCTGCGCAACGCCCAACGCAAGTGGGATGAGGTTTCCCGGAAATTCCGGGAAGTGCAGGGGAGGCTTTCCCAGGTGGCGAAAAAGGAGGCCCAATGAAGGGAGTGTATGGCCGGTATTTGTGGGTGGATCTTTCCGCGGGAAAAGTTGCGGAGAAGGAGATCCCCGAGCGTTGGTATGAATTGCACTTGGGCGGCAGGGGCTTGGCTGCCCGCCTCCTTTTGGAGCACGTGCGGCCGGGCACGGACCCCTTTTCCCCGGAAAACGCCGTGGTTTTCGCCACCGGGCCTTTTCAGGGCACTGGTCTGGCCGGCGCCGGAAGGCATGTGGTGATGGCCGTCTCCCCCAAAACTCGCGCCATCGCTGACTCCTACGTGGGCGGCTTTTTGGGGTATGAGCTGGGCCGCTCCGGCTACGATGGGATCTTCATCACCGGGGAGGCCCCGGAGCCCGTTTACCTCCTCCTTTACGAGGGGAAGGCCGAGCTGCGTTCGGCCCGGGATCTTTGGGGGAAGTTCACCGCCGAAGTGGAGGCGGAGCTTCGGAGGCGGCATCCGGGCGTGCGGGTGGCCGCGATCGGCCCGGCCGGGGAAAAGCTCGTCTCCCAGGCCTGCATCATCCACGACCGCAACCGGGCCGCGGGAAGACCGGGGCTAGGTGCGGTGATGGGCGCAAAGCTCCTCAAGGCCATCGCCGTAAAGGGCCACACGGAAAAGCCCCTGGCCCAGCCGGATAAATTTGCCAAAGCCCGCGCGGAATTCGCCCAAGACCTCCTTTCCGACGAGGGCACCTTGCGCCTGGGCGAGTACGGCACAGCCCGCGGCCTCACCTGGCTTTCGGAAATGGGGATTTTGCCTACCAAGAACTTCCAGGAAGGCGTCTTTGATTTTGCCGCGGAGATCGGGGGCGAAGCCTTGAAAAACAAGATCCTCGTGGACCGCGACACCTGTGCCGGCTGTCCGGTTCGCTGTAAACGCGTGGTGAGGACGGAATTTTTGGGCCGGGAGGTCCTTCCCGAGTACGGCGGGCCGGAGTATGAGTCCCTGGCTGCTTTGGGTTCCCTTTGTTTGGTTTCGGATCTCAGGGCCATCGCCCTGGCCAACCAGCTTTGCAACGCCTATGGAATGGACACCATTTCCGTGGGCGTGGCGGTGGCCACCCTTATGGAGGCCTCCGAGAAGGGGCTCATTCATGAGCGGATACCCTGGGGCGATGGGAAGGCCCTGGTGGAGTGGGTGGAGAGGATCGCCCGCCGGGAAGGCCTTGGGGACGAGATCGCCGGAGGCCTGGAGGCCTGGGCTCAAAAAATCGGGGCGGACTTTGTGATGACCGTGAAAGGGGTGGAGGTGCCCATGCACGAGCCGCGGGGGAAAGTGGGCCTGGGCCTCTCCTACGCCATTACCCCCCGGGGTGCTAACCACATGGAGGGCTTCCACGACACCATGCTGGAACAGGACAATCCCACTCCCGAGCTCGGTGTCACCTCCCGCTACGATCGCTTTTCCCTGGAAGGGAAAGCCCGGCTCGTCGTGCTTTATGAGGACCTCCGCTCCTTTGTGAATTCCCTGGTGATGTGTGCCTTCATCACCAAAGAGGCCGGGCCGCGCTACAACTTCCCCAAGATCCGCGAGCTCCTCGCGTATGTCACGGGCTTAGAGATCGGTCCCCAAGACATGCTCACCATGGGGGCGCGAAATTTCGCCCTCATGCGCCTTTATTCCGGGCTTTGCGGGTACAAAAAGGGGCATGACGGCCTTCCCCCGCGGTTCCACGAGCCTCTTCCCCGGGGGGCCTCGGCAGGAAAACCCATCGACCCCGAGCTTTTCCGGAAGGAGATCGAGGAGTATTACCGTCTGCGCGGCTGGGATGAATTTGGCCCTGCTCCGAAGACCTTGGATGAGCTTTCCCTTTCCGATCTTATCCCCAAACTTTCCTCAAGGCCCAAAAGGTGAGCCAAAGGTCGGCTCCCAGGCCAAAAGCAAAGGGATACAAAGCGCAGTTTCATCGAAGACCACCAAAAGCGTCCCAGAGGCCTCAAGAAGGCTTACGGCAAGAGGTCTCTCTCATCATCCTCTTTCGTCCCGCGACCATGCAGGGCCGCCACCCATAGCTTCTGTTCCGCAAGAAGGCGGTTGAATGCACAGTA
>JAGDVW010000064.1:0-1338 GCA_023255835.1 Candidatus Acetothermia bacterium
CAAACGAGCATGGAGGTCTGGCCACTTGACGCCTCACCCTGGCCCACCCTATCATGAACCAAACTGACCAGGAAGGAGGTGATGTTGGGGAAAAGTTGAGATCTTGAGGTTCAAATCATTTTTCTCAAGGAGGTGGGAAATGCGCAAAATTTTGGGATTTTTAGTGCTGGTATCGTTGGGGGTTTGGGCGCAGCCTGTGCTCATCGGTTTTCAGGGGCCGCTCACCGGTTCCTGGGCGGTGGAAGGGGATTGGGCGCTGAAATCGGTGCAAATTGCGGTGGAGATCGTCAATGCCAAGGGTGGGATCCTTGGCCATCCCATTCAGCTGGTGGTGGAGGACGATGGCGGCACGCCCAAAGGCGGGACCTTGGCCGCCCAGAAACTGATCGCCGCCGGCGTGAAATTCGTGGTGGGCACCTACGGCTCCATGGTCTGCATGCCCTCCAGCGAGCTCTATGAGGAGGAGGGCGTCCTCCACATCAACTACGGCTGCACCCGGGTGGACCTCTCCGCCCGCGGTTTTAAGTACTACTTCCGCACCTCCGGCCGCGATGACTCCCAGGCCCGCTTCTTCGTGGAGCACGTGATCCCGCTTTTTGGGGCAAAAAGAATTGCCGTCATGCACGATAACACCGCCTACGCCCTGGGCGTGGCCGAGGACGTCCTCCGCTTTATGAAGCCCCTCCTTGACGAAGGAAAGGTGGAGCTTGTTTATTACGATGCCATCATGCCCGGCGAGCGGGATTACACCCCGGCCCTCACCGCCCTCCGCGATGCCAACCCCGATATCTGGTACTACACCGGCTACTACCCGGAGTGGGCCTTGCTCCTCCGCCAAGGGAAGGACCTGGGCCTGGATTGGAAGAAGATCCGGGCCGTGGGCTCCAACGCCTGCCCCATCTCTGAAACCGTGAAGATCGCGGGCCTGGACGCGGTGGTGGGGGCGATGATCACCCAGGAGCCCCTGCCCGCCTTCCTCGTGGAGAAGTACCCCTTGGCCAAGGAGTTCGTGGCCGCCTACGAGGCGAAATACGGCCCCATCCACGATAGCCCATGGGCGACCTATGCCGCGGACGCCATCTTCACCCTGGCCTTCGCCATCGAGGCCACGAAGTCCTTCGACCCGGCGGTGGTGGCCAAGTACCTGCGCTCAGGCCAGGTGATCGGCGAAGGGATCACTGGCCCCTTGAGCTTCAGCCCTGAGGGCGACCGCCTGGGCATCCCCTACATGCTCCTCATCTGCAACGAGAAGGGCGAGACGGAGCTCTTCGATCCCGCAGTGCACGGCCATCTCGTGGGGCTTTGAAAAAGAGGGGGCCCCGCTTCTTGGGGCCCCCC
>JAGDVW010000064.1:1438-11351 GCA_023255835.1 Candidatus Acetothermia bacterium
TTCCCGTGCTGAGGAGCGAAGGGGGAGCTTGTGCTCACCTTTGTCCAGCAGCTTCTCAATGGCCTCACCATCGGTTCCTTTTACGCCTTCGTTGCCCTTGGTTATTCCCTCGTTTACGCTATCCTCAAGCTCATCAACTTCGCCCACGGTGACCTTTTTGGGCTCGGCGCATATTTGGGGTACACGGTTTTCGTCTACGCCGCAGGGGTGATCGGGAGCCGGTTTGGGCTTTGGGGGCTTTTGCCCGCGGGCTTTGTGGCCGCGGCCTTGGGCACGGCCGGAGCCGGGCTCCTCATCGAACGCGTGGCCTACCGCCCCATTTACCCCATCGGCCGCCTTCCCGCCGTGGTCTCCGCCCTGGGGATGGCCATCTTTCTCTCCAACTTCATCATGGCCGTGTGGGGACCGCGTTACCTCGCCTACCAAGAGGCCTTCATCCCCACCGGTTTTTGGCAGATCGGGGGGTTCCGGATCCGAGTGCTCCAGGTTTTGATTTTGGTGAGCTCCCTCGTGCTTCTTTTCGTCCTCTATTACGTGGTCGAGAAGACCACGTTTGGGGCAGCGGTGCGGGCGGTGGCCCTGGACCGGGAGACCGCGGCCCTCATGGGGATCGATTTCCTCAAGGTCATTCGTTTTGCCTTCTCCGTGGGGCCGGCCTTGGGGGCGATCGCCGGGGTCTTCGTGGGCATGTACTACCGCCAGATCAACTTCACCATGGGCTGGGTCTATGGCCTCAAAGCCTTCACCGCCACGATTTTAGGGGGGATTGGAAACATCCCTGGGGCCATGGTGGGCGGGATCCTCCTTGGGATTTTGGAAGCCCTCGCCGCTGGCTATATTTCCGCGGCCTGGAAGGACGTGTTTGTTTTCGCCGCCCTCATGCTCATGCTCGTCTTCCGGCCCACCGGCCTCCTTGGGGAAAAGGTGGCGGAGAAGGTATGAGATGGCTTAAAAGATGGGATTGGCTTTCCGGGCGCCCCCTCCTTTTTGGGGCGATCCTTGGCTTCCTCCTTTCCTTCCCGTTTTGGGGCTCGCGCTATTGGGTGGACGTCGGGTTTTACGTAGGGCTCTACGCCCTTTTGGGTTTGGGACTGAACGTGATCCTCGGGGAGGTCGGGCTTTTCAACCTGGGCCATGCGGCGTTTTGGGCGATCGGAGCTTACACCACGGCCATCCTCAACGTGCGGTTTGGGGTGCCCACCCTGGCCCTCCTCCCCATCTCCGCCCTGGTGGCCGCGGGCTGCGCCTGGCTCGTGAGCTCACCAATAATTCACCTGCGCGGGGATTATCTTTGCATTGTGACCATCGCCTTGGGCGAGATCGTGCGTTTAGTCCTCATCAACAACCCCGGCGGCTTCACCGGCGGCCCAAACGGGATCGTGGGCATTGCCCGGCCCAGCCTCCTTGGCCACCCCATCCGGACCTCCACGGATTTCTATTTTTTGGTTTGGGCGGTGGTGGCCCTCTGCGCTTTGGCCCTCCGGCAGGTTCAGCGCTCCCGGATCGGCCGGGCCTGGAACTACATCCGCGAGGACGAAATAGCTGCGGAGGCCATGGGCGTGGACGTGCGGGCCCTGAAACTTCTGGCCTTCGTCCTTGGGGCGGCTTTGGCCGGGATCGCCGGGAATATCTTCGCCGCCAAAATGCGCATGGTCTCCCCGGATAGCTTCACCTTCATGGAATCCTGTCTCATTTTCTGCATCGTCCTCCTTGGGGGGATGGGCTCCATCCCCGGGACGATTTTGGGGGCGGCGCTGGTGGTGCTCTTCCCCGAGGTCTTCCGGCCGGTGGCCCAGTATCGCCTCCTTTTCTTCGGGTTGGCCCTGGCGGCCACCATGTATTTCCGGCCCGGCGGGCTTTGGCCCCGCCGCCGGGCCCTGGCCGCCTTCGCGAAAGAAGGGGAACGATGAGGGACGGCATCATCCTGGAAACCCAGGGGATCACGAAGAGGTTCCGGGGCTTGGTGGCCGTGGATCGCTTCGATATCGCGATACGGGAAAGGACCATCCATTCCCTCATTGGTCCGAACGGGGCGGGGAAGACCACGGTTTTCAATGTGATCACCGGGATTTATCAGCCGGAGGAAGGGAAGGTCCTCTTCCAGGGGCGGGTATTGAACGGCCTTAAGCCCCATGAGATCTTGGCCCTGGGGATCGCCCGCACTTTTCAGAATCCCCGGCTTTTTAGAAACATGACGTGTTTGGAGAACGCCATGGCCGGCGGGCACGCCCACGGCCGGGCCGGCTTTTGGTCCTCCGTTTTGGGCCTTCCCCATCAACGCCGGGAGGAGCGGGCGATCCGGGAGGGCGCGGAGGAATGGCTCCGCCGCCTGAACCTCTGGCATTTTCGGCATGAGCTGGCGAGGAACATCCCCTACGGTTGCCAAAAGCTTTTGGAGCTGGCCCGGGCCTTGGCCGCCCAGCCAAAAGTCCTCCTCCTCGATGAGCCCACCTGCGGCCTCAATGAGAGCGAAAAGGAGACGATGATGGCGTTCATCGGGGACTTGCCCAAACAGGGCTTCACCGTGCTTTTGGTGGAGCACAATATGAACGTAGTCATGGGGCTTTCCGATCTTATCACCGTCATGAACTACGGAAAAAAGATCGCGGAGGGGACTCCGGCGGAGATCTACAATGATCCCGTGGTGATCGAGGCCTATTTGGGGAGGGGCGAAGAGCGTGCTGTTGCAGGTGGATAACGTCTCCGTGGCCTACGGGGCCGTGGAGGCCCTAAAACGCGTTTCCTTGGCCGTCTCTGGGGCGGAGATCGTCGCCGTGCTTGGGGCCAATGGCGCGGGGAAGACCACCCTGCTTAAGGCCATCTCCGGCCTCGTCCCCGTGAAAAGCGGGGCCATCCGCTATAACGGCCGAGAGCTCCACAAACTCCCCGCCCACCTGATCGCCCGCCTGGGCGTGGTCCACATTCCCGAGGGCCGGCGGGTCTTCGCCACCCTCACCGTGGAGGAGAACCTGAACTTGGGCGGCTACGGCTGCCCCAAGGAGGAGGTACAGAGGGCCAAGGACCGGGTTTTTCAGCTTTTCCCGGTTCTGCGGGAGCGCCGAAGGCAACTGGCGGGAACCCTTTCCGGAGGTGAGCAGCAGATGCTCGCTATCGGCCGGGGCCTCATGCGCTCCCCAAAGCTCATGCTCTTGGATGAGCCCTCATTGGGCCTGGCCCCGCTCCTTGTGGACCAGGTCTTCGCCACCATAGAGCAGATCAACAAGGAGGGGGTGCCCATCCTCATCGTCGAGCAAAACGCTCGGAAAGCCCTGTCCATTGCGAATCAGGCGCATATCTTGGAGGTGGGGAGGATCGTCCTTTCCGGACCAGCCCGGGAGCTTGCGGCTGACGCGCGCGTGCGCGAGGCTTACCTTGGTGGCGCCGCTTATGAGCGCCGCCTTCGGGCAAAGGAGAGCCGTGAGGCTTGAAAAACACCCGATCCTAGAGGTGAAGCGTCCGGAGCCCTTCACCTTTTTCTTCGGGGAAAAAGAGCTTTTGGCTTATCCTGGGGAGACCATCGCCTCCGCCCTTTTCGCGAACGGCATTCGTATTTTCGGCTATCATCCCAAAGACGGATCGCCCCAAGGGATCTTTTGTGCCAACGGGCAATGCGCCCAGTGTTTGGTCCTTGCAGACGGAAGGCCGGTCAAAGCCTGCATGACCTTGGTGCAGCCGGGGATGCGGGTCGCCCCCCTCGCTGGTCTTCCCCAGCCTCCGCCTCCTCCGAGGACCCTCGCGTTCCGGGAGATCGAGGAAGTGGAGGTGGAGGCCCTGGTGATCGGGGGCGGGCCAGCGGGGATGTCCGCGGCGGTGGAATTGGGCAAGCTCGGAATAAAAACACTCCTTGTGGACGATAAACCCGCCCTGGGAGGAAAACTCCTCCTCCAAACGCACCGGTTCTTCGGCTCCCGGGAGGCCGTTTTCGCTGGAACGAGGGGGATTGTCATCGCCGAGAAGCTCGCCGCGGAGGTGCGGGCCCAAAAAACCGTGGAGGTCTGGCTCAGTTCCCCGGCCCTGGCCGTGTTCAGCGACAAGAAGGTGGGCGTTCTTCGGGAGGGTCGGCGCTACGTCCTCGTTTGCCCCAGGGTGTTGGTGGTGGCCACTGGCGCCCGCGAGCGCTCCCTCCTTTTTTCGGGAAACGCCCTTCCCGGCGTCTACGGGGCTGGCGCCTTCCAAACCCTGGTGAATCGCGATCTTGTACGCCCCGCGGAGAAGCTCTTCGTGGTGGGCGGGGGAAACGTGGGCCTCATCGCCGCTTATCACGCCCTCCAGGCGGGGATCGAGGTGGTGGGGCTATGTGAAGCCCTTCCCGAGTGCACCGGCTACAAAGTGCACAAAGATAAGCTCCTGCGGCTTGGCGTTCCCATTTACACCTCTCACACCGTCTTGGCCGCCCACGGAAGGGAACGCGTGGAGGGCATCACCATCGTTCAAGTGGACGAACGCTTCCAGCCCATTTTCGGGACAGAAAAAACTTTCGCCTGCGATACGATCCTCATCGCGGTCGGACTCGATCCAGTGGACGAATTTTATCGCAAGGCCAAGGAGTTCGGGATCCCGGCCTTCGCCGCGGGCGATGCCCAGGAGATCGCCGAGGCTTCCGCGGCCATCTTCACCGGGAGGATCGCGGGGAGGAGGGCCGCCCAAGCCCTGGGCCGGGCGGTGGAGATCCCCGAGGATTGGGAGAAAACCGCGGAGATCCTCAAATCCAAACCGGGCAGACTCCATCCGCCACCGCAGGCCCCGGACCTTCCTGTATTCCCCGTGATCCATTGCGTTCAGGAGATCCCGTGCAACCCCTGCGCCAGCGTTTGCCCCTCAGGCCTGATCCAAGTGGATCCCGCGGACATCCGGAAACCCCCCAGGTTCACCGGGGAAAAGCCCTGCAGTGGCTGCGCCCGCTGTGTGGCCTTCTGTCCGGGTTTAGCCATCACCCTCGTGGACTTCCAGAAAGGCCGGGAGCATCCCACGGTGACCGTGCCCTGGGAGTTCGACCCTCCCCAGGGCGAGGTCCTCGCCGTGGACGGAGAGGGGAAGGTTTTGGGGCCGGCGGAGGTGGTGGGGATCGGCCGCGTTCCGGGGGCGGATCACACGCATCTTGTGCGGATCCGCGTCCCCAAGGACTGGGCGTTACGGGTGGCGGGGATCCGCCTCCCCAAAGAAATTACGGGGAAAATCCCGCCTGAGCCCCTTCCCATCCCCGATGAGGCCGTGGTCTGCCGTTGCGAGCGGGTGCGAGCCTCGGAGATCCGGGTCCTCATCCGCCAAGGCGTACGGGACCTAAATGAAATCAAGGCTGTGACCAGGGCGGGGATGGGCGCCTGCGGCGGGAAAACCTGCCGAAATTTGATCCTCCGACTCTTCCGCGAGGAAGGGGTGCCCCTGGAGGAGGTCACGGATTTTGTGGCTCGCCCCCTTTTCCTGGAGGTTCCCCTTGGGATCTTCGCGGGGATGGAGGAGCCGTGAGCTACGACGTGGTGGTGATCGGGGCGGGAAGCGTGGGAACGCCAGCGGCCTTCTATCTTGCCCGTGAGGGACTGAAAGTCCTGGTGATCGACCGTTTACCGAGTCCGGGCCAGGGATCGAACAAGGCCGCCATCGGCGGGGTCCGGGCCACCCATTCTGAGCCAGCCAAGATCCGCCTCGGCCTCCGCACCATTGAAATCCTTTCTCGCTTTGCCGAGGAATTCGGCTACGACGTGGAGTGGCGGCCCGGCGGCTACGTTTTCGTGGCCTACCGCCCCGAGGAGGAAAAGACCCTCAAGGAATTGGTGGCTGTTCAACGTTCCTTTGGTCTGGACATCCGCTGGTGCGATGCGGACGAGCTCCTCAGGATTGTTCCTGATTTGAATCCGGTGGGGCTGCGGGGCGGCACCTACTCGCCCGGTGATGGCCACTGCTCCCCCCTCCTTTTGAACCACGCCTACTATGAGCTGGCGAAAGGGGCGGGGGCGGAGTTCCGGTTCGGGGAGGAGGTGGAAGGGGTGGAGGTCCGGGCCGGCCGGGTCCAGGCGGTGCGGACGAACAAAGGGGTCTATCCCACCGCCCTTCTCCTCAATGCTGCCGGCGCCTGGGCCGCGAAAATCGGGAAACTTTTGGGCGTGGAACACCCCGTTTATCCCGATTGCCACGAGGCCGGGATCACCGAGCCCGTGGCCCACTTCCTCGATCCCATGATCGTGGACATCCGGCCCGGCCCGGGCTCGGCCAACTGCTACTTCCACCAGCTCGCCACCGGCCAGATCGCCTTCTGTATAACCCCGGAGCCGCCCATCCTCGGCGAGGACCGCCGGGAAACCAGCGTGTTTTTGCCTCAGGTGGCCAAAAGGATCGTCCAGGTGGTGCCGAGGCTGGCGGGGATCAGGGTGCGCCGCACCTGGCGGGGACTTTACCCCATGACCCCGGATGGTCTTCCCCTGGTGGGCTTCGCGGAGGAGGTGAAGGGGTATCTTGTGGCCATCGGGCTTTGCGGCCAGGGGGTCATGCTCGGCCCAGCTTTGGGCGAGCTCCTTTCCCGCCTGGTCACCAACAAAACCAAGCCCGGGGATCAAATAGTGCTAGAGAAACTTTCGCCCAGCCGAAGCTTCCAGGCCCAGGAAGTTTTGCGCTAGCGCACCACATAAAGGGCTTTGGGGTGAACCTCGACCTCCAAAAAGGAGGCCCGCGCGGGAAGGAGTTCCCCGTCCATGTGGACCACAAGCGGCCGCTCCGCTCGAATCCGCGCGCTTTTCACGCGGATCAACTTCGTCCGCTTTAGGGCCAAATAGCTTCCGTCCCGGGTTTTGGGGAGCACCACGAGGCGCACAAGCCGCGGATAGTGCCCGATCAGGGCCAGATCCAGGTGCCCGTCGTCGGGCTTGGCCTGGGGAGCAAGACAAAACCCCCCTCCGGCCCAAGGGCCGTTCATCACCGCCACGGTGAGGAGGTTCCCCACATGGCTCCAGCCCTCGGTCCGCACCTCCATCTCCACCGGCCGAAACCGGAAAACCTCGAATACTGTCGCGAGGAGGTAGCCCAGCTCCCCTTTGAGAAGATGGTGGGTTTGGTAATCGTGGGCGATTTGACCATCGATCCCCATCCCCAAGGAGTTGAGGTAAAACCGGCCCTGGGCCTCGCCCACGTCCACCGGATGTGGTTCCCCAAAAACGAGGATTTTCACGGCCTCTTTTAGATCCTGAGGGATCCCAAGGACGCGGGCATAGTCGTTTCCCGAGCCCATGGGGAGGATTCCCAAAGCGGTCTTCGTGCCCACGAGGGCTTGGGCCACAGCGTGAAGGGTGCCGTCGCCGCCGGCCGCGGCCACCACCGGTTCAGCCCCGGCGCAGAACTCCCTGGCCAGCTCCTGGGCCTCATCCGGCCCGGCGGTGCGGAAGATCTCCGCTTCAACCCCCATCTCCCGAAAAACTCGGCGAAGTTCGTCTTCCCGCGCTCCGGCCAAGCCCCGCCCCGCAGCGGGATTCAACACCACCGGTATGCGGCGCATGATGGCCGTATGCTAACCCCTTTCGGCCTAGAGGACCACCAAGAGGGCGCCGGGATGGACGCGCACGGAAAGCTCGGAGGTGCGGGGAAGGAGTTCCCCATCCACATAAACCCGCAGGGGCCGATCCGTCCGGACCTCCACCCACCGAACCAAAGCCGCTTTGACCCCTTTTAGCCCAAGGTGTTGCCCGGCTCGAACTTTGAGGAGGATGGGAACGCGGAGGATCCGGGGGTAATGGCGGATGGCGATGAGGTTCAAAATCCCGTCGGTGGGGCTTGCGCCAGGGGCGATGTGAAAACCCCCGGCGGTGTGGGAACCGTTCATCACCGAGACCATGAGGCCGGGGAAAGAAAATCCCCCGGCATCGGTTTTCACCGCGAGCTCGAACGGGCCAAAGCGGGCGACCTCATAGAGGGCGGCCCAAAGGTACCCAAGCTCCCCGCGCAGAAACTTCCAGCGCATGAAGTCTTCGGCGATCTGGCCATCGATCCCCATCCCCAGGGAATTGAGGTAAAAACGGCCGTTGGCCTCGCCCACATCCACCGGCCGCGGCTTACCGCAAGAAAGGCGCTCAAGGGCCTGGGAAAGATCCACCCGGCCCACAAGGGAGCGGAGAAAATCGTTGCCGGAGCCCAAGGGGATGATGCCGAGGGCGGTTTCCTTTCCCACCAGGGCTTGGGCCACCTCGTTCAGGGTGCCGTCGCCGCCAGCCGCGGCCAAAACAGGGGCTTTTTTGCGGACGAACTCCTGGGCGATCTCCGTGGCCTCGCCGGGCTTCGTGGTGCGAAAGAAAAGGGGCTTGAGCCCCAGTTCCCCAAGGCGTTTTTTCAGCTCTTCCTCCCGGGAGGCGGCCCGGCCGCGATCGGCCACGGGGTTGAAGACCACCGGTAGCTCCGCCATGGCCGCATTTTACCTGGACAGCCCGGGGGCGAACTTTTGGGCGAGGCCCCGCACCGTCCTCGTTCCCCAGGTGAAGCCCACGAAGGCCATGAAGACGTTGGCCGCGATTATCCCCCACCATACCCCCCGCTCGCCCAAGGCCAAGGCCGCCCCCAAAGCCCAGCCACCTAGGGCCTGGAGGACCACGGTGCGCAAAAAGGTGAGGAGGAGGGCGCGGCCGCCCATCTTCACCCCGTTGAACATGGCCGAGGTGAGCATCCCCAAGGGCACGGTGGGGAGGAAGAGGCACATCCAGCGCAAGAGAGCAACGAGGTCCGCTCTAAGCCCAAAACTCCCAGGCGCATAGGTGAAAAGGAGGGAAAGGAGGGGAGCAGCAGCGGCCACGAAGGAGGCGATCCCCAGTTGGATCAAGATCCCAAGGCGGATGGCGTAGAGGTAGGCGGTGCGGAGTTTCCCGAGGGAAAGCTGAAGATAGGTGCTCCGGCGGAGGAAGAACCAAGAGCTGAGGAGGAGGGCGGAGCAAAAAAGCGAGGCCAAGGTGGCCCAAGCAGCCCCAACTACACCCAAGCGGAAAGTGTAAATGAAAAGGGGATCGAGCCCGACGTTGAGGAGCCCACCCAAAACCATGGCATACATGGCCCTTTTGGCATCGCCCTCCCCGCGAAGAAGGGCCGTGGCCAAGTTGGCGAAGAAGAGGACGACGGCACCGCCGAAGAGCACCCGGGCATAGCTTGCGGCGAGCTCCGCGACCTGGCCGCCCGCGCCCAAAAGGGAAAAGAGCGCCGGGGCCAAAGGCACGCCCAAAAGAAAAAGGAGGGCGAGGAGGGTGCCGAGGAAGAGGGTGAGGAGGGCGGCTTTTTCCGCGCCGGGTTTATCCTGGGCCCCGCTCCATTCACTCCACGGTGGCCCTAAGAAAGCTCTGCCCGGCCACGATCGTCATCAAAAGCGCCAATCCCCCGATCACCACCAGGGAAACCCAGATCGAGCTCCAGTTCCACCCGAAAAGGAGGACCTCCCGGATGGGGGTCACGGCATGGGTCACGGGGTTGATTTGGGCGATCGTCGCCAGCCAATGGGGCATGGCCTCTTTTGGGAAAAGGGCGTTGGAGGTGAACATGAGGGGCATGGTGAAGAAGTTCACCAGGGCCATGAGGGTCTCCTGGGTTTTTATTTGGGAAGCCAAAGCGAGGGAAAAGCCGCTCAGGGTGAAGCTGAAGGTCATGGCCACGCCCAGGGCGAAGATCACCCCGGGGAGGCCGGTGGCGAAACGCACGCCCAAGCCCCAGGCGATGAGGACGATGAGGAGCCCCTGGAACCCGCCCTGGACCGCGGAGGCCACCATCTTCCCCAAGGGGATGGCCGCCCGGGAGATGGGCGCGGCCAAAAGCTTCTCCAGATAACCGATTCTTCGGTCCCAGACGATGGACATCCCCGCGAAGACCCCGCCAAAGAGGACCGTCATGAGGATGATCCCTGGGGTCATGAAGGCAAGATAGCTCCCGGTCCCCAAAAGTTTCTCGATGAACGGGT
>JAGDVW010000064.1:11451-13399 GCA_023255835.1 Candidatus Acetothermia bacterium
GGGGTCATGAAGGCAAGATAGCTCCCGGTCCCCAAAAGTTTCTCGATGAACGGGTTTTGCGTGAGCCCCTGCATCATGTTCCCCATGAGGCCCAGCCAAATGAGGGGTTGGATCACGGTCACAAGGAGCCTGGTTTTGGCCCGGAAGAATTTGAGGAGTTCCCGCCAAGCCACATAAGCCACATCCGCAAAGATCATCGCCTCACCCTCCTCCGCAGGATCCGCGCCCGCAGGTGCTCCTCGCGGCTCGCCTCGGCCTCCCGGATCTCCCGGCCCGTGTAATGAAGGTAGACGTCATCCAGGGTGGGGCGCTTGAGCCGCACTGAATCCACCTGGATCCCGTGCGCCATGGCCATCTGCACGAGTTCGGGGATCAAACGATCGCCGCGCTGCTCCACCCAGATCCAGTGGATCCCGTCCGGCGAAGAGCGCACCTCCCGCACGCCCGGCAAAGCCCGGATGGCCGAGAGGAACGGGGACAAGCGCTCATCAGCGGAGACGAATTTCAGGGTTATGAGGTCCCCGCCCAAGGAAGCCTTGAGGGCCCCGGGCTTATCCAGGGCCAGGATCTTCCCGCGGTCGATGATGGCCACCCGATCGGAAAGCTCGTCGGCCTCCTCCATGTAGTGGGTGGTGAGGAAGATGGTCATCCCGTGCTCCTCGCGGAGTTTGCGGATGTAGTCCCAAATGGCTGCGCGGGTCTGGACGTCCAAGCCCAGGGTCGGCTCATCCAAAAAGAGGATCCTCGGCCGATGGATCAGGGCGCAAGCGATATCCAGCCTTTTTAGCATCCCTCCGGAGTAGGTTTGGGCTAGATCATTTCTGCGCTCCCAAAGGCCGAAAAGGCGGAGGACCTCCTCGCCGCGCTTGCGGATCTCCTCGCGGGGGAGGTGATAAAAACGCCCCTGAAGATAGAGGTTTTCCCAGCCGGTGAGGTGGTCATCCACCGCGGTCTCTTGGGCGGCGTAGCCGATGCTGCGCTTCGTCACCCAGGGATCCTTTCTCACATCCACCCCGAGGATCTTGATCGTCCCGGCGGTGGGTTTAACAAGGCCGATGATGCACTTTATGGTGGTGGATTTCCCGGCCCCGTTTGGGCCGAGGAACCCGAAGATTTCCCGCTCGTTTATGGCAAAGGAAACGCCGTCCACGGCGCGTACCCCGCCGCGGTATACCTTCACCAGGTTTTCAACGGTCACGGCTTCCATCGCTTTTCACCTCCCAAGAGGGCGGCCATTTCCGCGTTGACCCGGGCCAAGAAGAGCTCGAGCTCCACCGTTTTCCCAGCGGCCACCGCCTGGGCAAAAAGGCGCAAAAACTCGGAAAAGTTCGGGATGCTTTTTGCGGCCTGGGCCAAAAGCCCCGCGATGTTGCGCCACTCTTCCTTCCCCTTCTCCAGTTCAGCCAAAGCCTTCTCCCCTGCCGGGGTGAGGTGCCAAAGGGGGCGCTTTCCCACGCTTTGGGCGACGAGGCCCTGCTCGGCGAGGGAGGCCAAAAGCGGGTAAAGGGAGCCCGGGGAGGGCCGCCAACCCAGGCGGCGCTCGAGCTCCTTCCCCAGGGCATAGCCCGAGCGGGGCCCCTCCGAAAGGAGGCGCAAAACCCAATAGCGGAGGAAACCACGGCCTATCATATATCGGTTCCGATGGATCGGGGCCGAAGTATAGCCGGCCAAAGCCGGGCCGCAAGGCCGGGTACAATCCTCCCATGGCCCAGCTCCATTTCCAGGCCCACGTTCACGACCGCTATAAAACGGTGCGCACCCTCCTTGAAGCCTGGGCCGAGGAGGAAGGGGACCAAGCCCTGGGCAAAACGGTCCTGATAAAGCCCAATTGCGTTTCCGCCGAGCAAACCCTCGCTAGCACCCACCCCGAAACGGTGCGCGCCGCCTTGGAGGTCTTCCCAAAACTCCGCCCCAAAAAGCTCGTCCTCGCCGAAGGCTCAAGCGAGGA
>JAGDVW010000064.1:13499-19028 GCA_023255835.1 Candidatus Acetothermia bacterium
AGGTCTACGATGACAGAGGAACCCCAATCCCCGTGCGGATCGCCAAAACACCCCTGAAAAGCTTCCGGGTCTCCCTGGCCAAACCGAAGACCCACGACTGCGTCATCGTCACCTTGGGAATCAAAAACCTCGTGGTCGGCGCCATCCAAAACCCCGACAAACCCAAAATCCACCAGGGTTATCCCGCGATCAACCTGAACCTCGCCCTTTTGGCGCGGGAGCTCCGGCCGGACCTCAGCGTGATCGACGGGGTGGAGGGGATGGAGGGGGATGGGCCCGTGGAAGGCGATCCGGTCCAGCACGGATTTGTGCTTTTGGGGAGCGATCCCGTGGCCGTGGACGCCGCCGCAGCCACCCTCATGGGCTTTGATCCGGAAAAGATCGGGTACCTTGTGTACTGCGCCCGCCTGGGCTTGGGGGAACCCTCTCGCGAAAATTGGGAAGTGGTGGGAGATCCCCTGGAGGAGGCCGTGCGCCCCTATCGGCCGCATCGGACCTTTGCCGAACAGCTTAGGTGGGAACTTTCGGGGACTGCGCTGGCCGGGAAAATATGAGCATGCTCGAGGAGCTTGGGGATTTTCGGATCCGAAGGAGGGCGGAGGTGGACCCGCTTTTGCGCGAGGTTTTGGAGCAGGCCCTCTCCGAGATCCACATGATCCTCTTGGCCCACGGCCGGCCTTTTCGGCTCCGGGCTACTTTGACCCGGGATGGGGAATACCTCCTTGGGATGGAGGTGGCCTACGAGGACCGGGAGGAACGGGACCGGCTTTGGGACGAGGCTGCCCAGGCATTGGAGCGGGCCAGGGCTGGAAGGCCCGTGCACATCCTGTGCGGCATCGCCCGCCTGAACCCCGGAGACTAGATGGAACTTCCCCGCTCCTTCGGCGTCCTTTTGCACCCCACGAGCCTCCCCGGTCCCTGGGTATGCGGGGTTTTGGGAAGGGAGGCCCGGGAATTCCTCGGTTGGCTGGCTGAGGCCGGGGCGAGATTTTGGCAGGTCCTCCCTTTGGGCCCCACGGGGTTCGGCGACTCCCCATACCAAAGTTTTTCCGCCTTCGCCGGGAACCCCTACCTCATCGACCCCGAGGACCTCTTCGCGCGGGGCTGGCTCCCGAGAGAGGAGCCCCCGGTTGTTGCAGAAAACCGGGTGGATTACGGCCTCCTTTACCGCTGGAAATGGGACCTTCTTCGCCGGGCTTTTTGGGGCTTCCAAAAGGGGGGCGATCCTGGGGAGCACCGGGATTTCGCCCGCTTTTGGGAGAGGGAGGCGCGGTGGCTTTGGGACTACGCCCTCTTCATGGCCCTGAAGGATCGGTTCGCCGGCCGGCCGTGGAACGAGTGGCCGCGGGAATTCCGGCTCCGCGCGCCCAAGGCCCTGGCCACAATGGAGGAGGACGAAAACGTACGCTTCCATGCCTGGACCCAATGGGTCTTCTTCCGGGAGTGGGAGGAGCTCCGAAATTATGCGCATTCCCGCGGGATCAAGATCATCGGGGACATCCCCATCTTCGTGGCCTACGACTCCGCCGATGTTTGGGCCCATCCCGAGCTTTTCGAGCTGGATGAGGAGGGCCGGCCCACGGTGGTGGCCGGGGTCCCGCCGGATTACTTTTCCCCCACCGGCCAGCGCTGGGGGAATCCCCTTTACCGCTGGCCAGCCCACGCGGCCGAAGGGTTCCGCTGGTGGATCGCGCGGGTTCAGCAAACCCTCCGGCTTTGCGACCTTTTGCGCATCGATCATTTCCGGGGCTTTTCCGCGTACTGGGAGATACCCGCGGAGGAGCCCACCGCCGTGCGCGGCCGCTGGGTCCCCGCCCCGGGAGAAAAACTTTTCACCCGGATGCGGGCGGAGCTCGGGGAACTCCCCATCCTCGCCGAGGACCTCGGGGTGATCACCCCCGATGTGGAGGAACTGCGGGACAAATTCGGGTTCCCGGGGATGCGGGTCCTGCAGTTCGCCTTCGATGGAAAGCCCGATAACCCCCACCTTCCCGAGAACTTCCCCGAACACGGCCGGGTGGTGGTCTACCCTGGCACCCACGACAACGACACGGCCCTCGGCTGGTTCCGAAGCCTGGGGAAGGAGGAAAGGGAGCGGGTGCTCTCTTACCTCGCGAAAGCAGGCATTCCGGTTACAAGCGAGGCGGAGATTTCCTGGGCTTTGATAGCCCTGGCCTTCCTCAGCCGGGCGAAGCTCGCGGTGATACCCGTGCCGGACATCTTGGGACTGGGGAGCGAGGCCCGGATGAACTACCCCAGCCGGCCGGAGGGGAACTGGACCTGGCGGCTTGCGGAGAGGCTCGATCTCGCCTTGGCCGAGCACCTCCTCAATTTGGCCCGGGAGAAGAACCGGATCCCAAAGGAGGTTTGACGCTGTTGCCTTTGGGCTCTTTTAGCTCTATACTGGCCGTCCAGTCGCCGCCAAGGCGATAAGGAGGGAGCGGATGCTTTTGAAGGAAAAGAAACCGGAATCGCCGAAGCAGCCGAAAAAGCCCTGCGGAAAGTAGGCCAACGGGCCTTGGTGATCGCGCGGTTGCTTTGGTTTTGTTATGCTTAAGAGCTACGGTGTGAACCGAAAGTGAAAGGAGGATCTGGTGAACAAGACTACGAAAATAGGGATTGCTGTGGCGGTTTTAGCGGTGATCGGCATCGTGGTGGGTATTTTGGTGACCCGGCCCAAGGGCGATTTCACCATGCCCGCCACGTTCTCCTTGGCCGTGCCCATCACGAAAACGGGCACTTTGGACATCACCCTCACCCCGCCCCAGGGGAAGACCCTCCCCGCGGGAGATATCACCTTCTCCATAAAGGAGACCCTGCCCGCGGGGGTTAAGGCCACCTTTAACCCGGCCAAGATCACGGTGAAATCCGGCGATGATCAGAAGACCCCGAAGAAGACCACCCTCACCGTGGAGGTGAGCACTGCCGCCAAGACCGGCCCCTATACCCTCACGATTGTGGCCAAGGGCGGCGGGGTTACGCGGGAAGGGAAGCTCACCCTCACTGTGCAGGTTGCGCCGGACTATAGCCTCGAGGCCTCCCCGGCGACCCTCACCGTGAAGCAGAGCGCGAAGGGCACGGTCACCGTCAACATCAAGCGCAACGAGACCATGAAGGACGCCGTGGATCTCTCCGTGACCGGGGCTCCCACGGGCGTCAAGGTCACGGTGGATCCGGCGAAGGTCCCAGCGGACAAGGCCTCGGCCACCCTGACCATCGAGGTGGGCCCAACGGTGGAGGCCAAGGACTACACCTTGACCATCACCGGCAAGGCCGCGGGCATCGCCGATAAGACCGCCACCGTGAAGCTCACGGTGCAGGCGGTGGACTTCACCCTCAAGGCTGAACCCTCGGTGGTGACGGTGGCTCCGGGCGGCACGGCCACGGTCACCATCTCCATCACCCGCACCAACCTCACCGACCCCGTGGTCTTCAGGGCGAAGGAGGTGCCGGCTGGCCTCTCGGCCACATTTGATCCGGCCTCGGCCACCGGTAACACCACGACCCTCACCATCTCCGCTGCGGCGGATGCTGCTCCCGGCACTTACAGCTTCACCGTGGAGGGCGCCGCGGCCGGCAAGACCAAGACCGTCACCATCCAGGTCACGGTCGGTGGTTGAGCCAAGGTTTCCCTGAAGGGAAAAGGGGCGGCCAAGCCGCCCCTTTTTTCTTTTAGGGACCCATCATGCTTTACGGAAACAATCTGCGGCTTCGGGCCATCGAACGGGAGGATATCCCGCGCTTTTTGCGCTGGCTCAATGACCCAGAGGTGCGCCGCTTCCTCCTCATGCACGAACCCCTCTCCCGGGCCCGGGAAGAGCGTTGGTTCGAGGAACAACTTTCCCGCCAAAGCGATCTCATTTTGGCCATCGAAGTCCTGGTGGGGGACGAATGGGTTCACATCGGAAACGTCGGGCTCCACCGCCTCGACCTCAAGAACCGCACCGCCGTTCTGGGGATCGTCATCGGGGAGAAGGGATTTTGGGGAAAGGGATATGGCCGGGAGGCCATCCGTGTTCTTCTTCGCTACGCCTTTTTTGAGATCGGGCTTCACCGGGTGGAATTGGAGACCTTTGCCTTCAACGAGCGGGCCTTGCGCTGTTATGAGGCCGTGGGGTTCAAAAGGGTCGGGGTACGGCGGGAGGCCTTCTTCCGCGAGGGGGCCTTCCACGATGTGATCCTCATGGACCTCCTCGCCGAGGAGTTCGCCGGTTAGACTCCCCCCGATGGAAGGGGAGCTCACGCCCATGATGCGGCAGTACCGGGAGATGAAGGCCCGGTACCCCGAGGCCATCCTCTTTTTCCAGCTTGGGGATTTCTACGAGACCTTCTTTGAGGATGCGGAGCTCGTTTCCCGGGAGCTGGAGATCACCCTGACGAGCCGGGATGGGGTGCCCATGGCCGGGGTGCCGGTGCGGCGGGCCGAGTTCTATGTGCAAAAGCTCCTTAGGCGCGGGTACAAAGTGGCCCTCTGTCCGCAGCTTGAGCCCCCAGGGAGGGGAAAAAAGCTTTTGAAACGGGCGGTGGTGCGGGTCCTCACCCCGGGGACGGTGATCGAGGAGGGGGCGCTCGAGGCCGACCGCGATGTCCTTTTGGCCGCCCTTTGGCCGGAGGGCGAAAAGGCGGGGGTCGCGTGGGCTGAGGCCGCCTCCGGGGCCTTCTTCGCCGAGGAGCTCCCCTTGAAAGATTTGGAAAACCTCGCCGCCCGCCTCAATGTGGCGGAATGGCTCCTTCCCGAGGGGGTTGAGCTTCACTGGAAGCCGGAAACGGCGTTGACCCTCCGGCCGGCCTTCTACTTCCAAGAAGACGCCATTTTTGTGCGCTTCCCTGGAGCGCTGAGCGGCGCGCCCTTGGCCGCTAAAGCTGCCGGAGCCCTCCTCCGCTACCTAAGCGAAACTCTGGGCGAACTCCCCCATCTTCGGCCGCCCCTCCTCCGCACGGAAACGGAAACCATGGTCCTCGACGCCTTCACCCAAAGGTCTTTGGAGCTCGTCCAACCTTTGCGCCCTGAGGGGAAGCTCACCCTCCTTTCCGTTTTGGATCGTACGAAAACGCCCATGGGAAGGAGGCTCCTTCGCCGCTGGATTTTGGGGCCCCTGCGGGACCGCAGAGCTATCGAAGCCCGCCTCGATTCCCTGGAGCTCCTCATCGCCACAAACCTTTGGGAACGCCTGGAAAGGCCCCTTTCCCGCTGCCCCGATCTCCCCCGCCTCCTTTCGCCTTTGGGGATGGGGAACCCGAGCCCTCTTCACCTCCTTGCCCTGGCCCGCACCCTCGCCGCCGTAGAGGAAATTCGTGGGCTTTTGGGGGAGCTCGTGGATTCTCTTCCCGAGCCAATCCAGCGGATAAAAAACGCTTTGGAAAAAGCTCCCCTTGGGCTCATCGACCTCCTCCAACGGGCCTTGGTGGAAGATCCCCCGCCCAGCCTGGAAGAGGGCGGGGTCATCCGCGCGGGCTTCAACGCGGAGCTCGACTCCCTGCGGGAGGAAATCCATAAGCTCCGGAACGAACTCGCTCTCCTTGAGGCCA
>JAGDVW010000064.1:19128-20518 GCA_023255835.1 Candidatus Acetothermia bacterium
TCCCTGCGGGAGGAAATCCATAAGCTCCGGAACGAACTCGCTCTCCTTGAGGCCAAGGAGCGGGAACGCACGGGGATCCCCAACCTGCGCATCGGTTATAACCGGGTTTTCGGCTATTTCTTCGAGGTCACGCGGGGGCAACTTCCCCGGGTGCCCAAGGATTGGCAACGTCGTCAGTCCCTTACGGGAGCGGAACGCTTCACCTCTCCGGAGCTCTCGGCTTTAGCCGATAGGCTCCTTTCCGCGGAGGAGGAGGCGCTTGGGCGGGAGGTCCAGCTCTTCCAGGAGCTCGTTGCCGCTGTCCAGCGGGAACTCGGGCCGCTGGGCACGGTGGGCGAGGCCCTGGCCGAGCTCGATGTCCTCCGCTCTTTAGCGGAAGTGGCCCACAAAAAGGGCTATACCAGGCCGCGCTTCACCGAATCCCGAAGGCTCCTCATCCGCGAGGGACGCCACCCCGTAGTGGAGGAGACCGTCACCTTCGTCCCCAACGACCTTTTCATGGACGAGCGCACCCATTTGG
The DNA here is from genome assembly GCA_023255835.1 of Candidatus Acetothermia bacterium. Classification (GTDB taxonomy): domain Bacteria; phylum Bipolaricaulota; class Bipolaricaulia; order Bipolaricaulales; family Bipolaricaulaceae; genus DTER01. The sequence continues at coordinate 19,649 of JAGDVW010000064.1, forward strand.
CCCTGGTCACCGGGCCGAACATGGCCGGGAAATCCGTGTTCCTAAGGCAGGTGGCCCTCATCGCCCTTTTGGCCCAAATGGGCTCGTTTGTTCCCGCGAAGGAAGCAGAGCTCCCCCTCTTCGACAAAATCTTCACCAGGGTGGGAGCCTCGGACGCCGTGGCCGAGGGGATCTCCACGTTTATGGCGGAGATGCAGGAGGCGGCGGGGATCCTCTCCGGGGCCACCGAAAATTCCCTGGTGATCCTCGATGAGCTGGGAAGGGGGACGAGCACCCACGACGGCATGGCCCTGGCCTGGGCCATTGCCAAGCACTTGGCCCAAAAAGTGCGGTGTAAAACCCTTTTTGCCACGCATTATCGGGAGCTGGCGGAGCTGGCGGAGGAGCTCCCAGGGGTCATCAACCTCCATGCCGCCGCCCGGGAATGGAAGGGCGAGGTGGTCTTCCTCTACCGGATCCTCCCCGGCGTGGCGGAGAAATCCTACGGGATCCAGGTGGCGAAGCTGGCCCGCCTGCCCGAGGAAGTGTTGGCCGAGGCCAAGCGCAAACTTTCTGAACTGGAAAAGAAAAGCATGGCCAAACCCAAGGCTGAGCTCCTCCCCCTTTTCGAGCCCCCGGAGCACCCCATCCTAGAGGAACTTCGCAAAATCGAACCGGAAAAACTCACCCCGTTGGAGGCCTTGGAGCTCCTCTTTCGCCTACGCAAAGAGCTCGGTTAGTTCGTGTGTTTTGCACCTGTTTAGCGCAAAAGAATTTTGTGTAAGTCCCATTCAATTCCAGCTTGAGAAAAAACCTCTTCAGCCACAAAAATTGGCGCTCCGACCCGCAAAGCCAGGGCAACCGCATCGGAAGGCCGGGCATCTAAAACTT
>JAGDVW010000082.1 GCA_023255835.1 Candidatus Acetothermia bacterium
CCCTCGCAAAACTCAGCTTGCCTGCGGAGGGCTTGGCCGGCTTTGGGCTCACCAACCAACGGGAAACGGTGGTAGTCTGGGACGGAAAAACCGGGGAGCCACTTGCGCCGGCCATCGTCTGGCAAGATCGCCGCACCGCCGCCCGCTGCGAAGAATTGCGCGCAGAGGCAACAGTAGTCGAAGAAATCCGCAAAAGGACCGGCTTACTTCCCGACCCTTACTTTTCCGCCACCAAACTGGAATGGCTTTTCCGCCGCCATCCCGACCTTTTGCGCCGGGCAGAAAAAGGGGAAATCCTGGTGGGAACAGTGGATAGCTGGCTCCTTTTTTCTTTTTCCGGAGTGCACGCCACCGACCCCACCAATGCCTCCCGCACCCTCCTTTATGACATCCGCAATCTGCGCTGGGATGAGGATCTCTGCCGACTTTTCTCCGTCCCCAAAAACGCCCTCCCCGAGGCGAGGCCAAGCCTGAGCATCTTCGCTCGCACCCGAAAAGAGGTTTTTGGGGCGGAGGTCCCAGTGGCCGGGATCATGGGGGACCAGCAGGCCGCGCTTTTCGGCCAAGCCTGCCTTGGGGAGGGGGAGGCCAAGATCACCTGGGGCACCGGGGCTTTCCTCCTGGTGAACACCGGGGAAAAGGTGCCCAAGCCCCCGGTGGGGATCCTGGCCACCGTGGCCTATACCGGGGAAAAGCTCATACGTTACGCCCTGGAGGGCTCGATTTTCATCGCCGGGGCGGCGATCCAGTGGCTGCGCGATGGACTTGGCCTCATAAGCCGCGCCGAGGAAAGCGAGGCTTTGGCCCAAAGCCTCCCCCACAACGAGGGCGTTTACTTCGTGCCGGCCCTCGTGGGCCTCGGTGCGCCCCACTGGGACCCCTATGCCCGGGGGCTCATCCTGGGCCTCACCCGCGGCACCACCAGGGCCCATCTCGTCCGCGCGGCTTTAGAAGCCATCGCCTACCAAACCCACGACCTTGTGGAGCTTTTCGAGACCGTCCTCCCGGGCGGGATTCCTGAACTCCGCGTGGACGGTGGCGCGGCCAAAAACAATTTCCTTTGCCAGTTTCAAGCGGACATTTTGGCCAAACCCGTGGTGCGGCCGAAGTTTTTGGAGACCACCGCCCTGGGTGCCGCCTTCGCCTGTGGCTGCGCCCTGGGGGTTTGGAGCCTTTCCGACCTACGAAAACTCTGGCAAGAGGAGCGCCGCTTTTCCCCAACGCTTTCCGAAGAGGAGCGCCGAAAACTCCTTTTCGGGTGGAAGAAGGCGGTGGAGCGGGCGAAGGGCTGGGCCAAGGGGGTCTAGGTGCGGGTGGCGGTGATTGGAGCTGGGGTGGTAGGCGCGCTCATCGCCCGCGAACTTTCCCGCTACGAGGCCGAAGTCCTCCTCTTTGACCGCGAGCCCGAACCGGGGTTTGGGGTGACCAAGGCCAACTCCGCCATCGTCCACGCCGGCTTCCACGACGAGCCCGGAACCATGCGGGCCCGGTTCTGTGTGGCCGGAAACGCCCTCTACCCCGAGATTTGTGCGGAGCTTTCCGTGCCCTTCCGGCGGGTGGGGGCCCTCGTTTTAGCCTTCACCCCCGAGGAGGAACGCACGCTTTCCGTCCTTTTGGACCAAGGCGAGGCCAACGGGGTCCCTGGACTCATGCTCCTTTCCGGGGCGGAGGCGTTGGCGAGGGAGCCGCGGGTGAACCCGGAGGTGCGGCGGGCCCTCTGGGCCCCCACGGTGGGGATCACCGAGCCCTGGGCCCTGGCCCAAGCCGCCGCGGAAAACGCCGCACAAAACGGCGCTCAGCTTCGTCTCGGCGAAGAGGTTTTGGGCATCGTGGTGCGGAGAGGGAAGGTGGAGGCCCTGAGGACCGAAAAAGGGGTTCATCCCGTGTCCGCAGTGGTCAACGCCGCCGGGCTTTATGCGGACCGGGTGGCAATGATGGCCGGGGTCCCGTTCCCGCCCATCCGCCCCCGCCGCGGCCAGTACATCCTCCTCGACAAAACCGCCGAAGGGTTGGTGAGTTCCGTCCTCTTCCCCACGCCGAACCCTCTTTCCAAGGGCATTCTGGTCCTGCCCACCGTGGATGGGGGGATCCTCCTCGGCCCCACCGCGGAGGACCTGCCTCCGGAAGAAAAAGAAGCTGCGGAGACCACGCGGGAAGGGCTTTTTCAAGTTCTGGCGGGCGCACGGAAACTGGTGCCGGAGCTGCCCCTCACGGAAACCCTCAAAACCTTTGCCGGACTGCGGCCGGAGCCCGAAGGCGGGGATTTCGTGGTGGGGGAAAGCTCTGTGCGGGGGTTTTACCAGGCGGCCGGGATGCGTTCCCCAGGCCTCACCGCCGCCCCGGCGGTCGCTCGGTCCCTTGCCGAGGCCATCGCCACGGATCTCGGTCTTGCCCGTAAATCCCGGTTCAACCCCGTTCGCCCACCGATCCCCCGCGTGGAGGAGCTCACGGAAGAGGAGTGGGACCGCCTCATCAAAGAAGATCCGCGCTGGGGAAGGATCGTGTGTTTTTGCAACCAGGTGACGGAGGCCCAGGTGGTGGAGGCCATCCGCCGGGGGGCCCGCACCTTGGACGGCGTGAAATTCCGCACCCGCGCGGGCTTCGGCCGCTGTCAGGGCAGTTTCTGCACGGCGAGGATCCTCGCCATCCTCTCCCGTGAGCTCGGGCGTGGTCCCGAGGAGATCTCCCTGCGGGGCCGCGGCTCGGAATTGGTTTGGGGAAAGGTGCGGCCATGAGGATCTCCGTGGACGTGGCGGTGGTGGGCGGGGGCGCGGCGGGGATGGCCGCAGCCAAAGCCGCCGCGGAGGCCGGGGCCAAAACCCTCCTTTTGGAACGCGAGGAGCGCCTGGGAGGCGTTTTGGACCAGTGCATCCATCCCGGGTTCGGCCTCCACCGCTACCGGGAAGAGCTCACCGGCCCAGAATTTTCTTACCGCCTTTTATCTGAACTCGCGCGGACTTCGGCGGAAGTGCTTTCAGGAACCACGGTCCTCTCCGTCCAGCCCGGGCCAGAACTCCTTTGCGCAAACCAAAAGGGGCTCCTCCGGGTGCAGGCGAAGGCCCTGGTATGGGCAGGAGGGGCCCGTGAACGCCCTTTCGGCCCCCTCCTCATCCCGGGAACAAGGCCGGCGGGGATCTTCACCGCCGGACTGGCCCAAAAGCTCGTGAACATCCATGGCCTCCTTCCCGGAAGGCGTGCCCTCATTTTGGGCTCGGGCGACATCGGCCTCATCATGGCCAGAAGGCTCCACCTGGAAGGGGTAGAAGTGGTGGGGGTTGCCGAAATAAGGCCTTTTCCGGGCGGGCTCCTGCGCAACGTGGCCCAGTGCTTGGAGGATTTCGGGATCCCCCTTTTCCTCCGCCATACCGTGGCCCAAGTCCACGGAAGAAAGCGTCTTTCGGGCGTAACCTTGGTAGAAGTGGACGAGCGCGGCCAGCTCCTGCCCGGGACGGAAAAGTTTTTCTCCGTGGATACCCTCGTCCTCTCCGTGGGGCTCATCCCCGAGCTCCGCCCGGTGGAGCACTTTTTGGTTTGGGACCATTCCCGCCGGTGGCCTTGGGTCAACAGCTTTTGGCAAACAGCGGCGCCTTGGCTGTTTTTGGCGGGGAATTCCCTCACCGTGTTCGACCTCGTGGACACCGTGGCCCGGGTGGGCGAGGAAGCCGGCCGGAACGCCGCCCGCTACGCGCTTGGGGATCTGCCCCCGGTTTCCACTCTTCCCCTCCGCGGGGGGGAGAACGTGGCGGTACTTGTCCCCCAGGCGTGCATACCCGGGGAACCGGTGAGCCTCTTTTTACGCGTTCCGAAGCCTATGGATCAAGCCGTGATCCGCGTTGGCGGGGTCTACGAGAAGAATCACAAATACCTCCGCCCCGCTGAAATGGTGGAAATAAAGCTCCCGGCCGAGGCCACCACGGCTTTGGCGGGTAAAAACGAAGCATTGGTGGAGGTTTGTCCCCAATGATCCGGGAATTCCCCTGCGTTTCCTGTCCCTTGGGGTGTCTTCTTCGCGTGGAGCTCGGGGAGGGGGTGATTCGGATAGAGGGACATCGTTGTCCGCGGGGGGAGGCCTATGCCCGGGAGGAGGTCACTGATCCCAAGAGGGTTTTGGCCACAAGCGTGAAAGTTTTGGGTGGGGACTATCCTCTGGTTTCCGTGCGCACGGATCGGCCCATCCCCAAACGCCTCATCCCCCAGGCCATGGCCGTGATCCGAAAGCTCGCGGTGGACGCACCGGTAAGCATTGGACAGGAGATCCTTTCCGATCTTTTGGGGACGGGAGCCCGACTGATCGCCACCCGCTCCGTGCGGAAGGCCAGCGCCTCAGATGAAGGAGATCCCAGCCTGGGAGGGCAGGGCCAGCCCCCGGTAGAGAAAGGTGATCTGCCGGAAAGCTAAGAGGAGATCGAATTCGTTTAGGGCGCTCACCCCGTCTTTGGGGACCACCACTTTCAGCCCCCGCAGGGCCGCCGAACCCGCCGCATGCAACACACAAATATTCGCCACCGTCCCCACGATGACGAGCGTCTCCACCCCTTTATCTTGCAAGATTTTTTCTAGCTCGGTGCGGAAGAAAGGGTCGTAGGAAGTCTTTTTCACGACGATTTCCTGGGGTCGCGGGCAGAGCTCCGGGATTATCTCCGCTCCCCAGGTCCCGGCCACGCAGTGCGGAGGCCAAATTTTAAATTCCGGGTCATCGGGCGCATGCCAATCTTGGGTGAAGATAATTGGCACTTCGGCCTTCCGCGTTCGCTCAAGGAGGGCACGTATAGGCTCCACCGTGGCCGCGGAGGCCGGGACCCGCAGGGCCCCCCGCTCATGGACGAAATCGTTCTGCATATCCACCACGAGGAGCGCCGTGCGGGCCGCGGAAAGCGCAGCCCTCTCCGTCCAGGGGATCTCAGGGATCTCCACGTTCACCTCCCTGTGTCAACGAGGGAGCGAAGGCCCGGGGAATAGGCCACGGGATAGGAGGGGTTTTCCTCCGGGGAGAGGTCCCGAAGCCCTGGGGGGAGGCGGAAGAGCGTTTGTCGGACCTCCTCCCGCCGGGCGGCGAGGTCCAGGGGCGGGATGAGCCTCTCTCCCTGGGCCATGACCCGCCGCAGAAGAGGTCTTCCCTCCCCTCCCTCTTCATCCAGGGCCACGAGGTCCCGAAAACCCTCCTCCCGCCAAACTTGACATTTCCCGGGAATGGAGATCTTCCCGGGGCTGGTTTTCATCCGCGGGCCTTTTTCGTCCTCCACGAGCTTGTAGACCCCGCCCAGGGCGGGGAGGTCCCAGGAGACCCCGAGCCTAGTTCCCACCCCATAGCCCCAGGCAATGCCCCCACGCCTCCGGAACTCCTGAATTCGGTACTCATCGAGGTCTCCCGAGACGAAGATTTTGATCTCCGGAAAGCCTGCATCATCCAAAATTCTTCGCACTTCCTGGGAGAGCGAAACGAGATCGCCGGAGTCCAGGCGAACGGCGGCGATTTTCTTCCCCTTGGCCGCGAGCTCCCCCGCCACCTTCGCGGCGTTTCGCGCGCCCTGAATGGGATCGTAGGTATCGATGAGGAGGACGGGGTTGGGGTGGTCCTCGGCGAAGGCCCGGAACGCGGAAAGCTCGTCGGGGAAGCTCATGACGTAGGAGTGGGCCATGGTTCCCACCACCGGGATCCCGTAGAGCTTTCCCGCCAGGGTATTGGAGGTGCCGTGGAAGCCGGCGAGGAAGCTGGCGCGGGCGGCGTGGAGGGCGGCCTCCCTCCCGTGGTCGCGCCGGGGGCTGAAGTCCACCACCACCGCCTCCGGCCCGGCCGCCAAAAGGATCCGCGCCGCCTTCGTGGCCACCAGGGTCTCGTAGTTGAGGAGGTTCAGGACCAAGGTCTCCACGAGCTGGGCCTCGATGCGGGGGGCGGTGAGGAGGAGCAGGGGTTCGCCAGGGAAACAGATCTCCCCCTCCTCCATGGCCCAGACCTCCCCGCTGAACCGGAACTTCTCGAGATGGTCCAAGAAATCCCGGGAAAAGAGGCCGAGGGAAGCGAGGAAGCACAGGTCCTCCTCGGTGAAGCGGAGGTTTTGGAGGGCCTCAAGGAGGGGGTCGAGGCCGGCGAACAGGAGAAAACGCCGATTGGGCACGGGGGCGCGCACGAAGTAGGCGAAGGTGGCGGGGTTATCCAGGCCCCGCCGGAAGTAGGAGTGGGCCATGGTGAGCTCGTACAGGTCGGTGAAGAGCCCGCTGGTCATCGATTCATCCTATCCGGAAAGGCCGGGGAGGGGAAGCCCGGCCCTTGACCCCGCCTCCCCATCCCATATAATTAGCACTCGAAGCAAAAGACTGCTAAAAAGGAGGTGATGGGTATGGCAAGGCTCCCGGCAATTTGGCGTGATCCCTTCTCCATCACCGCCCGGATGAGCCGCCTCATCGACGAGCTCTTCCGGGACTTCATCGATCTTTCGGACTTCGCCGACCTCGACCTCGACGTCTTCCCCGGCTTCGGCCACACCGACATCTACCTCAAGGACAAGACCCTCGTGATCGAGACGGAGCTCCCCGGTGCCCGCAAGGAGGACATCCAGGTCCGGGTGGAGGACAACCGCCTGGTCATCACCGGTGAGGTCAAGCGCTACGAGGAGATTCGCGACGAGAACTACATCCGCATGGGTCGTCGCTACGGCGCCTTCCGCCGGGTCTTCCCCTTGCCCGAGGAGGTCGAGGACAAGAAGGCCATCCGGGCCAAGTTCGAGAACGGTGTCCTCCGGGTGGAGATCCCCTTGAAGCGGGTGCCGGAGACGGAGGGCGTCTTTGAGGTGAAGATCGAATAGGCTCATCCGGGCCAGCGGGGGAGGGCCCCCTCCCCCGCTTTTTCCGATCCAGTGGGCGTTGCTAAAATGGAAGGGGTCAAGGAGGAATGGAGATGATTGGCGATATTGTAAGCCTTTTGTTTTTCCTGCTTTTGCTCCAGGCCCTGGTGCCTTTTATGCAGCGCCGGATGCTGGAGTTCCGGCGGAAAGCGGCCATCCGGGCCCTGGAGCTGAAACGGAAAAGCCGGGTCATCACCATGATCCACCGCCAGGAATCCGTGAGCTTTTTGGGCTTTACCCTCGCTCGCTACATCGACATCGAGGATTCCGAGCAGGTCCTCCGCGCCATCCGCATGACCCCTCCGGACATGCCCATCGATCTCGTCCTCCATACGCCCGGGGGCCTTGTGCTCGCAGCCGAACAGATCGCCTGCGCCCTCAAACGCCACAAAGGCAAGGTCACCGTGTTTATTCCCCACTACGCCATGAGCGGCGGGACCCTCATCGCCCTCGCCGCCGACGAGATCGTGATGGACCCCAATGCCGTGCTCGGCCCGGTGGACCCGCAGCTCGCCACAGGCCAAGGCTATATCCCCGCGGCCTCCGTCCTCAAAGCCCTGGAGCAGCCCAACCCCAACCGCGAAGATCAGACCCTGATCCTTGGGGACATCGCCCGCAAAGCCATCCAGCAGGTCTACGAGACGGTGTACGCCCTTTTGCGCGACAAACTCCCCGAGGAGAGGGCCCAGGAGGTGGCGCGGCTCCTCTCCGAGGGCCGCTGGACCCACGATTATCCCATCACCGTGGAGGAGCTTAGGGCCATGGGGCTTCCCGTGAGCGAGGAGATGCCCAGGGAAGTGTACGAGCTCATGGAGCTTTATCCTCAGGCGCCCCAGCGCCGGCCCGGGGTGGAGTTCATCCCCGTGCCCTATGCGCCGGGCCAGCCCTCCCGCGGAGGCGAGAGCAAATGAAGATGTGCGACATCTGTGGGATCCGTCCGGCCACGGTGGAAGTGGAGGTGGTGGAAGGCGGGGAGAGGAAAATCCTTCACCTCTGCGAGCGGGATTACGCCCGCCTCCGGGCCGGCGGCTGGCTCTCGCCCTGGGACTCCCTCTTTGAGGAGTTCTTCTTCCCCCGGCGCTGGCGGGACCGGGAGGCCCTGGACATCGGAGAGTACCTCTCCGCCCATGCCCGGGAGCTCCTCCAGCGGGCGGCCCGTATTGCCGTGGACTACGGGAAAAAGGAGATGGACACGGAACACGTCCTCTACGCCCTCACCGAGAGCGAGGTGGTGCGGGAGATCCTGCGGGAGTTCAAGCTAACCCCCGAGGACATCCGCGGTTACATCGAGCACAACGCCCCGCGCGGCTCTTTTAAAGCGGAAAAGGGCGAGACGGTGAAGGTGGGGATGAGCCCGCGGGTGAAGGCCGTTTTGGAGACGGCTTTCCAGGTGGCGCGGGAATTGGGCCATTCCTATGTGGGGCCGGAGCACATCCTCATCGGCCTCATCGAGGAGCCCGATGGTCTTGCTGGCGATCTTTTGCGCAAATACGGCCTCACCCCGGAAGCCGTGCGCCAAAAAGTGGTGAAGGTGGTGGGCCGCGGTGCCGAAGAAGGCAAAGTGGAACGCCGTTCCTCCACCCCCACCCTCGACAAATTCTCCCGGGACCTGACGGAGCTCGCCCGCCAAGGGAAGCTCGATCCGGTGATCGGCCGGGCGAAAGAGATAGAAACGGTGATCGAAATCCTCTCCCGCCGAAAAAAGAACAACCCCGTCCTCATCGGCGAGCCCGGCGTGGGGAAGACGGCCATCGTGGAGGGCTTGGCCCAAAGGATCGTGCGGGGCGAGGTGCCCGAAGTCCTCAGGAACAAGCGCCTGGTGGAGCTAAACGTCAATAGCCTTGTGGCCGGAACAAAATACCGCGGGGAGTTCGAGGAGCGGGTGAAGGCCATCCTCGACGAGATCCTCGCCCATCAGGATGAGCTGATCCTCTTCATCGACGAGATCCATACCATCGTGGGCGCTGGCCAGGCCGAGGGCGGGATGGATTTGGCCAACGCCTTCAAGCCCGCCCTGGCCCGGGGCGAACTCCACCTCATCGGCGCCACCACCCTGAACGAATACCAGAAATACATCGAAAAGGACGCCGCCCTGGAACGCCGTTTCCAGCCGGTGTTCATCGCCGAGCCCACCGTGGAGCAGACGATTCAGATCCTGAAAGGTTTGCGCGATCGGTTCGAGGCCCACCACAAGGTGCGGATCACCGACGAGGCCATCGTGGCCGCGGCGGAGCTCTCCGATCGCTACATCACCGGCCGGTACCTCCCCGATAAAGCCATCGACCTCATCGACCAAGCCGCGGCGCGGGTGCGCATCCAGGCCACTTCCCGCCCCGCCGAGGTTCAGGAACTCGAGGCTGAGCTTCAAGAGCTCAAGCGGGAACTCGATTATGCCACGAGCCGAAAACAATTCGATCGGGCCAAGGAACTCGAGGCCAAGATAAAGGAGACGGAGAAGGCCTTGGAGGAGGCCACGGCGCGGTGGAAGAAGACGGTGGCCTCGGAGGTGCCGGAGGTGCGGGCCGAGCACGTGGCGGAGATCATCTCCCGCCTCACGGGGATCCCCGTTTCCGAGCTCACCCAAGAGGAGCGGGAGCGCCTCCTGAAGCTTGAGGAGAAATTGCACGAGCGGGTGGTGGGCCAGGATGAGGCGGTGCGGGCGGTGGCCGCGGCGGTGCGCCGCTCCCGGGCCGGTCTCAAGGAAAAGCACAAACCCATCGCCACTTTCCTCTTCCTCGGGCCCACGGGGGTGGGGAAGACCGAGCTCGCCAAGGCCCTGGCCTGGGCCGTCTTCGGCGACGAGGACGCCCTCATCCGCATCGACATGTCCGAATACATGGAGCGCCACACCGTCTCCCGCCTCATCGGGGCTCCCCCCGGCTACGTGGGCTATGAGGAAGGGGGTCAACTCACCGAACGCGTGCGCCGTCGGCCCTATTCCGTGATCCTCCTCGATGAGATCGAAAAAGCCCATCCCGAAGTGCACAACATCCTCCTCCAAGTGTTCGACGACGGCCGCCTCACCGATGGAAAAGGCCGCACCGTGGACTTCTCCAACACCATCATCATCGCCACCAGCAACCTGGGAAGCGAGCTTATCCAACGCAACCTCACCGCCCCACCTGGGCAAAAGCTCTCTTACGAGGAGCTCAAGGAAAAATTGATGGAGATCCTGCGGAGGCACTTCCGGCCGGAGTTTTTGAACCGCATCGATGAGATCATCGTCTTCCATGCCCTCACCAAGGAGCAGATAAAAGAGATTGTGAAGCTTCAGCTGGAGCGGGTGCGGCGGATGGCCAGAGGGCAGGGGATCGAGCTCGAGTTCGACGAAAGCTTGGTGGAACATTTGGCGGAGGTGGGGTATCGGCCGGAGTTCGGGGCCCGCGAGCTGCGCCGAAAAATCCAAACCGAGGTGGAGAACCCCCTTGCTGAGGCCCTCCTTTCCGGCCAATTCAACCGGGGTGAGCGCGTTCGCGTCCGCTACGATAAAAACGGGGAAAAGGTAACCTTCGAAAAGGCTGCGGCTGTGGCTCAAGCTGGCCCGGATAGTCAGGCTTCAGAAAACGGGGCATAAACAGGCCCGTAGGTGAAAAGTTTCCCGGGCGTCAACCAGGTGAAAAACTTTCGCTGGTGTGTTCCTTTGGAGCATAGCAGGGCGCGGTTAGAATTTAATTCCTATGCTCTATGCGCTTTTGGGGCTGGCCGGGATTGGGATAGGGCTTTTGGGCTCCCTTTTGGGAATTGGCGGCGGAATCTTCATGGTCCCACTTCTCCTCCTCAGCGGCCTTGTGGCCACCGCTCAAGAAGCCACGGGCACAAGCATTGTGGGAGTCTTGGCTACCGGGATCTCCGGATCCATCGGCTATTTTCTCCGCCGCAAAAATCCGTGGCGGATCAGCTTGGCCTTGGTGCCTGGGGCATTGGGAGGAAGCTACCTCGGCGCGTTTTTGACGGGAAGGATATCGTCAGGGGCTTTGGCCTTGGCCTTCGGTCTCTTTCTTCTTTATCCGGCAACTGTCCTGCTTCTGGGCAAAGAGCCAAAGGAATTGGTCAAAGCTCGCGGACACCGGGGTCATTCGGTTTGGTTGGCCTCTTTGGTGGGAGTGTTAGCGGGCACAGCCAACAGCCTCTTTGGGATCGGAGGAGGGGTGATCATGGTGCCCGCCCTCCTTTGGCTTGGGCTTCCCATGGTTGAGGCCGTGGCCGCCAGCCTTTTGGTGATGGTCCCCACCGCCGCCCTCTCCACCTCTTTGCACGCTTTGGCCGGAAGAACCCATTGGGATCTGGCTCTCCCTTTGTCCGCGGGGATACTGATCGGTGCGCAAGCGGGGCCAGCTATAGCTGTGCGTCTTCCCCAGAGAACTTTGCGGCGCCTTTTCTCCTTGGTCCTTTTTTACTCCGCGGCCAACATGATCCGCCGCGGCCTTGGCTATTGAATCCCCAACGCCCAAAGGACGATGCGGAGGATCAGCAACAGCCAGCCAATTCCCACCACGATCCATATCGCCTTCCGGGCCGCCGCAAGGAGATCGAAGACGAGGAGCACCGCGGTGAGAAGGCCAAGATATCCCAAGGGCAGGACCATGTCCTCCCCCAAGGGCCGGCTGGGAGGGAGGATGAGGTTGCAAAGCCTCACCAAACCCTGCCCGATGAAGGTCGCCATGGACTGGACGAACGTCAGAACTCCCTGCCAGGCGGAGCTCGTTTCACCTGGGCTTGCCTGGGCCAAGAACCACATTTTGGCCTCCTCCCCTAGGCTACTTTCCCGCAAAAAAGAAAAAGGCGCCGCGCGGGCGGCGCCAGGGGGACAAAGGTCTTCTCAGTCCTTGTCCTCCGCCTCTTCCACAGCGTCCTCGATCTTCTCCAGGAGGTCGGAGACCCGCTCGAACGCGGACTCCAGCTCCTCCCGAACCATGGCGAGCTCGGAGAGGAGCGGCTTGATCTTGTCGATGAGCTCTTTCTTCGTCACGTAGGCCATAGACCACCTCCTGGGCGGATTTTACACGATGCGATCCAAAATGAGCGGGGAAGGCGGTGGAGGTGTGGGCCCGATGAGAAACGCTGATTCCACGAGTTTCTTGGCTTCGAGTAGGCGATCGGGCCGGCCCACGTGGAGGCGGGCCAAGGGTTCCCCTTTTTCCACTTTGTCCCCCGTTTTAGCGAGGAGCTCCACGCCCGCGGCGGGATCCACCCGCTGCCCCTTCACTTCCCGACCGGCGCCCAAAAGGCCGCAGGCCAAACCGATGGCCCGCGCCCGCACCCCTTGCACGTAGCCAGCCTCATTGGCCAAGACCTCCACCACCTGGGCCGCCTTGGGAAGGCGCTCCGGATCCTCCACGGCCCGGATATCCCCACCTTGGGCAGCCACAAGCTCCCGAAACTTGGCAAACGCTTTCCCCGAGTGCAAAAGGCGAGAAAGTGTTTCTTGCCCATCCTTTGGGGAAGGGGCCTCGCCCACCAGGACCAAAAGCTCCGCACCCAGGGCCAACACGATCTCCCGCAGATCGCTGGGGCCCTCGCCCCGGAGGACCTCGATCGCCTGGCGCACCTCCAGGGCGTTTCCGGCCAGGCGGCCCAAAGGTTGGTCCATGGCGGTGATCAAAGCGGCAAATTTCTTCCCCAAACGGTTTCCCACGCGAACGAGGGTCTCTGCGAGCTGGCGGGCCTCGGGGAAGGTGCGCATGAACGCCCCATCCCCGCATTTCACGTCCAAGATGATGGCGTCCGCCCCGCCCGCGATCTTTTTCGAAAGGACCGAGGCGGCGATGAGGGGAAGGGAGGGCACGGTGCCCGTCACATCTCGAAGCTCGTAGATCAGGCGATCCGCCGGAACGAGTTCCGCGGTGTGATCGGCGATGACCGCGCCGATCCGTTTGGCTTGCTCCACGATCTCCGCCAGGGAAAGTTCTGTGCGCACCCCGGGGATGGACTCGAATTTATCGATGGTTCCCCCCGTGTGGCCCAAGGACCTCCCGGAGAGCTTGGCCATGACGAGTCCCGCCGCGGCCATGAGGGGGACGAGGACCAAAGTGACGGTGTCGCCCACCCCACCGGTGGAGTGCTTATCCACCTTGATCCCGGGGATCGCCGAAAGGTCCAGGCGTTCGCCGCTTTCCACCATGGCCTGGGTGAGGGCCACCGTCTCCCCCTCGCTCATCCCCCGGAAGTACACGGCCATGAGGAAGGCGGCCATCTGATAATCGGGAACTTCCCCGGCCACGTACCCTTTTATGAGCCAGCGGATTTCCTCGGGGGAGAGCTCCCCTCCATCCCTCTTCTTCTCGATCAGGTCAACGACGCGCATTTTTCCCAATTTTAACGTGCCGGTGCAAAGCCGCCCTCTTCGGCTACCATCGGGCTCGTGGAGAGGCTCATCGGCGTGGATATCGGTGGGACCCGCACGCGGGTGGGGGCAGTCCGGGCTGGCCAGGTTCTGGCCCGGCGCGTTTTCCCCACCCGCGGCTTGGCCGAGGTCAAAGAAGCGATCGCCGCGCTCCTCAAGGAGGTGGGCTGGGAGAAACCCGACGCCATCGGGGTTGGAGCACCAGCTCCCATGGATATGCGGCAAGGCCTCATCCTCAATGCCCCCAATCTCCCCCACTGGGACGGGGTGAACGTGGTGGAGGGGCTACGGGAGACCTTCCGTTGTCCAGTTTTTCTCGGAAACGATGCGAACTGCGCGGCGCTGGGTGAGCTCGTCCACGGTTGGAAAGCCCGCAATTTCCTCTACGTGACCTGGTCCACGGGGATCGGCGGGGGGATAGTGGCCGGCGGGCAGGTGGTCTGGGGAGCCACCGGCCAAGCCGGCGAAATCGGCCACATAACTTTGGACCCAAATGGCCCCCTTTGTCGATGCGGGAAGCGCGGGTGTCTGGAGGCCATCGCCGGCGGAGCAGCTTTGGGCGACCGGGCTTTGGAACGTGTGGGACAGAGGCTTTCCGCCAAGGAATTGGTGGAGCGCGCGCGAAAGGGGGAACCAGGCGCTTTGAGCCTGATCGACAGTGCTTGCCTGGCCATGGGCCAGGCCTTGGCCATCGTGGCCGAGCTCTTAGAGCCCGAAATGATCATCTTCGGCGGCGGCCTCACCAATTCCTGGGATTTCCTGGGCCCCAAGGTGGTGACGGGTTTACAAACCATGAGCCGGGTCCGACCACGGGTGGAACTCACAAAACTCGGGGACGATGTGGGGCTTTTGGGCGCGGCTGCCCTGCCCCTCCATTTCCCAAAACTCTAAAACGCAAAACGCAGTTCGAAAACGGCTTGGTTGATCGCCCCCGCCGAAAAGGAGAAAAAGGCCGAGCTCGTCCAATTGTCTTTTGTTACCTGAACCTTCCACCAAGCTTGGCCGGAGCTAGCCAAAAAGGCCTGGAACTGAGCATTCCTGGAGGACCAGCGTAGGCTGTGGAACTGGAGGGGATCAGGGGAAATTTGGATTCCCGAAGTCCCCGCACAGGCTCCGGCCTCCTGGGACAAGGTCAAAGAAAGAGTGGAGCCAAAATTCAAGGCTAGGGGACCTATATCGAGCGTTAAGCTTGGGCGCCAAGGGGAGGGGCCATCGAGGTCGAATTCCACCGCGAATTCTTCTTTTTCCCAGCGAAGGGCTCCCCAGGCGATGAGGAGCGGGGTGGGGGCTATGTTTAGCGCGATCAAGCCAGCCTTCGATCCCACTTGAAAGCCTGCGGTCCCCCCCTGCCAGGTCGTGCTAAGTTGAAATGAGCTCGCGAGGAAGACGTCAAGGCGCACGTTTCCCAAGAGGAGGAGCTCCGGGGAAAGGCTCAGTCCTCCAGCGTTCCATGCGAGCTTTAAATTTGCGCGGCGGAACCCCAAGGGTAGGGAGCCTTCAACGCGGGCAAAAACGCTCCAATTGGCAAATTCCCAGGTTTGTTCGAGCCAAAGGGTGCCGCTTGGCCCTGGTCCCGCTAGCTGCATCCCGAACTCCCCGGCTTGGGCCAAAAAAGCAAACAGGGCTAGGAAGAGCATGTTTCCCCCAAGGCTCTGGCCACTGCGGCCACGGCCCGCTTCACCGCCGGGGTCCGAAAAGGCACGGTAGCCCCATCAAGCTGCACGATCACACCATCGTGGTGCTCGGAAACGCTGAGGAAAAAATGCTGGGCGAAACCTTGGTCGGTGGAAAAAACGCGGAGAAGCGCGATTTTTTCCGCGGGGGAGAAGAAAACTTCTTTCACCACGAAGGCCCCATCTTGCCAAGTTTCCTTGAGGCCCGCCAAGGCCGCAATTCTCCCGGGCTCAAAGGGCACAGAAACTTTTGCATGAGGCATGGGCCCTCCTGCGATCCGCTCGACTTTACCCGCTTGGGCCTTTTTTGCGACCACCTGCCAAACGGAAAGCCCGCGGGATCGCCATTTCCGCTCGTAGCGGGTCCCTGGCCAGCCCGCGGGGAGGGGATCGGGCCCCTGCACGACGAGCCCGGCCCGGCTCAGATGGTTTTTGGCCTCTTCCGCATACCAAAGGGCATCGGTCACCAGGGAAAATGCGCCGTCCGCGGCCAATACCGCCGACAGGATCTGGGCGAAACCTTCGTCCACAAGCCGGCGGTGAGCATGGCGACTTTTCGGCCAGGGACAGGGAAAGTTCACGTACACCCGATGTACGCTTCCATCGGGGAAAAGCTCGCGCAGCGCGAATTTCCCATCCACGAGGGCGAGGCGGACATTCCCCACACCCGTTTGGGCCAACTTTTTCCCGGCTTTGACGATGCAGGTGAGGCTCGTCTCAAACCCTACCCAGTTCCAATCCGCATGAGCTTTGGCCATCTCCAAGAGGAATTCGCCGTTGCCAAAGCCGATCTCCACGCCAAGCGGTGCGTTTCTTCCGAAGATCTCCGCCCACCGCGGGGGGAGGGTCTCCCAGCGCTCCGGCCGGATCAAATAGCGCACGAATTCCATGGGGGAAGGATATCGTACACTTAAAAGGATGGCAGGGCGGTTTATCGATGTGGAAGTGGAGGTGAAGTTTGCGCAAAAGCCGGGCCCGCCCACGAGCTTCCTCTGGGAGGGGAGGGAGCACAAAATCGTGGAGATTTTGGAGCACCGGCGGGTTTTGGATTTTAAGCGGGCTTGGTGGCAGCGCCGGCACCGCGATTGGTATAAGGTCCGCACCGCCGAGGGCCGCATATTCGAACTCTACTTCCACCGCGGGCCAGGCCGGCCCTATTGGGTCCTTCTCCGCGAGCTTGAGGCAAGTTAAAGGGCGAATTCGGCCACAAGGAAGGTGTGGTCCGAGGGCTTTTCCGCCCGCCGGGCCTCCCGATCGATCCAAGCCCGCAAGGATTTCTCGGCCAAAGGGGCCGTGGCCCAAATGTGATCCACCCGCCAGCCCAAGTTCCGCTCCAACGCCTTGGGCACACGGTAGTCCCAAAACGTGTATTGGCCGGGCTCGTGGGGATGGTGCTTGCGGAAGACGTCCACAAACCCCCATCTCCGGATCTCCTCCAAGGCGGCGCGGACTTTGGGGTGGAAATCCACGTGGTTCCGGAGTTTATCGGGGCTGTGCACGTCGATCTCCTCCGGGGCCACGTTGAAATCCCCGCACCAAAGGAGGGGTTCGTGCGGGGAAAAACGGCGGGCGAAGAAATTCCTCAGCCGAGAAAGCCACTCCAACTTGTATTGGAACATGGGGTTATCCACGGATTGCCCTTGGGGAACGTAAGTGTTGACGATGGGGATCCCTTTCACCCAAAGGAGGATGAGCCGATCCTCATCGGGCGGTCCTCCGTCGTCGAGGCCGAAATGGACGTCCTTGGGCTCCTCCCGGGTGGCCACGGCCACCCCCGCCTGCCCCTTGAACCCGCGATAAACCACGTGGTAGCCGGCTTCTTGAAAAGCCAAGGCGGGAAACTCGGCGTCCGGGGTCTTCGTCTCCTGAAGACAAAGGACATCGGGCTTTTCCCGGGAAAGCCAGGAGAGGACCAAAGGAAGGCGGCTTCGGATGGAATTGCAATTGTAAGTGGCCACCTTGAACAAGGCCATAAAAACCTCCGAAGAATTCTACCCCCTCACAAGGGCCCGGTAGAACTCCGGCCGGCGGTCTTGAAAGAGGTCGTTGAGAGGGGTGAGCTTCTTGTCCAAAGCTTTTTGGGGATCGATCTCCACCACCACCGCTTCCTCGGCGGACTCCGAGGAGGAAGCGAGGATTTCCCCTGCGGGGGAACAAATTTGGGACATCCCGGTGAAAACGAGGGCTGGCTCGTCCCGGGATTCCCGGCCCACGCGGTTCGCGGTGATCACGAAGACCCGGTTCTCCAGGGCCCGCACCCGCATGGTGAGCTGGCCCAAACCGGGGAGGACGAAGTTGGCCGGGTGCGCGATGAGCCAGGCCCCCTTCAATGCCAAAACCCTTGCAGCCTCGGGGAACAGGTGATCGTAACAGATCAGGATTCCCAAGGGGATGTCCTGAACCTTCACCACCTCGAAGGGGCGGTCCCCAGGCGCGAAAAAGAGTTTCTCCCGGAAAAAGAGGTGGACTTTGCGGTAGGAATGGACGAAGCCCGCGGGGCCGATGAGGGCAGCGCTGTTGAAAAATCTTTCCCCATCGCGCTCCGCCAATCCCAAGACGAAGTAGGCCTTCCTTTCCCTGGCGAGCCTTTCCACTATCCGCAGGGAAGGACCGCCGGGAATGGGCTCCGCTAGCTCCTCGAGCTCTTTTTTGCCCTTGAACTGGTACCCCGTGGTGCAAAGCTCCGGGAGGACCCAGAGATCCGCGCTTTTCCCGGCCAAAAGCTCCTCGACGCGCCGTAAATTCCTCTCCTTTTCCCCGAATTCCGGGGAGAACTGAACGTATCCAACGCGCATGGCCTTCACTTTATCCAAGGCCGCCCCAAGTCCAAGGACGGGTGAGACCACCTTCCGCCGCGGCTAGGATTTTCCCCGATGCCGGTGAGGGTGGGGGAAGAGAGGTTTGCCGAGCTCGTAAAAGGGGCTTTGCGCGAGCTCCCCGAGGAATTTCGGGGTTACCTCCAGGGCCTGGAGATCCGGGTGGAGGATTATCCCGACGAGGAGCTCATGGAGGAATGGGGCCTGCGGCCGCCAAACTATCCGTTTGGAATGTATGAGGGGCCAAGCCTTTTGGAGGCGGAAAATCCCCGGGATTTTCCCGGGACGGTCGTCCTCTTCCGCCGGCCCCTGGAGGAGTGGTGCCAAAGCGAGGAGGAGCTGCGCGATCAAATCCGCCGCACCGTCTTCCACGAACTCGCCCACCGCTTTGGGTTCCCTGAGGAGGGGATGCCCGAGGAGCTCCGGGCCGGGGCAGGATTTCCCTGGTCCGCGGAAAAACGCCGGCATGAAAGCCGGCGCTACCGCGAACAGGCCGCCCACGATTTGCTCGCCGCCAAGGCCCTTTTAGCCCAGGGTTGCCACGATTGGGCCCTGGAAATCGCTCTCACCGGGGCTTACCGCGCCCTTTTGGCCTTCCTCATCGAGAAAGATGAAGATCCAGAAACGCTCGTCTCCGAGGGGATTTCCCAGCTTCTTTTCCGCGGAATTCGACATGATCAGCTCCTCTCTCGCTTCCGGGATTTGGCCAGGCTGGAGCAGGTGAACACGGACATGGGCGATCCTGGCCTGGCCCCGCCCTGCCGCCGGGTCCGGAATAAGCACGCGGCAAACGCTGTGCGCCTGCTGGAAAATCTCTTGGGGCTCGTTTTGGGAGGTGAAGATGGAGCGCGTTGAGAGGGAGATTGCGGGAACAAAGCTCGTCCTTGTGCGGGGGGACATCACCAAACAGGAGGTGGAGGCCATTGTGAACGCGGCCAATCCGGACCTCACCCCGGGCGGAGGGGTTTCCGGGGCCATCCATCGGGCCGGAGGGCCCGTGGTCACCGAAGCCGCTGCGAAAATACGAAAGGAACGGGGCCGCCTCCCCACTGGAGAGGCCGTCCTCACCCCCGGCGGAAATCTCCCCGCCCAGTATGTGATCCACACCGTGGGCCCGGTATGGCACGGGGGAAATCGGGGCGAGGCCGAGCTTTTGGCCAAGGCCTATCGATCCTGCCTTTCCTTGGCCGTGCAGCACGGCATAAAAACCGTGGCCTTCCCCAGCATTTCCACCGGAGCCTACGGGTATCCTGTGCCTGAGGCGGCGCGGGTGGCGTTGCGCGCGGTCCGGGATTTCCTTCGGGAAAACCCGGGGAAATTGAAGGAGGTCAGGTTCGTCCTCTTTTCCCCCGCGGATTTCGCCGAATATCGGCAGGCCTTGGAAGAGCTCGAGCGCGTATAATTGCACCCCATGATTCGCCAGGGGAAGCCCAGGGATACCGTGCAAGCCGTTTTTCCCGACGGGCGCATCCTGGAAGGCCCGGTGGGGACAAAGCTTGCGGAGTTCGTGGCCGCGGCCTATCCGGATCCTTCCGTCCCGGCGGTGGCGGCCCTGGTGGACGGGGAGCTTCGGGAACTCTCCGAGCCCTTGCGCCGGGATTCGGAAATTCGGCCGATCTTCATGACCGACTCCGAGGGGATTCGGATCTACACGCGTTCCCTGAGCTTCCTTTTGGCCGCGGCGGTGGCCGCACTTTTCCCCCAGGCCCGCCTCATCATCGATCACTCCGTGCCCTTCGGGGGTTATTACTGTCGGGTGATGGGGAGGCCCCCCTTCTCCCCGTCGGAGCTTTTGCAGATCGAGAATTTGATGCGTCAGTGGGTGGAAGAGGATCGGCCCATTGAAAAGGAGCTCGTTCCCGCCGGCGAAGCGGCGCGGCGGTTGGCTGAGCAGGGCTTTGCCCGGAAGGCCGCCCTCCTTTCCTCCCAAAACGCCCTCACCATCCCCCTTTACCGCCTGGGGAATTTTCAGGAGTATCTTTTTGGCCCGATGGTCCCCTCCACCGGATACCTCCGGTATTTCCAGCTCCACCCCTACCACAATGGTTTCATCCTGCGGTTCCCGCGGCGGGAGCGCCCCACGGAACTAGCTCCGGTGGAGGACTACCAGCCCCTTTGGCAGGTCTTCGAGGAATACGGCCGCTGGCTGGAACTCCTCGGTGTCTACGATGTCCTCACCGTGAACGAGGCCATCCGCACCGGGCGGATGACCGAGGTGATCCTCGTCTCCGAGGCTTTGCACGAGCAGAGGATCGCAGAGATCGCCCAAGCCATCGCTCAACGCGAGCCCAAAATTGTCCTCATCGCTGGACCATCCTCCTCAGGAAAGACCACGTTCACGAAGAGATTGGCTGTGCAGCTTTTGGCCCTGGGACTTCGGCCCTACCCCATTTCCCTGGATGACTATTTCCTGCCCCGGGAGGAGATGGTCCGCCGAGGCCTCAACGACTTCGACGATATTTCCGCCGTGGATCTCCAGCTCTTTCAGGAGCAGATGATGGATCTGGCTTGCGGAAAAGAGGTGACCCTGCCGCACTTCGATTTTCCCACGGGCACCCGGAAAAAAGGCCCGACCCTGCGCCTCGATAGCGAGGCCCTCCTTTTGGTGGAGGGGCTGCATTGTCTAAACCCCGTGGTGATCCCAGATGAACTGGGAA
>JAGDVW010000067.1 GCA_023255835.1 Candidatus Acetothermia bacterium
CTGGGGCTAGCGGGACTGCTGGGTTGAGGAAAGGAGGCGGAAATGCCCTATGATCCCACGGTTCTTGCGGATTGGCAGATCGCTCAGGAGGCGGAGAAGCACATGCCCACCCCTGAGGAGTGGGCGGAGCGTCTAGGATTGAACAAAGACGAGGTCATCCCTTACGGGCGGATTTGCAAGCTCGATTACCGAAAGATCATGGAGAGGCTGCGGGACCGCCCTAACGGCAAATACATTGAGGTTACGGCCATCACCCCCACCCCTCTTGGCGAGGGGAAGACCACCACCACTTTGGGCCTCATCGAGGGCCTGGCCAAGCGCGGCAAAAACGTGGGCGGCTGCATTCGTCAGCCCTCCGCCGGCCCCACCTTCAACATCAAAGGCACCGCCGCCGGAGGGGGCAATGCCCTTCTCATCCCCATGACGGAGTTTTCCCTGGGGTTGACCGGCGATATTGATGCCATCACCAACGCCCACAATCTGGCCATGGTTGCCCTCACCGCTCGCCTTCAGCACGAGTTCAACTACTCCGATGCGGAACTGGCCAAACGGGGCCTGCGGAGATTGGACATCGATCCAAGACGGGTGGAAATGAGATGGGCCATGGATTTCTGCGCCCAGGCCCTCCGTCGCATCATCATCGGCCTTGGCGGGAAAAACGATGGATTTATGATGGAATCGGGATTTCAAATCTCTGTGTCCAGCGAGCTCATGGCCATCCTCTCCATCGTTCGAGATCTGCGGGATTTGCGGGAAAGGATTGGAAAAATAACCGTAGCCTACAGCAAACGCGGGAAACCCATCACTTGCGAGGATCTGGAGGTGGCGGGAGCCATGGCCGCCTGGATGCGCAACACCATCAACCCCACCCTTTGTTGTACCATCGAATATCAGCCGGTTTTGGTCCATGCCGGTCCTTTTGCGAACATCGCCGTTGGCCAGTCCTCCATCATCGGCGATTTGCTTGGCCTGAAACTGTTCGATTACCACGTGACGGAATCGGGATTCGGAGCGGATATCGGTTTTGAGAAGTTCTGGAACGTGAAGTGTCGGCTTTCGGGGCTTGTCCCCAACGTTTCCGTGGTGGTCTGCACCGTGCGGGCTTTGAAAATGCACGGTGGTGGCCCGCGGGTCATCCCCGGCCGGCCCCTTCCCGAGGAGTACAAAAAGGAAAACCTCGAGCTCCTTGAGCGGGGCATGGCTAACCTCCTTCATCACATCGGGATCGTGCAGAAGTCCGGGGTTATCCCGGTGGTGTGCATCAATCGCTTCCCCACAGACACGGAAGCCGAGCTCAACTTCATCCGCAAAGTGGTGGAGAAAGAAACGGGAGCACGTTGCGCGGTAGGGGAGCACTGGCTCAAAGGCGGAGAGGGGGCCTTGGAGCTTGCCGACGCCGTCCTGGAGGCCTGCGAAGAGCCTGTGGACTTTCGCTTCCTTTACCCCATGGAGATGCCGTTGTCCAAGCGGGTGGAGCTCATCGCCAAAGAGGTCTACGGTGCCGATGAGGTCGTGTGGATGCCGGAAGCCCAGGAAAAGCTCGAGGAGTTCGAGTCCCCCGAATACCAGGATTTCTTCACCATGATGGTGAAAACCCATCTCTCCCTCTCTCACAATCCCGACCTCAAAGGGGTTCCCAAGGGCTGGGTGCTTCCGATCCGGGATATTTTGGTGTTCAGCGGGGCCAAATTCTTATGTCCCGTGGCGGGCGACATAACCCTCATGCCCGGAACTAGTTCCGACCCAGCGTTTCGGCGCATCGATATCGATGTGGAAACAGGTCAAGTGAAAGGGCTCTTTTAGCTCACGGCTTTAACCAGGCCTCTCCTGCGTAAAGATTGAAGCGACGGCCGCGCAAAAAGCCGATCAGGCCTAAATTGCATTTGCGGGCCAAATGGATCGCCCCCAGCAGGGCCGCTCCTTGCGAGGCCAAAAGGGGGATGCCCGCGCGCACGGCCTTCGCGGCCATCTCTGCAGTGGCCCGGCCGGTGGTGAAAAGGACGGTCTCCTCTAAACCTTGCCCGGTAAGCACAGCCTTTCCGATGGCCTTGTCCACGGCATTGTGGCGGCCGATGTCCTCACCTACGGTCAGAATTGTCATATCCCGGTCCAAAAGGAAGGCGTAGTGAAAGGCGCCGGTCCGGCGAAAACCTTGGATGTGGGCGTTGATCTTTTGGGGGATACTAAGGAGATTGGAAGCGGAAAACAAAGGCCTTGGGGACAAAACTTCACAGCCCGCGAAGTTCGCCTCCCCTGCACAAGAGCTCCAAATGAGCGTATCCGTGGAGGACGAAATTTCTCGGGCCAGCCTCACCGCGACCCGGACCACCTCGCCCGGGATGGCCACAGAAAAATCCCATTCCTCCCGATATTCCTGGACTTCCTCCGCGGCGCGAATGAGGCCCCGCCCCAGAAGATAGCCGAAAACTAGGGCCTTTATATCTTGGGGTGTGCAGACAAGGGAGACCGTTGGTCCATCCTTCACGTTCAGCTCAAGGAGCCCTTCCTCGGCGATTTCGTCCCAAACCTCCTCCCAACCCTGCTCCCTGAAGCGCCGTATCCTCAGCCGACGCAAAGGCGCTCCTTTTCCTCTTCGGTGTTGAGGTTCACAAAGGAAAGCCCTTCCGGATCCAGTTCTTTCGTCTTGGCCTCGGGCAAAAGCGCGTGAGGGGCAGACCAGATGAAATCCTGAACCTTTAATTTTCCCAGCCTCAAGGCCTCGGTGAGAAAAGGAAGAACACTTTTGGGATATATCCCTGGGAAGGGTTCGATGAATCCCCGGCGTAGGCATATCGCGATTTTTTCTGCGCCGGAAAGCCTCAGGAGTTCCCAAAGGAGCGGGGGCACAAAGATCGGCATGTCGCACGCCACCACAAGGGCAGCGGGAGCCCGAATTGCGGAGAGCCCGGCATGGATGCCGGCCAGGGGGCCCATCCCTTGAAAGCTGTCCTCCACCGCTAGTGCGTCCAGGTGGAAAGGAAGCGCGCGTTTTCGTCCCAGGGCCACCACCACTTCTTGAAAACCGAGATCCCGAAGGGATGTGATTTGACGGAGCAAAAGGGGCTCTCCTTCCAAGAGAAGAGCGGCCTTGTCTTGGCCCATCCTCTTCCCCCGGCCCCCGGCCAAGATTATCGCTGCGAATTCCATGGGCTCACCCTATAAACTTCGGGCGATTATGCCAAGGTACGAGGAGATGGGGCTGGTGATCACCCAGATCGGGTCCCTCCCCCTTGCTGATCCCAAAAAGGCCGTGGAATACAGCCTCAAACACGACATCCCCTTTTTGCCGGAGCTCCCCCTCCTGGGGGAGGG
>JAGDVW010000086.1:0-2002 GCA_023255835.1 Candidatus Acetothermia bacterium
GAGGATCTCCGGGGCCCAGGTGAGCAGGGCCCGCAGCCCCCCTTCATCGCCAGGAAGGGCCACCCCCTCAAAAACCCGGCCCTCAACCTCCAGGGAGAAGGTCCGAAAGTTCTCAGCCGGCCCAAAAAAGAGGGCCACGGAGTTCACCGGCCCGGGGAAACGCGTGCGGAAAACGTTCCCATCCCGCTCCATCTCCCCAGGAAGAAAAGCCTGCCAGCCCGCGGGGAGAGCGAGCTCCACCTCGTATTGATGGAAGGGGAGGACCAAGGGGAAATCCTCCCCGGGCCGCGCAGGAAGGAGGATCGGATGCCAGCCGAAGCGCCAAGTGTAAATGTCCCCAAGCCTTCCGGGCTCAAGCCAAACATGGGGGAAACGGGTGCGGAAGGAAACGCGCAGGGTCCCGGCCTCCCTAGGGAGTGATACCCGCAAAAGGACATCCTTCAAGGAGTAGGTTTGCATTGTGGCCGGCGCGGGCAAAAGCTCGTATTCCAGGGCCTGCCCGCTCGGCTCCCAAACCACCCCCTCGATCTTCGTCCAAGCCGGATCGAACCCGGAAACATAGGTGGAATCGAGGACAAGGGGCGAAACGTAGGGATTTTTCTCCCGGCCGAGGTTGGCCAAAAGGGCAAACCACGCCTCATCTTGAGGCTCGCTGAGCTTTATCCACTCCGAGCCATAAATCTCGTGGGCCTTGGGATCGAACTCCACGGCGATGCGGATCTCCGCGGAGCTGGCGGCCACGCAGAAAACAAGGGCCCAAAAAAGAACACTTCTCACAGGATCCCCCTTTAGCTCGCATTGCCTTTGGTTTCGGGCTCAGGGAGAATGATAACCCGGACCGTTTGGATTTCCCGCTCCGAGGCCTCTTCCACGATGAGCTCCACGGAGCCGAAGCGAAGTTTTGTTCCGGGCTCGGGGATGTCGCCCAAGGTCTCAAGGATGAGGCCGGCCAGGGTCACCGCCTCCTCCTCGGGGAGGGAGAGGCCCAGGGTGCGGTTGACCCGCCGGACCTCGGCGTCGCCGTCCACCAGGGCCTCGGTGGGGGAGAGGCGGCGGATGAGGGTGCGTTGCCTTCGGCGGTCGTATTCGTCCTCGATTTCGCCCACGATCTCCTCGAGCACATCCTCCAGGGTCACCAGTCCCGCCACCCCGCCGTATTCGTCCACCACGATGGCCATGTGGGCCCGCTCCTGCTGGAATTCCCTAAGGAGGGCGCTCACCGGCTTTGTGGTGGGAACAAAAATCACCGGCCGCAAAAGGGGAGCCAAAGAAACGTTGGTGTTCCCGGCCTTGGCATGGGCCAGAAGGTCCTTGGCGTGGAGGATGCCGATCACCTGATCCAGGCGTTCCCGATACACGGGGTAGCGGGAGTGTCCATCGCGGATGACGAAATCGATGACCTCCGGGATGGGGGTAGTGACTTCGATGGCTTTTATCTCGGTGCGGGGGACCATGACCTCATCGGCGGTGGTCTGGTCCAAGGTGAGGATGCGGCGCATCATCTCTGCGAATTGTGCGGTGATGGCGCCTCGCTCCTCGGCCACCTCGATGAGGGAGAGGAATTGATCGCGGGTGATGGGCGGGCCCTCCCGCACGAGGAGGTCGACCCCAAAAGGCTTCACAAGCCCACTGGAGGTGGCCCGCAGGGCCCGAACCAGGGGCCAGAGGGCCCGGGTGAGGTACCAAACGGGCACCACCGCCCTGAGCCCAATGGCCTCCGGCCGGTTCTTCGCCAAATTCTTGGGGGTCACCTCCCCGATCACCAAAAGAAGAACGGTCATCACCGCCGTGGTCACAAGACCGGTGAGGTAAGCCGGGACGTTCTCCGGAAGGACACGGAGAAAGAGGAGGGTAGCGAGGGCCGAGGCCCCCACGTTCACGAGGTTGTTGCAAAAAACCAAGGTGGTGATGAAATCGTTGGGATCGCGCAGAAGATGGGCCAAAGCCTTGGCTCTTTTGCCTTTGCTTGTTTTGAGGAGATGGCGAATGCGCAGCTCGAATA
>JAGDVW010000086.1:2102-3161 GCA_023255835.1 Candidatus Acetothermia bacterium
TCTATGCTCACCCTCTACATCACCCCTCGGCGTTATTATAGACCGGGCGGGACAGGTTTCAGGCTTTTTAGGAGGAGTGCCATGGATTTAGCGGAGATCAAGAGGCTTTGTGCCCTCATGCGGGAGGAGGAGTTGGTGGAGCTCACGGTGGAGGAGGAGGGACGGAGGATCACCCTGCGGCGGGCCGCAGGAGCCCGGGCCGCCCCAACCCCACCCCCTCCGAAGGAAGAGGGGATCATCGTGCGTTCGCCGGTGGTGGGGACTTTTTGGACCCGGCCCGCTCCCGGGGAACCGCCCTTCGTGAAAGTGGGCGATCTCGTCCAGCCCGGGCAGGTGCTGTGCGTGGTGGAGGCCATGAAGGTGATGAACGAGGTCCGGGCGGAGGCAGCCGGGGTGGTGGAGGAGATCCTCGCCGAGGAGGGCGAGGCCGTGGAGTACGGCCAGCCCCTCTTCCGCCTCCGGCCGGTCTAGGATGGAAAAGGTCCTCATCGCCAACCGCGGGGAGATCGCCCTGCGGGTGATCGAGGCCTGCCGCGAGGAGGGCCTTTTCTCCGTGGCCGTTTATTCCGAGGCCGAACGGGAGGCCCTGCACGTGCGGGAGGCCACGGAGGCGGTGTGCATTGGGCCGGCTGATCCGCGCCGCTCCTACCTTTCCATCCCCGCCCTCATCGCCGCCTGTGAGGTCACCGGCGCCGATGCCCTCCACCCCGGATACGGTTTCCTTTCGGAGAACCCGGATCTGGCGGAGATCTGCGAGGCCCACGGGATCACGTTCATCGGGCCTTCGGCGGAGGTTTTGCGCCTCTGCGGGGACAAGGTGGCGGCAAAAGAAGCGGCAAAAGCTGCGGGCCTCCCGGTCTTACCCGGGAGCCCGCCCTTAAGCGATGAGAACGAGGCGGAAAAATGGGCCGAGGATCTGGGATATCCTCTGCTCCTCAAGGCGGCGGCGGGAGGAGGCGGCCGGGGGATCCGCCTCGTCCGCAGCCCCGCGGAGCTCAAAACCCTCTTCCCCCAGGCGAAGAAGGAGGCGGAGCTCGCCTTCGGCGACGGCCGGGTTTT
>JAGDVW010000086.1:3261-5234 GCA_023255835.1 Candidatus Acetothermia bacterium
TGGCTGACAAGTTCGGAAACGTCGTGCACTGGGGGACGCGGGACTGCACGGTACAGCGGCGGCACCAAAAGCTCGTGGAGGAGGCGCCCGCCCCCGCCCTCCCCCCAAAGCTCCGGGAGAGGATCTCCCGTGCCGCGGTGCGCCTGGCCGAGCACCTGGGGTACGTGGGCGCCGGCACCGTGGAGTTCCTCGTGGAGGGCGAGGACTTTTACTTCATCGAGGTCAACGCGCGGATCCAAGTGGAGCATCCGGTCTCGGAAATGCTGGTGGGGCGAAACCTTGTCCGAGAGCAACTGCGCGTGGCCCAGGGAAAGCCCCTGGGGTACCGGCAAGAGCAAATCGAGCTTTATGGCCATGCCATCGAGTGCCGCATCAACGCCGAGGACCCGGACCGGGGTTTCCTCCCCTCCACCGGCCGGGTTTGGCTCCACTCCCTCCCCGGCGGGATGGGGATCCGGGTGGACACCCACATTTATCACGGCATGCCCGTCCTCCCCTACTACGATCCCCTCTTGGCCAAAATCATCGCCCACGGCGAGGATCGGGAGGAGGCGCGCACCCGGCTCTATTCGGCCCTGCGCCGCTTCCAAATAAGCGGGGTCAAGACCAACCGGGACCTCCTCCTTTCCGTGATCAGCCACCCCCAGTTCGCCATGGCCTCCTTGGCCACCGATTTCCTTGAGCGGATAAAACTGAGCAGGTAGAATGCTTTTGTGTTCGAGTCTTTAACGGATCGCCTTTCCCAGGTTTTTCAGCGCCTGCGCGGCAAGGGTTTCCTCACCCAGGCCGACGTGGACCAGGGGCTCAGGGAGATCCGGGAAGTTTTGCTCGCGGCCGACGTTCATCATGCCGTGGTGGCCGAGCTTTTGGCGCGGGTGCGGGAAAGGGCGGTGGGGGAAAAACTCGTGGAATCCCTCTCCCCGGCCCAACAGCTTTTGGCCATCGTCCGCCAGGAGATGGCCAAAATCATGGGCGGGGAAGCCCAAAAGCTGAAACTCTCCGGAAAGCCCGCGGTGGTGATGCTGGTTGGGCCAGCGGGAGGAGGGAAGACCACCACCGCGGGCAAGCTCGCCCAATACTTGCGAAAACGGGGGAGGAAGCCCCTTTTGGTCTCGGCCGATCCGGAGCGGCCGGCGGCCGCGGAGCAGTTGCAGACCTTGGCCCAAAAAATCGGGATAGCCTTCGCCTCCGCCGACCAAGAGCCCCCAAAGCAGGTCCCAAAGATCCTGGCCCAGGCCAAAAAGGATCTCATCGATGTGGCCATTTTAGATACCCCGGGAACCCCGCCGGGACTCCCCCCGCCCCCGTTCCTCGGCGAGCTCCTTCGGGAGGTCAAACCCAGTGATGTTCTCCTCGTTCTCGATGCCTTGGTGGGGCAGGAGGCGATCCGCCTCGGCCAGGCCTTTTTGCCTTTAGGGCTTTCGGGGATCGTCCTCACCAAACTCGATGGCGACGCCCGCGGTGGCGCCGCCCTCTCCCTCCCTTCCAGGCTCCGCCTCCCCATCGTTTTTGTGGGCGTGGGCGAGCGGCCGGAGGACCTCGAGCCCTTCGATCCGGGCCGGATGGCCGACCGCATCCTGGGCCTGGGCGACCTCTCCGGCCTCGTGGAGAAGCTCCAGGAAGCCGGGGTCGCCGCCAAGGCCGAGAAGATCCTAAAGGAAGGGGAATTTACCCTGGAGGATTTTCTGGCCCAGCTTGAGGCGGTGCGGCGGGCCGGCCCCTTGGGCCAGCTCCTCTCCCGCCTCCCCGGGTTTGCCCGCCCCGAGGAGGACGAGGTGGAAAAAGAGTTCAAAAGGATGAAGGCCATCATCCAATCCATGACGGTTGAGGAGCGGCGCAACCCCCATATAATCGGAGCCAGCCGGAAACGCCGAATCGCCAAAGGCTCCGGAACCACGGTCCAGGAGGTGAACCGCCTCCTGGCCGAATATGAGCAGGCAAAAAAGCTCCTCAAGG
The DNA here is from genome assembly GCA_023255835.1 of Candidatus Acetothermia bacterium. Classification (GTDB taxonomy): domain Bacteria; phylum Bipolaricaulota; class Bipolaricaulia; order Bipolaricaulales; family Bipolaricaulaceae; genus DTER01. The sequence continues at coordinate 5,218 of JAGDVW010000086.1, forward strand.
GGCTAAAACACGGGAAG
>JAGDVW010000086.1:5334-6542 GCA_023255835.1 Candidatus Acetothermia bacterium
GAGGTGATGCGATGGCCGTGAAAATCCGTCTCATGCGGGTGGGGAAAAGAAAGCAGCCCCACTACCGCATCGTGGTGGTGGAAGAGGCAAAGAAACGGGATGGCGCGGTGATCGATGTGGTGGGCCACTATCATCCCCTGAGCGCCACGGATGAGCTCACCGTGGACGTGGAGCGGGCCCTGGCCTGGCTAGAGAAGGGAGCCCAGCCCACGGAATCCGCGCGGCATCTCCTTTCCCGAGCGGGCGTGATGAAGCTCTGGCACGAGCGGAGGTTTGGAAAACCGAGTGCTACTGGAGCTCAGCCGCTATCTGGTTAGGGCCGTCGTCAGCCGGCCAAGTGAAGTCAAGGTCGAGCACATCCACTCCGGTGGCGTGGATTTGCTCTTTTTGGAGGTGGCCGAGCCCGACCGAAAAAATCTTTCGGAGCGCGATAAAGAGGCCTTGGTTTTGGCGATAGAGCGCATTGGAAAAAAGCTCGGCCGCGAGGTCATCGTGGACTGGCGATGAGGTTCGACATCGTCACCGTCTTCCCCGAGATGCTCCGCCCCTTTTTCTCCCAAGGGATCTTGCTTGGCGCTCAGGAAAAGGGGCTCATCGACATCCACCTCCATGATCTGCGGGCCTTCTCCCCGGACCCGCGGGGGATCGTGGACGACCGGCCGTTTGGGGGCGGGGCGGGGATGGTCATGCGGCCCGAGCCCTTCTTTCGGGCGGTGGAGGCCATAAAAAACGAGGCGCGGACGAAACCCTTCGTGGTCCTCCTCTCCGCCCAAGGGGTCCTCTTCCACCAGGGCTGGGCCAGAAAATTCGCCCGGGAAAAGGTTTTGGTCCTCCTTTGCGGCCGCTACGAAGGGGTGGACGAGCGCGTCCTTTCCTTCTGCGATCTGGAGCTATCGATCGGCGATTTTGTCCTGGCCGGCGGGGAATTGGCCGCGGCCGTGGTGGTGGAGACCACGGCCCGCATGGTTCCCGGAGTGGTGGGCCGCTACGACTCCGTGGCCACCGATTCCTTCTACGCCGGGCCCCGCTTGGGCTTTCCCCAATACACCCGGCCCCGGGTCTTCCGGGGCCTTTCGGTCCCGGAGATCCTCCTTTCCGGGGACCACGAGCGGATCCGCCGCTTCCGGGAGAAGGAGGCCTGGAGGAAGACTTTGCGCAACCGCCCCGATCTTTTGGGCCTCAACCTTCCGCCCCGAGGATCCGCGCAA
>JAGDVW010000086.1:6642-11255 GCA_023255835.1 Candidatus Acetothermia bacterium
CACGATTGGCAGCACAAAAATTCCGTGCACCACTCCCGCACCCGCGGCGGAACCCGGGGCAAAGCCTCCTCCTTGGGGAGTGGCCGAAGGATTCCGTTGCAGGCCAAACAACGGGTGAAGGGGGCGATCCGCTCGCGAAGATCGAACCGGCGCACCACCTCCTGGGCCTGCTCCACGGGCGCGGTGGAGCGCACCCAGTAGCCGTGGGTCACCCCGCCGTGTTTTAAGAGCTGCCGGTCCCGGGTGAGGAGGATCCGGCCGGCCCGGGAAAGGGCCACGAGCTCCGCGTCGCTGATCCCGTTGCCATGAGCGGTGTCGAACCCCAAAAGCCTGAGAAGCCTGGCGAGCTTGCCCAGATGCGCATCGCAGGCGAACGCCACCTGACGCAGGGGCTCGCGCCGGATCCGCAAAAGTTCCCGGACATCGAAACTCTCGAATACCGGGTAAACCGCGATCCGATCGCCATCCCGCAGGCGGTGCTCAAAGCCCACGGATTCCCCATTGGCCAGGATCAGCTCCACCTCCACGTGGGGAACGCCCAAAGCCTCGATGACATCCTTCACCGTGGGCTGGCCGGAGAACTCATAGGGAAAGGAACGCCCCCGGAGATCCGCGGGCAAAAAGTCGTTGAGTTCCGCGTAGAAACGAAATTCGGCTTTCCCCATCTACAGACGGAAAATGGCCTTGGCCCGCGCCAGATCATCCACGGTGAAAACGATCTGGTTCTTCTCCGCGGAAAAATAGCAGGAAAGCACGTTTATCCCCTCCCGGGCCAGGCGATCCAACACGGTGGCCAATTGCCCAGGCTGATGGGGGAGGCTCATGCTTAGCGCCTCCCGCTCTTCATAGTCTACGCCCAGCCTCTTCAGGACTTTGCGGGCCTTGTCCGGAGCATCGGTGACCATGGCCACCACCGCCTCGTCCAAGACGGTGAGGGCGGCAATGGCCTCGATGTTGACCTTCTCCTCGGCCAGCGCGGCCGCCACCTCCAAAAGCGCTCCCGGCCTATTCCCCAAATAGAAAGTGAACTCTTGCACTCCCACCACCCCCAGCCTTTTTATACCAAAGTTCGGCCAGCGAGCCAGGCTTGGAGGATGAGGACCGCGGAAAGCTCATCCACTTTCCCCTTCCGGCGGCTTGGCCGCCCCCCGGCCTCGCGCATGGCCCGCTCCGCCTCCTTGGTGGTCCAGCGCTCGTCCACAAAGAAGAGGGGGAGCTTGAGGTTTTGGGCCAGGGCTTCGGCCAGCTCTCGCACCTTCTGAGCTTGAGGGCCTTCCGTGCCGTCCATGTTCAAGGGGAGGCCGACCACCAGGGCCTCGGCCCCGATTCCCCGAATGATCCCCGCGAGCTCCTCCAGGTCCTCTGGGGAGCCGCGGCGCCGATAAACTCCGTGGGGCACGGCCAAAATCCCGGTCTCGTCGGTCCGGGCGATCCCGACCCGCCGCTCGCCGATGTCTAGGCCCACCGCCCTCATCCTGTGGCCAGGATGCTTAGGGCCCGCCGGAGCATCTCCTCCACTGAGGCCTCCGGGCACTCCCGGCGCACCACCTCCAGGGCTTTGCGCGCCTCCTCGGCCCTGAACCCCAGGGCCTTGGAGGTGAGGGCCTGAAGGACGATCTTTTCCTTCTCCGTGGGGAGCGGAGCCTCAGGTGGGGCCCATTTCTGCACGCGCTCGGAGAGCTCCAGGAGAACTCGCTGGGCCGTGCGTCGGCCGATCCCCTTCACGGAGTCCAGGGCGGAGAGATCACCTCGGCGGATGGCGGAAACGAGCTCCGCCGGAGGGAGGGCGGCCACGAGCTTGAAGGCAAGCCGCGGCCCCACTTGGGGGACGGAAAGGAGGGTCACGAACATCTCCCGCTCCTCGGGCGTGGCGAAGCCGTAAAGGGAAAACTCGTCCTCGGAAAGGAGGAGATGAGTATGGAGTTTTGTTTCCATCCCGGGGGAGAGGCCCGTGGCCGTACGGCTGGGCACGTTCAGGCGAAACCCCACCCCGCCCACGGCGAGGACCACCCATTCCTCGCCCACCTCCACCACTTTTCCAAGGAGGAACTCGATCATCCCCCCTCCCAGGAAGGGGCGGGCTCGCGGCGGGCCAGCTCCGAAAGCTCAGAGAAAGCCCGCTCCACCGCCTGAGCTTCCCCGGAAAGGAGGAGGACCACGGCGCCTTCGCCCGTTCCCACCCCACCCGAGGCCACGTGCTCCGCCCGCACCCCGTAGAGGATCTCCACGGCCTCCGTTTCGGTGATCACCGTGCCAAAAAGGGGGAAAAGGCCGACTTTTGGGCCGCTGGCCCACCGAAGCCTCCCTTTCCCGAGTTTGGGGGCAAGTTTTCCAATGGGAATGTGCACGGATTTCGCCCGGGAGATGGGGATGATCACCTCCACACCCCGGGCGAGGGCGGCGGCGTAGAACTTCCCCACCGTGCCGCCATCCTCGGCGGCCACGAACACCCCCACCGCCCCCGCGGGGTCCAGGGCGTTCCCGCCTTTTATCACCACATCGCCGGGAGAAAGGCGGGCCAGGATCTCCGGCCAGGACATCTCCCGGAGCTCACCCCCAAGGAGCACGGCCATGGGCTCCCGCCTTTCCGGGGGAAGGACGGCCAATTCCTTTCCGATGTATCCGGCCCGATAGCGCTCCTTTATCACCGGCCGGCCGAGGAGCTCTTCGAGAACATAGGCGTTAGTGGTCCCCAGGCCCACCACGATGAGGCCCGCCTCCTTGGCCCGCTCCACTTGCGGCAGCCTTGCCACCGCCCGGCCGATGAGCCTCTTTCCGGCCGCTTGGGGCAATACCACCAAGGCTTCCGCCTCGCCATTTGAAAGGGACACGCCGCTCATGCTATAACACTAGCCGGAGGGGATTCTTCGGGCAAAGGGGGAACGATGCCGTTTACGCGCGAACAGTACGAAGCGGAGCGGAGGAATTTCCGGTGGGAAATCCCGGAGAACTACAACATCGCGGCGGTGGTGGATGCCCACGCCCGGAAAAAGGGGGATAAGCCCTGCGTCCTTTGGGAGTCGGAGGCCGGGGAAAAGCGGGTCCTCAGCTGGCGCCAGCTTTCCCAGCTTTCCGCACGGTTTGCTGCGGTCCTCATGCGGCTTGGGGTGAAAAAGGGCGATCCCGTCCTCCACATCTTCCCTAGGCTCCCCGAGGCCTTCATCGCCCAGATCGGAACGTTCAAGGCCGGGGCGGTGGCCGTGCCCTGTGTGGACATGCTCCGGGCCAAGGACATCATCTATCGGGCGGAGGTCTCCGGGGCGCGGGTGGTGGTGGCCCACGTCTCCGCCGCGGAGGAAGTGGACGCAACCCGGGGGCAGTGCCCCTTGGAGCATTTCATCCTCATCGGCGGGAAACGCCCGGGGTGGCTGTCCTTCGAGGAGGAGATCGAAAAGGCTCCGGAGGTGGACCCCGTCCCCCTCTCCGTGAACGACCCCATCACCATCAACTTCACCTCGGGGACCACGGGGAACCCCAAACCCGTGATGCACCGCCACCGCTGGCTTTATGGGCATTGGCGGGTGACCGCCCGCTACTGGTGGGATCTCTCCCCGGATGACCTCATGTGGGCCACCACCGCGCCGGGCTGGGCCAAATGGTACTGGTCGCCCGTCGGGGTGGGGCTCAACGTGGGCGCCACCCAGTTCATCTATTATGGCCGCTTCGAAGCCGAAAAATATTTGGAGCTTCTTTCCCGCTACCCCATCACCAAGCTCTGCGCCACGCCCACGGAATACCGGATGATGATCCAGGTCCCGGATCTTGGCCGATACAAGCTGAAGCTGCGGGATGCCCTTTCGGCGGGCGAGCCCCTGAACGTGGAGCCCATCCAGGTTTTCCGCGAGGTCTTTGGGGTGACCATTCGCGATGGCTATGGCCAGACGGAGTCCGTCTGCCTTGTGTGCAATCCGCCTGGGCTTCCGGTTAAACCTGGCTCCATGGGACTGCCCACCCCGGGTCCCAACGCCACGCCCATCGACGAGGAGGGGAACCCGGTTGGGCCGGGCGAGGTGGGCGAGATCGCTGTTCCCGTGGGAAACCCCGGCATATTCGACGGTTATTGGAACGATCCAGCTTTGACCCGGGCCGTCTTCTCCGGGAAGTGGTACCGCACCGGAGACCTCGTGCGGGTGGATGAGGACGGCTACTTCTTCTTCGAGGGCCGGGCCGACGATGTGATCAAGGCCTCCGGGTACCGCATCGGACCGTTCGAAGTAGAGGACGCCTTGGTCTCCCATCCGGCGGTGGTGGAGGCGGCGGTGATCGGGAAGCCCCATCCCACCCGGGGCCAGATCGTCAAGGCCTTCGTGGTCCTGGCCAAGGGTTACGAGCCCTCGGAAGAGCTGGTAAAGGAGCTGCAAGAGCACGTGAAACGGGTGACCGCGCCCTACAAATACCCGCGGGAGATCGAGTTCGTCCCAGAGCTCCCCAAGACCCCAAGCGGGAAGATAAAAAGGGCGGAGCTGCGCAGGCGGGAGCTCGAGCGGATGCAAGCCCAAAGCGAAAGCGGAGGCGAATGAGGGGGAGCTTGGGCCGAAAAGAACTCAAAGGCCCAATTTTTCCCAGGGCAACCCTTTCCCCAGGCCAGGGCGTGGGAGGATTTGCAGGAAAAA
>JAGDVW010000086.1:11355-19795 GCA_023255835.1 Candidatus Acetothermia bacterium
TTTCCCAGGGCAACCCTTTCCCCAGGCCAGGGCGTGGGAGGATTTGCAGGAAAAACTCGCGGTTTCCCTTTGGCCCCAAAAGTGGGCTCGGCACGGAATCCGCCACGGACCAATTTAACTCTTCTTCCACGAATTTGGCGAGGCTTTCCAACACGTCCCGATGGATTTGGCTTTCGCGAACCACCCCCTTTTTCACCTTCGCCCGGCCGGCCTCGAATTGCGGCTTCACCAAGGGGAGCACCACCCCATCCGGCCGCACCAGGCCGGAAAGCCGTGGGAGGATGAGGCGCAAAGAGATGAAGGAAACGTCGATGGTGACGAGATCTACTTCCTCCCCGATGTCCTCGAAGCGAAGATAACGGGCGTTGAGCCCCTCCTTCACCACCACCCGCGGATCGTTCCGGAGCTTCCAGTGCAGAAGGCCGCGGCCCACGTCCACGGCGTAGACCTTTCTAGCCCCGTGCTGGAGGAGACAATCGGTGAACCCCCCAGTGGATGCGCCGATATCCAGGCAAACCTTTCCCGTGGGATCGATCCCGAAGGCCTGGAGCGCGGCCGCCAGTTTTTCCCCGCCCCGGGAGACATAGCGCGGGGAAGAGAGGAGCTCAATATGCGCCGCAGGGGAAACCGCCGCACCGGGCTTGTCCACAAGAACCCCGTCCACCCGGACCTGCCCGGCCAGGATCAAAGCCTGGGCTTTGGCCCGGGAGGGAGCGAGGCCCCGTTCCACAAGAACGAGGTCCAGCCTCCTTTTCCCCTTCATCCCCTGGTCTTGGCCAGGGCTTCGTTGTAGAGGACCAAACCCTCAGCGAGGACGGCACAGGCCCGCCGCAGGTCCTCCACTTTGAGGACGTAGGCTCCCCGCACCTCGTCTTGGCCCTTCCCAGGGGTGGCGTAAAACCCCGCGCCGGGGGCGAACATCACCGTTTCCTTCCCCGGGAAATCCGTGAGCATCCAGCGGATGAAGTCCTCGCTATCTTGGACGGGGAGGCCGAACATCACATAAAACGCGCCCTCGGGCTTTCGGAAGGTCACGCCCGGGATTTTCCCCAGCTCTTCGCAAAATACATCCCGGCGGACCCGGTATTCCTCGATCATGCGGGCGATGATCTCCCGATGGTGGGGGTCGGCCATGAACGCCGCCAATCCCAGCTGCTCGAAGGTGGGAGCGGAGAGGCGGATGGTCGCGCATTTTTGGGCCGCGGCCATCACCTCTTTGTTCCGGGAGATGAGCATCCCCACCCGGGCCCCGCAGGCCGAAAGCCTCTTGGAGATGGAATCGACGAGGATCACCCGATCCGCAGCCTCAGGATAAGAGAGGATGCTTTTGTGCTTCCCCTCGTAGACGAACTCCCGATAGACCTCGTCCACGATGAGGAAAAGGTCGTGACGGAGGGCCAAATCCACGAGCATATCCAGCTCCGGTTCGGTGTAAACGACGCCCGTGGGATTCCCCGGATTGGAAAGGAGGATGGCCCTGGTCCGTGGGGTGAGGTGGGCCTCGATTTCCCGCCGAGGGGGGAGATGAAAGCCCTCCGCGCGGTAGGTGGTGAGGGGGATGATCTCCACGTTGCTCAAGCGGGCATATCCCAGGTAATTGGGGTAGAACGGTTCCGGAATGAGGACTTGGTCGCCGGGATCGCAGGTGACCATGAGGGAGAAGGTTATGGCTTCCGATCCGCCGATGGTGATGAGGATCTCTTGAGGGGAAAGGTCGAAACCGAGCTCCGCGTAGTAAGCCTGAACGGCCTGGATGGCCTCGGGCAGGCCCGGGGACGGGGCGTAGTCCAGGACTTCAACCTTGGCCTCGCGGATCCCCCGCAAAAAGGGCTCGGGGGTGGGGATATCCGGCTGGCCGATGTTCAGGTGGTAAACCTTTTTCCCCTTTTTCTTCGCCTCCACGGCCAAGGGGTAGAGGCGGCGGATGGGCGACGCCGGGGCCGCTATGCTCCGCGCTGAAATTTTAGGCATGGGGAAGAATCCACACCTCCCTCTCTTTGGGGAGATTCTGGGCGGTCAATTCCGCCTCGCCCTTGAACTCCCGCACCGTGAGATCCACGGCCTCCAAAAATTCCTGGACCGGCCGGATGGGCCAATCCTTGACCAACTCCGTGCGGTAATGCATGGGGATCACCACCCGCACGCCAGATAACCCCTGCACCACCTCCTTGGCCTCCTTGGGACCGATGGTGTAGAACCCGCCCACTGGGATCATCAGGACCTGCACGTCCTCTAGGGGTCTAAGCTGCTCGGCGGTGAGGGTGTGCCCGAGGTCCCCCAGGTGAGCCAAGGTGATCCCATCCACCACGTATTTAAAAATCGTGTTCCGCCCCCGCTCCTTCCCGCCTTTGGGATCGTGGAAGGAGGAAATCCCCCGGATGTGGATCCCGCGGATGGTCCACTCGCCCACCCCCCGCACCACCTCCGGATTCCCCTTCACCCGCCCCACCGCGTTGTGGTCGAAGTGCTCATGGGAAACGGTGACGATGTGGGCCGGCCCCTCCGGGGCCTTGTAGGGCACGCTCTCGTCGTAGGGATCGGTGACGATGGTCGTGCCGTCTTGGGCGGTGATCCGGAAACAGGCATGCCCGTACCACAGGATTTTCACCCCCATCACCTCCTCGCTGAACCCTCGTGGGTTACTGTACTCGAAAAATCAGGTTTGGGGCAAGCGGCGCAGGGCGCGGCGGAGGAGGAGGTCCACGAGGTCATCGTAGGGGAGGCCCGCCGCGGCCGCGGCCCGCGGAAAAAGGGAAAGCTCGGTCATCCCCGGAAGGGTATTGACCTCAAGGAGGTAGGGAACGCCATCCTCCCCCAGCCGAATATCCACCCGGGCGAAATCGCGGCAACCCAAAAGGAGATAGGCCCCTTGGGCCACCTCCTTTACCCTCCTTTCCTCTTCCGGGGAAAGGGGGGCTGGGCAGAGGATTTCGCACGCGCCCGGGGTGTATTTGGCCACCCAATCGAAAAAATCCCGCTTCGGCCGGAGCTCCACCAATGGCAAAACCTCTGGCCCCTCGTCCCGCTCCAAAACCGCGGCGGTGATCTCCCGGCCCGGGATATATTTTTCCGCGAAGAATTCGGAGAATTCCTGGGCCATCTCCAGCGAACCCCGCCGAAGCTCGTCCTCATCCCTTACGATCCGCACCCCCACGCTTGAGCCCTCCCGCCGCGGCTTCAAAACCAAGGGGAACCCGAGCTCTCCGGCCCGGGCCACGAACTCCTCTTCCCCGCCCTGATAGGGGACCCAAGGGGGGGTGGGAAGGTTCCTTCCCCGAAAAGCTTTTTTGGCCTCCACCTTGTCCATGGCCAGGGCTGAGGCCAAGGGCCCCGCACCCACATACCCTTTCCCCATGAGCTCCAAAAGGAGTTGGATTGTCCCGTCTTCGCCCGCCCCACCGTGGAGGATGTTGAACACCACGGAATAGGGCTTGAGCTTCTGCGGAAGGCCATCGAAGGTTTCGATCTCCACAAGATCCACATCCCAGCCTTTGCGTTTGAGGGCGGAAAAGACGTTTTGGCCGGAGCGCCGGGAGATCTCCCGCTCCGCGGAATTCCCCCCGCAGAGGACGGCGACCTTCGGGTTCATCGCGGGGATCGTGCGCTATCCTGGGCTTTGGGCCAAACCCACCTGTCCCCTCTTCTCAAGCCCCGAAGGCCTGGCGCAGGCCCTCTCGATAGGCCCCGACGAACTCCGCCACGAACGCGTCCGCCGGATGATCGCGGATCTCTTTAGCTGTCCCCACCTGGAGGAATTTCCCGGCCCGCATCACCGCCACCCGGTCCCCCAGGATGAAGGCCTCCGCGAGGTCATGGGTTACGTAAACCGTGGTGGTCCCCAGCTCCGCATGCAGGCGGCGGATCTCTCCGCGGGCCTTGGCCCTGGCCGGGGGATCCAAGTGGGAAAGGGGCTCATCCAGAAGGAAAACCTTGGGAGTGAGGACGGTGGCCCGGCCGAGGGCCACTTTTTGCTTTTGCCCTTCCGAAAGCTCCCGGGGTCGGCGGGGGAACCACTCCGCCGGGATCCCCAGCCGCCGGACCACCCGCTGCACCCTCTCCCCGATCCCCTTAACCCTCTTCCCCTGAAGGCGCAAGGGGAAAGAAAGGTTCGACCAGCGCTGGGGATGATAGACCTCAAGATGGGGATAGAGGGCGTAATCCTGGCCTTGGAAGACCATGCGGACCCCGCGCTCCCTGGGCGGGACCCCGTTCATCTTCACCCCATCGAACAGGATCTCCCCTTGATCCGGGTCAATCAAGCCTGCGAGGAGGCGAAGAAGCGTGGTCTTTCCGCAGCCCGTGGGCCCCACCACCACGAAGAATTCCTTATCGTGGATGCGGGCGGAAAGATTATCCACGGCCACCGTGGAGCCGAAGCGCTTGGTCACCCCTTGAAGCACGATCTCCGGCACTTTCACCTCCGCCAGGGCCAAAGGCTTTTCTTTTGCCGGCCAAGGGTCTGGATTTCCCCGGCCTCGCGGGCCCGGCGCACCGCCTCCTCCCAGGTCCCGCGGGCCCGGGCCTTCCCCTCCCAAAGCTCCGCGAATTTCTGGACCGCGGCCTCCGCGTCCTTTTTTGAGACCCCCCGGCCGCCCCGGCTCAAGGACCGCAACACCTCCGGAAGCGCTCCCGTATCCGCCCGGATGTGCACCTCCTCCCCTTCGGCCACCAGAACGTATTGGGTGGCCTCAGCGATCAGCCCGAAAACCGACTGATCCACAGTGCCGAGGGGGAGAACCTCCTCCACGAACTCCCGGTCGGCCTCGAAGAACTCCCGCCGCAAGACCTCACGCCATCCCATCTTCTCCCTCCAATAGCCTCGCCATCTCCCGCAAGGCCCGCCGGAGGAATTCCTCCTCCACCCGGCCGCTTGGGGTCGGAGCCTCCACCGCCCTTTGGGGGATGGGAAGGCCGTCAAGTTCAAAACCCTCCCGCACCTTGAACGCATATTTGCGACGAAGGATCTGAATGCCGAGGTTCTCAAGTTCCTCGGGCGTCCGCTCGATCCCCAGGGCCGCCAAGGCCCCGCTTATTGTGCCAAAATCGTACAGTCCGCGGGCGAAAAAGCAAACCACAAGTGAAGAAAGTATTTGCCTCCTTGCCTCCTCCTGGAAAAGCTCTCGGGCGAGTTCCTCCGGGGACGGCTTTCTCCCGCGTTGGAGGTTTTCCTGGTCGAGGAGGTAGCCGGCGGAGTCCAGATGGGAGTGGCGGGAGCCGGAAAGGTGGGTGAGGAGGGCGCCGGGGCCAGTGTGGTAGCCCGGCATCTCGTTCCCCCCAAAATGCAGGGCGAACTCCTCGCCCCCATAGCGGGCGGAAGCGGCCCGCACCCCCTGGCCCAAAACGTAATAGAATTCGCCCTCCCTTTGGGCGATGCGCCGGATCATCTCCAGATAAACAGCGGCGTTGCCCCAGCTGGGCCTGAGCCCGCCCGTCTCCCCCTCCCCAAAAAGGCCGCGCTCAAAGGCCTCCGTGGCCCAGGCCAGGACGACCCCGGTGGTCAGGGCGTCCAGCCCAAAAACTTCCACGGCATCGATGAGCTTGAGCACATCCTCGGCCCGCTCCATCCCCAACATGCTCCCCAGGGCATAGAGGGGCTCGTGGTCGTAGGAGACGAAGGTCGTCTTGTAAAAATAGGGCTCCGCAGGATGCGGCTCGCGGAGGATCGCCAGGTGAATGCAGGCCACAGGGCAAGCGGAACAGGCCAGCCTCCGCCCCAAAAATTCTTGGGCCAATTTCTCTCCGGTGAAGCTTGGCTCCCCGGGGAAACCCGTGGCCAGAAGGTTCCGCACGGGCAGGGCGCCGATCTCGTGTAGGGGCCGGATGTTTTGGGCCGTGCCAAGATCGTGGTATTTGCGCATGAGATCCGAGCGCGTGGCCCGCTCCCAAAGCTCGCGGTAGAGCTTTTGATAACGGGGCGGATCGGGGATGGGCACGGTGACCGTGCCGGAGATGACCACCGCTTTCAGGTTCTTGCTGCCGAACACGGCGCCCAGGCCCAGGCGGCCGAAATGGCGATAGGTTTCAGCGATGACGTTGGCGTAGGTGACAAGGCGCTCGCCGGCCCGGCCGATGCGGAGGATGGTGCGCGCGCCCGCTCCCGGCTCGTTCTCCCGCAGGACCCGGCCCACGGTGAGGGAGGAGGAAAGGCCCCACAAAGCCCGGGCATCGCGGAACTGCACCCGGCCGCGGTGAATCGCCAAATACACCGGGACCTCGCTCCTCCCCTGGATCACCAACGCCCCAAAGCCCGCAAGCCGCAGGGCCAGCGCGGCCCGCCCGCCGCAATGGGATTCCCCAAGATTCCCGGTGTGGGGGGATTTGAACATGGCCACGGCCTTGGAGGCCAGGGGGAAAAGGGGATTGAGGGGGCCCACGGCCAAAATTATGGGGTTCTCCGGCCCTAAGGGATCGGCGCCTTTTGGACAAAGCTCGTGCAAAAGCTCGATGGCCACCCCCGCCCCGCCCAATCCCCTCTCAAAAAGATCCGGGCGCTCCTCCACCCAGAAACGCTTCTTGGTGAGATCGACCCGGAGAACACGGGGCAGGTACTTATCCACCCTCCACCTCCTCCAGGGCCAGGACCCCATGGGGGCAAAATGAGGCACAAAGGCCGCAGTGGACGCAGATCACCGGTTTATTCTGCTCCTCATCCCAGTGGACGGCCCCAAAGGGGCAGGAGAGGACGCAGGTGCGGCAGCCAATGCACCGCTCGGGTTGGACCCGCACGCCCACCGCCGCCTTGGTGATGGCCCCCACCGGACAGGAGGCGGCACAAGGCGGATCCGGACAAGCGCGACAAACGATGACCACAAATCCGTGTTCCACCCCGCCCACGGAGCGCACGGCCACGGCCGAGCGGGCCAACCCCCCTTCCCCAAACCGCCGAGAACAGGCCAAGGCACAGAGGAGGCAATCCACACACCGGCCGGGATCCACCACCGCCAGACGCTTGGGCACTGCCCTCTCCTCGGCTATGGTATTCCGCGGCCTAGATCTTGGCCAAGGTTTTGATCCTCTGTGCCAGGGCCTTTCCGAGCTCCCTCGCCCCGCTGAGCTCCCCTGGACCGGGTTCCCCGGGAAACCCCAGCTCGCCCACCACCTCCCAGCCCAGCTCCTCGACCTTTTCCCGGAGCTTTCGGAGGGCCCCGCCCTTCCAGCCGTGGGAGCCGAACAGGGCGACGACCCGATTTTTCAGCCTTTTCCGCTCCAGGAGGCGAAGGGCGTACTCCACGGGAGGGAAAACCCCGGCATCGTAGGTGGGGCTTCCCAGGGCGAGGCCCGAGAACCGCCAGGCATCGCGGACAAGGAAGCTTGGGTGGATCCTTCCCGCGTCCAAGACCCGCACAGGGAGCCCCTCCTCGGCCACGCCCCGGGCCAAAGCCTCCGCGGCCTTCCGCGTCTCCCCGTACATGGAGCCGAAGATGAGGGCCACCCCTGCTTCCCCCTCCATCCGCGCCCAGCGGGCGTAGAGCTCCACAACCCTTTCCGGGTTCTTCCGCCAGATGAGCCCGTGGGAGGGGGCGATCACCTCGATCCGAAGCCCTTTGAGCTTCTCGATGGCCCGAAGGACCGCTTGACTTTGCATCCCCACGATGTTGGCAAAATACCGGAGGATTTCGTCTTCGTAGAGGGAAAAGTCGACCTCATCGGCGAAAAGGACTCCGTCGAGGGCGCGGAAGCCGCCGAAGGCATCGCAGGGGAAAAGAACCCCTTCCGTCTCCTCATAGGTGGCCATGGTCTCCGGCCAATGGACGAAGGGAATGTGGTGGAAGGAGAGGATTTTTCCGCCGAGGTCGAGGCGCTCGCCATCGGCCACAGCTCGGACCCTTTCGGCAATCCCATAGAACCCCGCCAGCATGGGCCGGGCGGGGGGAGCGGCAAGGATTTCGGCGTTGGGCGCCATGCGGCGAAGAAGGGGCAAAGCCCCGGAGTGGTCGGGCTCCATGTGGTTCACCACGAGGTAATCGATCCGCGCGGGCTCCACCACCTCCGCGATATTTCTGACGAATTCCTCCGCATAATGCTCCTTCACGGAGTCGATGAGGGCGATTTTCCTTCCCACGACGAGGTAGGCGTTGTAGCTCACCCCATGGGGAAGGGGCCAAATCCCCTCGAAGAGATCGGTGGTGCGGTCGTTCACCCCCACCCAAAAAATCCCCGGTCTGATTTCTCTTGGAACCATTGCACCCCCTTCGTCGTTGGTCAATTATGCGGGCCGTTTTCCTTCAGCGCACCCCAGGCCCCCACAAAACCAGGCTCCACCGCCTGCGCCTCGGTCGGGACTACCGTTTCTCTTCCCCATAGGCAAGGAGTGGAGGACTTTTTCCAGATGCCCCATCAAAGTCGGATGCGGGAACAGTTCTGCAAATATCGCTGGGATGTTGTTGCTCGTCCGATGTCCCCGGCTCGACGATGTTGCTGTACAAGCTCCGCCAGAGGA
>JAGDVW010000066.1:0-1324 GCA_023255835.1 Candidatus Acetothermia bacterium
GCCGGGACTTTGGTGGACGGCCTGAGCTACGGGAACCGCACCGGCGAGGGGACGGCCCCGGAGGTCAAGCTGGGCCCGGTGGGGGCGAACACCGCGGCCTGGTTCACCGGAGGGTCCACAACCCAAATCAACAACTCGGCCTACTGGCAGACGGGGAGCGAAAGCGGGGGAGCCTCCACCCCCGGGGCCCCCAATGGGGGAGAAAACACGACCTGGCGCAATTCCCTTCTTCCCCGGCCCGCAATCACCGTTGCCCCCGCTTCCCACGACTTCGGCATAGTTCTCGTGGGACAGGAAAGCGCTCCCCTCACCGTCACCGTTCAGAATGCGGGTTGCGCGCCACTGGTTGTGGGCACGGTGGCCTTGACGGGCTCCCACCCCGGAGAGTTCCTGATCCGCAACGACAACGTGTCGGGGCAAACGATCCCGGCAGGGGAATCCCGCACGCTGCAGGTCGTGTTCCAGCCCACCTCCTCCGGGACTAAGTCCGCAACCCTGGCGATCCCGTCGAACGACCCCGGGTTTCCGGTGGCCACGGTGGCCCTTGCGGGGACCGGGCAGGGGGCCCTATCGGTGAGCGCAGGGGGTCCGTACAGCGGGGTTGTAGGGATGCCGGTGACCCTGGGGGCCACCGCCAGCGGTGGCCTTCCGCCCTACAGCTTCGCCTGGGATATCGATGGGGATGGGGAATACGACGACGCCTCAGGGGCCGAGGTGCACTGGACCTGGAACCTCCCGGGGCTCTACTCCGTGGCGGTGCAGGCGCAGGACAGCGCTGGAGCCACGGCCACCGCCGGAACCACGGTTATGATCCATCCCGCCAAAGGTGATGTGAACGGCGACGGCGTTATAGACCTTGTGGACGTGCGTTTGGCTTACCAGGCGGCATTGGGGTTGACTACTTTGACTTATGAACAAATTCAGCGGGCGGACATGAACGCAAACGGCCAAGTGGACACAGGGGATGTGGAAATGATTTGCCGGTTGGTCCTGGGAGGGTGCGGATGAGGGGGCGGGCGGTCCTTGCGGCGCTGGTTTGCGGGGGCTTCCTTTTGGCCAGCGGGTGTTTCTTCGTTCGCGCGCCGGTGGCCATAGGGCCCGCCTTGGTGGTGGGCCACGTCCTCGGTGGGGTCGGCGAACCCGTGGAAATCCCGATTGAAGTTTTGGATTTTCCCCGGCCAGTGGCGGGGGTTGCCGTGCTCGGGCTCTCCTACGATCCCCAAGTTCTGGAGCTTTCGGACCTCGAAGGGAAAAACGGTTTTGTTGTGCTTTGCCGTTGTTTTGACAATGCGCGCGGCCTTGTGAAATTCATCGCGGTGAACCC
>JAGDVW010000066.1:1424-3160 GCA_023255835.1 Candidatus Acetothermia bacterium
GATCCTCAGGGGCATTCGGGTGGGTCCAGGCGACCCCCGCTTCGCCCTCTCAGCTTTTCAAATCGTGGACGAGGCGAATACCCTCATTCCGGCAGGGGAGTTCGCCCTGAGGCTGGGCGGTGCCCCTCTCTACGGGGTCCGGCGTTCCTCCGGGCCCTAGCGCACGGAGAAGGAGCGGAATTCACCCGTGGGTTCTTCCCAGTGGACCTCCACCCCGGTCACGTGGGCCAGGGGCGGACCGCGGTGACAGAACTGGATGAGTTCCTGAAGCTTTTCCTCCGGCCCTTCGGCTACCACCTCCACTCGGCCATCGGGCAGGTTGCGGACAAATCCCGCCAGCCCCAGTTTTTGCGCCAAATCCCGGGTGTGGGCGCGGAAGAACACGCCTTGGACTCGACCGGAGACAAAGATATGCACCCGCTTCATAGAAGCTCGGGCGCTCTCCTTAAGAACCCCACCACGAGCTTGATTGTGGCCTCCAGATCGGAGAGGAGAAGGGTGGAGACCGGGGAGTGGATGTAGCGGCAGGGGACGGAGACCACCCCGGCCAGGGTCCCGCCCCGCTCAAGATGGATGGGGCCAGCGTCGGTGGAGCCATAGGCCGGGAGTTTGTACTGGTAGGGAATTCCCTCCTCCTCGGCCACCTTTTCCAAAAAGCGCACGAGGCGAGGGTTGACGGTGATGGAGCGGTCAGCGAGGGTGATGGCTGGTCCCTGGCCCAGCCGCACCGGCTGCTTGGCCTCCGGCACGCCCGGGATGTCCGCGCCGATCGTCCCCTCCAAAGCCAGGGCGAGTTTTGGGGCGACGCGGTAGGCCGCGGCCCGCGCCCCCCGCAGGCCGCCCTCCTCACATACCGCGAAGTTCACCACAAGCTTATAAGGGAGCCTCTCCTCGGCGGTGAGGCGCAAAGCCTCGATGGCCACCAAACACCCAGCTCGGTCATCGAAGGCTTTTCCTGTTACGTACCCGTCCCGGATCTGGGCGAAGGGATAATGAATCGTGGCCGGATCACCAATGTGCACTCCCAAAGACAGGGCTTCCTCGCGGGTTTTCGCCCCGATGTCCACGAAAAGCTCCTCCAGGGGCACGACCTTCTGCCGCTCGCTTTCGGAGAGGATGTGGGGCGGGGTTGTCCCGATCACCCCCAGCCGCTTTTCCCCCCGGCGGGTGCGGATCACCACCCGGTGCCCAAGGAGGATGCGCTCATCCCAGCTCCCCAAGGCGGTGAGGCGCAAAAATCCGTCCTTTTCGATCCAGCGCACCATGAAGCCCACTTCGTCCATGTGGGCATCGAGCATCACCGGGTCTCCGCTTCCCCGCCAGCAGATGAGGTTTCCCAAGGGGTCGATTTCGTAACCGTCCACGTAGGGTTCGACCATTTCCTTGATCACATCCCGCACCTCGTCCTCAAAACCGGCCACACCGAAGGCATCCGAAAGCTTTGCAAGCCCTTCAACGATGTTCATATCCTCTTCAAATTTTAATCGTCTCAAACAGTTTTTCCAGCCCCAAATCCGAGCTGATCTAGAGAACTTGTCACCCTGCCCACAACAAAGTTTCTTTAAGACGAAGGCGTACTTTTTGACGACTGGCCCTTGACAATTCGCCTCTTAGGGGTTTTGAAAAACCAAGGCTTGCGCGCACGCTCTCGATAATGTTTAAACAAATCCCAGGCCGAGTGGAAAAGGATGTATGAAATAAAAAAGAGGAGAAGTAAAAATGCCCAATTTTTGAAT
>JAGDVW010000044.1 GCA_023255835.1 Candidatus Acetothermia bacterium
CCATGTGGGCCTTGATCCGGTTCACCGCTTTCTCCCAAATTTTTTGATCTGGGGAGGACAGGGAAAGACCTTCCTTCCAGAAAGCCTGGCCCGTGGTCACCGCTATCCATTTCAAGCTCGCTTTCTTTAGGGTTTCCCCAAGTTCGGAAGGGCGAAGCTTTGTGGGATCGGTAATAGCTAACTCCACGGCCTCGTAGCCTTCGCGGTGAACCCGGGCCAGGCTTTCCGGCCACTCCGCCGGGGAAAACGCCGAGAACGGCGTGGGATCCTGCACGGGGACGATAAGGCCCAGGGGCCAAAGCTTTTCCATCGCCGCTCAAAACCCCCTTCGCGGCAAAGCGTAAACCGGCTTCCAGCCCGGGCTTCCCGGCTCCCGCAAATAGGGCTCCATCTCCTCCTTCGTGCGGAGGGTGACCTTCTCCACCGGGGGGACGGTGCCAGGCGGGAAGGCCTCCAAAATTTGATCGATGACCAAAACCAGATAGGAAAGGATGGCGGCAATGGGGCGCTTGGCCTTTTTCGCGGAGGCCCGGGTGGGATCGCCCACCACCCCTTCGGGAGTAGCCGCGATCTCGATGGCGATGTGGCCTTCGCCCTCGGACCATTTGTGCGGCCGCCGCAGGTTGTCCACAGCATTGTCAAAATGCCCCACGGGCAAGAGGTTTTGGCTCTCGGTCTTCACGGCCAAAGACATGTCCACCATCTCTTTGGGGAAAAGGAGAAGGGCCACCGAGGTCTCCGCCTCGTCCGCATGAACGAAGTGCGTCTCCAAGGAGTCCGGTCGCTCCGCAGGATAGAAAAATTCGCGTACCGCCCGGTGCCAATCCAGGATCTGGAAGACGCCCGGCAGTTGGTAACGGTACATGAACTCGTGCAAGGCCGACTCCAAAACCCAAAGCTGCCCGTGGTTGTTAACAATTATTTGCTTACGAAAGCCATCGTTCCAAAGCCCGAGCATCACGGCGATCAGGGTTTCCCGCACGGCCTCCTCCGGTACGATCACCGTGCCCGGCATGCCGATGTGGTGATAAGGATGGGCTCCGTAATTCAGGGGCGGAAGGGCCAACGCCACGGGACGGCCCTGCTTTTCCGTGTACCGGCGCACAGCCTCACAAATTTGGGTGACCATGAAGGTATCCAAGCCGGAGACGGTGTGGAGCCCGTGGTTTTCAGTGCAACCCACAGGGATGAGGACGATGTCGTTCTTCTTTCGATTTTCAATGACCTTGGCTCTGACCGTGGTTTGGATATAGCTCCCTGGCTTTCCGAGCTCCGGGGGCGAAGGGATGCCAAAATCCGCCAAAATTTTGTCGATCTCCGCATCTGTGGCATCCCAGATCCTCTTCTTCAGGCGCCCTACTTCGGTATCCTCGAAGACGATGGCCGGATGCTCCGTGGTGATCCAAAAGTTCGCCTTGGGCATGCCCGCTCCTTTCTAGGGGAGAACCATGATTTTCCCATCCCTCCGCTCCATGGCCCGCTTGATGGCTTCCACCCCCTGGCTCAAGGGGAAGGTGGCGGTGATGATGCGGGAGTTATCAATGAGGCCCGCGCCCATCATGCGGATCACCGAGGGGAAGATCCCATAACCCGAGTGCCCCTGAGCGCCGAAGAGTTTGGCCTTCCTGGTCTGGAAGCGCTCGAGGTACATGGGAACCCGCTGGGCCGCCCGGCCCACCACCGCGATCTTCCCGCCTACGGCCAAGGTTTTCTCCATCTCCGGGATGGTCTTCTCCGGGGCACCCGCGGCCTCCACGGAGAGATCAGCGCCCTCGCCATGGGTGATCTCCATCACCGCCTCCGCCGGTTTTTCCTCCGTGGGATCGAGGACGTAATCCGCCCCGACTTTCTTGGCCAATTCCCGTCGGACCGCGGAAACCTCAAAGACGATGACCTTGGCCGCACCCGCGGCCTTGGCAAGTTGCGTTGCGGCAAGGCCGATGGGGCCAGCGCCATAGATCACCACATAAGCGCCAGGCCGAAAGCCTCCGGCGCACTCGAAGATCGTGTTGTAAGCCACGCAAGTGGGCTCGGTGGTGGCTGCCACCTGCCAGGCCAGCTTCTCGTCGGCATAACGTTCGAAAACGGCGTCCACCTTCCAGCAGAGTTTTGCGGGAACCACGATGTATTCAGCCATAGCTCCCGGAATGGTGAACCCGATTTCCTCGAGGTTTTGGCACTGGTTTGGGTAACCATCCCGGCAAGCCCGGCAGTATCCGCACCAAACCATCTCCTCCACCGTGACCCGATCCCCCACTTTGAACATTTTTCCCTCGGGACCCGGGCCGATCTCCACGATCTCGCCGGCGAACTCGTGGCCGATCACCGTGGGGAACTTGGTGAGGCCGGGGTAAAGCATGTATCCATCGCGGTCGGTTTCATAAAAGTGCACATCCGAACCGCAGATCCCGCAGGCCCGCACCTTGAGCAGAACCTCCCCAGGCCCGGGTTTTGGTGCGGGGATATCGCGGAGCTCTAGTTTGGGGTAACGCCAGACGCTAGAGCCCTCGATGGCTTTCCCTGTTTTCCGCTCGAATTCCGAGACTTGATAACCCGGCCGCGGTTCCCATTTGGCCTCCAGCACCAACGCCTTCACCTTTCCTCCTTTCGCAAACGTTTGAAAGCCAATGATTGTACAACCGCCCGAGATTTTCACCAAGGGCGGCTCAGGTCAAAGAAGGATCGATCTCCGCAAGGCGCACGGGCCTTCGCTCGAGAAGGGACCTTTTCGCGGCGTACCCGATGACCACCGGTATTTTCCCGTCTAAACCCGTGACAGGCGGCTCCTTTCCTTCCCGCACCGCCTCCACAAAGGCCCTCATCTCCGCTACATAAGCCTCCCGGTAGCGCTCCACAAAAAAGTAGTGGAGGGGGGCCGTGTGGTACCCGTTTTCCTTCGCCAGCTGAGTCGCGTGGGGAAGGGGGTTTTCGGCGAAAAGGCCGCCCCTCTCCCCCAGGATCTCGATCCTCTGATCATGGCCATAGGTTGCTTTGCGGCAATTGGTGATCACCCCCAAAGCCCCGCTTTTGAACCTCAGGGTGACCACGGCTGTGTCCACATCCCCGGCTTCCCCGATGGCTGGATCCACGAGAACCGCGCCGGCGGCATAGACCTCCTCCACCTCTCCCA
>JAGDVW010000027.1 GCA_023255835.1 Candidatus Acetothermia bacterium
GGGATCACCACGGGGATCTCCGCCCACGACCGCTGCCGCACCATCCGCGTTTTGGCCGATCCCAACTCCAAGCCCGAGGACCTCGTGCGGCCCGGCCACGTTTTCCCCTTGATCGCCAAGGACGGCGGGGTCCTGCGCCGGGCCGGGCACACCGAGGCCGCCGTGGACCTCTGCCGCCTGGCCGGCCTGAACCCGGTGGGTGTGATCTGCGAGATCATGAACGAGGACGGAACCATGGCCCGCCTGCCAGATCTCCTGAAATTCGCGGAAAAACACGGCCTCCTCATCCTCACCATCGCCGACCTCATCGCCTGGCGGAAAAAGCGGGAGAAACTGGTGGAACGGGTGTGCGAGGCCGATTTCCCCACACGGTATGGGCATTTCCGCATCATCACCTACCGGGACAAGATCACGGGTTACGAACATGTGGCTCTGGTGAAGGGCGAACTGAACGGGGAAGAGCCGGTCCTGGTGCGGGTTCATTCGGAATGCCTCACCGGCGATGCTTTGGGCTCTTTGCGCTGCGATTGTGGGGAGCAGCTGCATCGGGCCATGGAGATGGTGGAAAAAGAGGGAAAGGGGGTGGTCCTTTATATGCGCCAGCACGAGGGCCGGGGGATTGGCCTCCTCAATAAAGTCTGCGCTTATCACCTCCAGGATCAAGGCCTGGACACAGTGGAGGCCAACCTCCGGCTGGGCTATCCCCCGGACCTTCGGGACTACGGGATCGGCGCCCAGATCCTGGTGGATCTGGGGGTGCAGAAGCTCCGCCTCCTCACCAATAACCCCAAGAAGATCGCCGCCCTTTCCGGATATGGGCTTAAGATCGTGGAACGGGTGCCCATCGAGATCGAACCGAATCCTTATAACCAGCGGTATTTGCGGGCCAAAAAGGAAAAACTCGGTCACGAGCTTCACAGCGTGTAAGGAGGGAAAATGCCGGTTTTTGAGGGGAAGCTGGATGGGCGGGGCCTGCGGGTGGGATTGGTGGTCTCCCGGTTCAATGAGCTGGTGACCAGGGAGCTTTTGGCCGGGGCCCAGGATCGGCTGCGCCGCCTGGGCGTGCGGGAGGAGGACATGGTGGTCCTTTGGGTTCCCGGGGCGTTCGAGCTCCCCCGGGCGGTGCGGATCATTGGGGAAAGCGGGAAGGTGGACGGGGTCGTGGCCCTGGCCGCGGTGGTGCGGGGGGAGACCCCGCATTTTGAGTACATCGCCGCCGAGGTGGCCAAGGGCCTGGCCAAGCTTTCCCTGGAGGGGCCGGTTCCCGTGACCTTCGGGGTCCTCACCGCCGATACCTTCGACCAGGCTTTGGAGCGGGCCGGAGGGAAGGCCGGGAACAAAGGGGCCCAGGCCGCCGAAGCCCTGGTGGAGATCCTGAACCTCGAGCGGGAGCTCAAAAGATGAAAGTAGAAAGCGTCCGGGGGATGCGGGATATCCTCCCCGAGGAGGTCCCCCTTTGGCAGAAGCTCGAGGAGGAGATCCGCTCCCTTTTTGCCCTCTACGGCTACAAAGAGATCCGGCCGCCGTTGGTGGAGCTGGCCGAGCTTTTTTCCCGGAGCGTGGGCGAGGCCACGGACATCGTGCACAAGGAGATGTACGTCTTCCCCGACAAAAAGGGGCAGATGTTGGCCCTAAGGCCTGAGGCCACGGCCTCGGTGGTTCGGGCCTACATCGAGCACGGCCTTTACGCCAAAGGGGATTTGGCGAAGCTCTACTACATCGGCCCCATGTTCCGCTACGAAAAGCCCCAAAAGGGAAGACAACGGCAATTCCACCAATACGGGGTGGAGGCCTTGGGTTCCCTTGATCCCGCCCTGGACGCGGAGGTGATCGACCTGGCTTGGCACCTCATGGAGCGGGTGGGGCTATCCCGGGAGGGGCTTTTCCTCCGGCTCAACTCCATCGGCTGCCGGGAGGATCGGCCCGCCTACCGCGCGGCCCTGCGCGCCCACTTTTCCGGGCGCAAAGAAGAGCTCTGCCCCGACTGCCAGCGGCGCCTGCAGGAAAACCCCCTGCGCATCCTGGACTGCAAGGAGCCCCAGTGCCAAGGGGCCATCGCCGCGGCCCCAAAAAGCTTGGATTTTCTCTGCGAAAAATGCCGGGCGCACTTTGAGGAGCTTCTGGCCATCCTGGAGGACCTTGGGCTTTCGTACGAGCTCGATCCGCGGCTGGTGCGGGGGATCGACTACTACACCCGTACCGTGTTCGAGCTCTGTTCCCGGGAGCTCGGGGCCCAGGACGCCCTTTTGGGCGGCGGGCGTTACGACGATTTGGTGGAGCTTTTGGGGGGTCCTCCCACCCCTGGAGTGGGCTTCGCCGGCGGCATGGAACGACTGGTTCTTGTCCTTTCCCAGCACGGGCTTTCCCAAGATGAGGCTTCGGAGTTGGACCTTTTTGTGATCCCCATCGGAGAGGAGGGGAAAAGGAGAGCTGTGGGGATTTTGGCCCAGCTTCGGCGGCGGGGGATCTCCGCCGATTTGGACTACATGGGCCGGTCCCTGCGGAAGGCGATGAGCGTGGCGGCCCGGCGCGCCCGCTATGCCCTCCTCCTCGGCCCGGACGAGCTTTCCCAAAATTCCGCCACTTTGAAAAACCTCGTTACAGGGGTCTCCTCTACCGCCCCCCTTGCGGAGTTCCTCAGCAATCCCCGCTCGTTTCTTGGGTCAACTGGAACCTAGGGCCTCTTTGAGGCCAGGCACGTATTCCATTCCCTCGAGCACCTGAAAGTTTGCCCCCGCAAGGTCCGTTCCAAACGGTTCCCATCGTCCACCCAAAACGTGGGCCAAAAACGCCTCCACAATGGCATTCACAGAGAGGCGGTTTTCCCAGCGCCGAAAGCCATGGCCCTCATCAAGATAAAGGACATAAGTAACGGGGATGCCTTTTTCTCGCAAAGCCTGGACGATTTGGTCGGACTCGGACCGCTTGACCCGCGGGTCGTTGGCACCTTGCACGATGAGAAGGGGCTTGGTGATCCGATGAGCATGGGTTAGAGGGGAGCGGGAAAGGAGGAATTCGCGGTCTTGGGGATCATCGGGGTCACCCACGCGCTTTTTTAGAAGCGGGAGCCCAGGCAGCCAA
>JAGDVW010000063.1:0-9562 GCA_023255835.1 Candidatus Acetothermia bacterium
GTCGAGGATCTCTTCGGCGGGGGGAAGCTGGTGGTGGGCTCGTGGTGGACGGCCGGCGGCGAGGCCGAGGGATTGGAGGCCCTGTTTGGGCTTTATCGCGGAAGCTATCCGGATGTGGTCATCGTGAACGCCACCGTGGCTGGCGGCGCCGGCTTCGCCTTCAAGGCCGTGCTCAAACCGCGCCTCATCGCCGGCGATCCGCCCGATACCTTCCAGCTCCACGCCGGGCTCGAGGTGGAGGGCTATAGCCCCGAGGAATACCTGCGCCCCTTGGATGACCTCTACTCCATTTTCGGCTGGGACAAGGTCTTCCCGCCGGATCTCCTCGCCCTCATGCAGTACAAGGGCCATTATTGGGGCGTGCCCGTCAACATCCACCGGGCCAACGTCCTTTGGTATAGCAAGGAAATCTTTGCCAAATACAACCTCACCCCGCCCACCAACTGGGCTGAGTTCTTCCAGGTCTGCGATTTCCTCAAGGGCAAGGGCATTGTCCCCATCACTTTGGCCAACGCCGGCGGCTGGGAGGCCCCGCACCTCTTTGAGACCATCCTCGTCAGCACCCTCACCCCCGAGGAGTACCGCGGGCTTTGGACGGGCAAGACTCCCTGGACCCATCCGGGCGTGACCAAGGCCCTGGAGATCCTGAAGAAGATCTTGGACTACGTGAACACCGATTACTCTGCGCACACCTGGGACACGGTGCTGGAGTACATCGCGGCCGGCCGCGGGGCCATGAACATCATGGGCGACTGGGCCATGGGCTGGTTCATGGCCAAGGGCGTGGATGTGGGCTGGGCCCCGGTTCCCGGCACCAAGGGCGTGTTCGATGCTCTTTCCGACACCTTTGCCTTCCCCAAGCGCGCTCCCAACCCCATCAACGTGATCGGCTGGCTTGAGGTTTGCGGCTCCAAAGCCGGCCAGATCGCCTTCAACATGCGCAAAGGCTCCATCCCGGCCCGCACGGACATCACCCCCGCGGAGAGAGCCCAGTTCAACCCCTACCTCCAGTCCTGCATGGAGGACTGGGCTCGGGACGCCATCGTGCCCAGCGTCATGCACGGCGCGGCTGCCCCCGAGTCCTGGGTCGTGGATTTCAAGGACGCCATTAACCTCTTCCTTGTGACCAGGGACGTGGCGAGCGCTCAGGCGGCGTTGGTGGCCGCGGCCCAGGCCGCGTTGGGCAAGTAACGGGCTGGGAAGAGGGGCCCGGTCACAAGGCCGGGCCCCTTTTTCTTGTCATGCGGCGGAGAATAAAGCGCGAAACCCTGCTCAGTATCATCCTCGTCCTCCCCTCGGCCCTGGCGATCCTCGTTTTCGTTTACGGCTTCATCGGGCTCACCGCTTATGTTTCCTTTTCCAACTGGAATAAACTGTTCCCCGATTACACCTTCGTCGGGGCCACCAATTACCTCCGCCTTTTCCAGAACCCCAGGTTCGTCATCACTTTGCGCAACCTCGGGGTTTTCACGGGCCTTTTTGTGGGCGGTTCCTTGATTTTGGGCTTCCTTTTGGCGGTTTTATTGGACCGGCGGATAAAAGCCGAGGGCCTCTTTCGCACGATTTATCTTTATCCTTTGGCCCTTTCCTTCATCGTGACCGGGGTGGTATGGCGGTGGCTCCTCAACCCCGGAAGCCCCCAGATGGGGAGCACGGGGATCAACCTCCTTTTGGAGATGATGGGCCTTGGGTTTTTGAAGTCCGGCTGGTACACGGATCCGCGCATTGGGATCATCGCCGTGGCCATCGCCGCCGTTTGGCAGATGTCCGGATACGTCATGGCCATGTATTTAGCGGGCCTGCGGGGCATTCCCGAGGAGCTTCGGGAGGCCGCCCGGGTTGACGGCGCCTCGGAGCTTCAGATTTACCGGTTCGTGGTCCTCCCCCTTTTGCGGCCCATAACCTTTGGGGCTTTGATCGTGCTTGGCCATATTTCCCTCAAAATTTACGACCTCGTGGTGGCCATGACCGGTCCCGGTCCGGGCTACTCCTGCGATGTTCCCGCCTATTTCATGTGGGAATTGACCTTCCGAGCCAACCGTTTCGCCCAAGGGGCTGGCATCGCGGTGATCCTTTTGGTGATCGTCTCCCTCCTCATCATCCCCTATCTGCGTTATAGCTTGCGGCGCGAGGTGGAGGCGTGAGGTTCAACCCCGCTCGTTTTCTCCTCTATTTGGTCCTTGCGGCCTTCGCCGTTTACTACCTTATGCCCGTGTATGTGCTTGTGGTCACCAGTCTCAAAAGCTTTGCCGAGGTCAATCTCTATCGGATGTGGGATCCGCCCCGCACTTTTTCTTTAGAGAGTTTTCGCCGGGCCCTTTTTGGCGGGATGGGATACCAGGGCCTGGGTCCAAACCTCCTCAATAGCATCATCATGGTGATCCCGGCCACGGTGATCTCCGCGGCTTTGGGGTCGCTCAACGGCTATATTTTCGCGCGCTGGCAATTCCGCGGGGCCAACACCCTCTTCACCCTTGCCCTTTTCGGCATGTTCATCCCTTATCAGAGCATCCTGATCCCTTTGGTTCAAACCCTAAGGAGCATTGGACTTTATGGCAGCATCCCCGGCCTCATCCTCACCCATGTGATCTACGGGATCCCCATCACCACTCTGATCTTTCGCAACTATTACGCCACGGTTCCCAAGGAGCTGGTGGAGGCGGCGCGGATAGATGGGGCTGGGCTTTTGGGGGTTTATCGGCGGATCATGCTCCCCCTTTCCCTGCCGGGCTTCGCCGTGGTCCTCATCTGGCAATTCACCTCCATTTGGAACGACTTCCTTTTCGCGGTCACCGTGGCCCAGAACCCGGCGGTGCAGCCGGTCACCGTGGCCCTCAATAACTTGGCCGGCTCGTTTATCGTGGAATGGAACGTGCAGATGGCCGGGGCCCTCCTTGCCGCGCTGCCCACCCTTTTGGTCTACATCTTCCTCGGCCGCTACTTCATGAGGGGGCTTTTGGCCGGTTCCCTCAAGGGTTGAGCCTCCCTCCCCCTCCCCCTAAAATGCGAAAATGCGGGCGGATAGCTCAGCAGGTAGAGCGCTCCCTTCACGGGGGAGATGTCGGGGGTTCAAGTCCTCCTCCGCCCATTTCTTTTTACTATGTACGCCGCGGTGGAAGGCCTGCCGGCTTTGGGAAAAAGCGAGGTCCTCGCCCTCCTCCGCCTTTATTTTCCGGATCTCCTCATCCTTCCCGAGTTGGTGAAGGAGGTGGCCGAGCGGGAGGGGCTCGATCTCCTTCGGGACCGAGAAAGGCTCGCCCAAGCCCTTTGGGAGGCGTGGCCCTCGCGCCAGGCTCTGATCCGCGCGGCCTTGGCCGAGGGCCGCATGGTCCTGGAGGAGTCGCATTTGGGGGTGCACGCCGCCTACTCCGCGGCCCTGGGCGATCAATCCTTCCTCGAGGCCTTTTCCCGCCGGGAACAGGAGATCCTCTGGCCCGACCTTTTTCTGCGCTTTGAAGCGCCTCTGGAGGTCTCCCTTTTGCGTCAAAAGGCCCGGGGCGACCCCCGCTACACCGTGCCCGCCGAGGTCCTGGGGCGGATGAGCGGCTGGCTTTCCGCTTGGCACGCCCGGCGCGGCGATCGCGTGGAGATCATCCCCGTGGATCGCCCTCCCGAGGAGGTGGTGGCAGCCACCGTAAAAATTTTGGGCCTGCGGTATACCCCGCACCCCATTCCCGAAGTCATCCCTTATTTAGTTCTCCTCGGCCGCCCGGCCTCTGGGAAAACCGAGCTCATCCAGTTTTTAAGGGCGCTACCCTCCACCGAACGGGCTTGTGCCTACCACCTTGGAGCCCTGCGGGTCCTGGATGATTTCCCCATCCTCTGGGAAAAGTTCGTGGAGGATGATCTTTGGGAGCTTTTGGGCCGGGGGAGGCTCCATTCTAGGCGCGTTAAAGAGAATTACGCCGTGGCCAACCCCCTCCTTTGGGATTTCCTCCTCCACAGGCTCAGCGAGCGAATCCGGAAGGAACCGGCGCGCCCAGGGGAGACGGTGATCGTGGAGTTTTCCCGCGGCGGGCCGGAGGCTTATGCCCACGCCCTGGCCCTTCTCCCCTCCGCAGTTTTGGCGGACGGGGCCGTCCTGTATCTATCCGTTTCCTACGAGGAATCCCTCAGGCGCAACCGCAACCGATACGACCGCGATCGCCGCGATGGCCTCCTCACCCACTCCGTCCCGGAGGAGGAGATGGCCAGAACTTATGGGGAGGACGATTGGGAAAAGCTCGCCCCCAAAGAGGCGGGGTATTTGACGATCCGTGGTTATCGGGTACCGTACGTAACCGTGCGGAACGAGCCGGAGCCCAAGACCTTTGGGGATTTCTCCCGGCGTTTTTCGCCGGCTATAGGGGAGCTTTTTTGGCTATGGCGGAACCGCTGAGCGGGCAAAAGTGTTATCTCCTTTTGGGGGAGGCGCCCACCGAGGCCGCGGCGGAGAAGATCGCCGAGGTTTTCTCGGGCTGCCCATACGTCTATTTCCTTTCGGCCTTTGGGAGGATGGTGGTGGGCGTGTTTTATCTTCGGGACGAGCGGGCCTGGTGGCTTCAGGCGGTGGCGGAAAGCCCGGAGATCACCCTGGGTTTGGTGCGGGCCGCGGTCTACGTCACCGATCGGCCGGCCTTCCCCCTCCGCATGGAGCCGCGCCTCTCCCCCGCCGAAGGGGATCGCGCTCCCTGCGGGGCCTATTGCCCCGAATGCCCGCGCTATAAAAAGGAATGCAAAGGCTGCCCGGCCTCACCTTTTCGCCTTCCTGAATAGAGCTCAGGCGAAAGCTCTTGGGGCTTAGAGGTCGAAGCCGAGGCGGAGGGCTTCGAGGTTTTCTTGGGCGGCCGGGCCCCTTTGGGCCGCGCGGAGGAGCGGCTCGAGCGGGAAAAAGCCGAGCTTGGCCAGAAAGCCCAGGGCCGCCACGGGAGCGAGGCGCCCGGGATCGCCCGGCCGGCCCTTGGACGTCCGCGCTACAAACGGCCGCACTTCCACCCGGCTCAGCATCCTGGGCACGGCCACCGTGGAATCCCCCACCAAAAGGCCCCCAGGGGAAAGGGCGGAAAGGGCCTGATCCAGAGCCCTTGGATGTAAAACCACCGCCACATCGGCTTTGTGGAAATACGGACAAATTATGGGCTCATCGGAGATCACCAATTCCGAATGCACTGGTGTGCCCATGACCTCCGCCCCATAGGCGTAGCGGAGGGCTATTTCTTTGCCTTCCTCAAACAAGGCTTGGGCAAGGAGCCTTCCGGCAAAAACTACGCCCTGGCCACCGATCCCGGAGAGGCGCAAACGGAGCTCAGCCATCCCTTTTCTCCCCCAGGATTTTGAGGAGGCCCGGCCGGTCCAAATCCGCGAATTCCCCGACCTCGATCTCCTCTGGACCAACTCGGCCTATGGGTTTGGCCCTGGCCCTGAGCCACTTCATGGCCTCCACGGGGGACATGGCCAGCCGCCCTCCCACCCGGGCCGGGCATTGGCTCACCACCTCCACAAAGCGAAACCCCTCCCTTCCCAAGGCCTTGACGAGGGCCTTCTCCAGTGCGCCGAGGTGGGCGGTGGTCCAGCGGGCCACGTAATTGGCGCCCGCGGCCGCCACCACCCTCGCCACATCCATGGGATGCTCGGGGTTCCCGTAGGGCGTGGTGGAAGTGGGAAGACCATGGGGCGTGGTCGGCCCCACCTGCCCCCCGGTCATGGCGTAAACGAGGTTGTTCACCATGATCACGAGGAGGTCCGCATTCCTTCTGGCGGCGTGGATGAGGTGGTTTCCGCCGATGCCCGCGATGTCCCCATCCCCTCCGATTACGATCACGTTTAGCTCAGGTCGGCGGAGTTTTATCCCGAAGGCCGTGGGGATGGCCCGGCCGTGGGCCACATGGAGGCTATCCGCGCGGAAATGGGGGCTTGGTATCCAGGCGGCGCAGCCGATCCCCGCGACGAACACGGTTTTCTCCAAATTTAAAGAAGCTCTCCTCAGGGCCCGCAGGAGGGCTCCCGCCACAAGGCCGTTCCCACAGCCCGGACAAAACGTGGTGGGCAGGGCCTCCGGCCGCAAAAAGCGGTGCAAAGGATGGCCACTCATTTGGCCACCTCCACGACCCTCTCGGCCAGCTCCTCAGGATAGATGGGGATCCCCCCACCCACTTTGGGGAACCTCACCACGGGGCAAGAGCCCTTAGCCACACGCTCCACATCCCACACGAGCTGTCCCAAGCTCAGTTCGGGAACGAGGACGGCCCTGGCGCGTTGGGCAAGCTCGGCGAGGGGTTCTTCCGGGAAAGGCCACAGAGTTTTGAGGACCACTACCCCCACGCGAACCCTGCCTTCCAGGAGCTTTCTGGCGGCGAGGGCGCTGCGCGCCACCGACCCATAGGCCACGATCCCCACCTCCGCCTCCTCCACGCCCACCGCCTCGTAGCGGGAAAGTTTCTCCCGATTGAGCCAGATCTTCGCCCAAAGCCGCTCCACAAGCTCCCTATGTACTGCGGGATCGGAGGTTTGGCGCAGGCCCCAGGGGTCGTGGGTAGAAGCGGTGACAAGGAGGGCGTGGCCTTCGCCCAGGCGGGGCATGGGCGGGGCCCTCCGCGGATCAGCGGAGCCAAAAGGTGGCTCGTGGTCCTTGGGCCGCGGCCGCTCCGCCCGCTCCACCTCCTTTGGGACCCGCACGGTCTCCCAGGTGTGGGCCAAAAGCTCGTCGGAGAGGAGAATAACCGGGGTGCGCAACTCCTCCGCGACGTTCACCGCGAAAACTGTGAGCTCAAAACATTCTTGGACCGAGGAAGGAGCAAAGACGGGGATGATCTGATCGCCGTGTCTCCCCCACCGGGCTTGGAGGAGATCCCCTTGGGCCGCTTTCGAGGCCTGCCCTGTTCCCGGGCCGGCGCGCATCACATCCACCACCAAAAGGGGGGTCTCCGTCATCACCGCGATCCCCAGGCCTTCCTGCATGAGGGAGAAGCCCGGGCCGCTTGTGGCCGTCATGGGTTTGGCCTCGGCCCAAGAAGCCCCGATGAGCATGAAGATGGAGGCGATCTCGTCCTCGGCTTGGAAAAATATGCCCCCGCGCTTGGGGAGCTCGCGGGCCATGTGCTCCATGATCTCGGAAGAGGGGGTGATGGGGTAACCGGCGTAGAAGTCCACGCCCGCGGCTAGCGCTCCCTCAGCCACGGCGATATTCCCCGACCAAAACTTTCTTACGTTAAAGCTCATCGAAAAGGCCGAGGACCCGGATCTCCCGCTCGTAAGGCTCAGGCAGCACTGGGGGCTCCGCTGGCACCTCTAGTGAAGCTTCGGGCCGCGGGATTTCCCGCATATCTTTTCGGCAGAAGTCCGCAAAAGGGCAATACTTGCATTGGTCATATTCCCAGTCGGTTTTGTCGGGCAAGGGAGGGAGTTCCCCCCGCACGAAGATGAGCTCCCTTAGGGCCTCGAATTCCGCAAGGACGCGGTTCACCTCCGGCCGGTCCAGCTCCACCACGAACTCCCGCAATTCCTGGGTGGCCTTGTTCTCCGCGAGGATGATCCCTTGCGGGATTTGCAGGTAGTGAAGGTACAGTTGAAGCTGGAGATAGTGATCGCGTCGGGGAGCGATGGCCATCTGGTCGAAGTTATAAGGGTGGACGGTTTTGATCTCCACCACGTAGTTCTTCCCGGAAAGGGAGACGATGGCGTCGGCCCGGCCGTGGAAAAGGGCCCCCGGAGGGATGGGGGCCTCCACGGCCACCACAATTCCCAACTCGTACATGGCTTGGACTATGCGGCGGTGGGCCTCTTCGCCCACCGCGAGCTTTCGCGCCGTCTGGCCATCCAAGGGCGGCCGAGGGAATCCCTTCACCGCATAGAAAATTTGGCGTGGGCATTTCCCCACTTCGGAGACGTAAAAATAATCGCGCTCCCGATGGGGTTCCTCCCGCTGAAAGTACTCCTCCAGAAGTTCGATGAGCATCGGCTGAGTCTATCCCCCTTCTTTTTGGTCCACAACGCCGGGCTCATCGAGGATATCCAGGACGTCGAGCTCGGCCACCTTTGCCTCCACCCCGAGGAGCTCCGTGAGGCTGGGTTTTGTGCCGTCCTGATCGCCGGAGATGAGCTCCTTTACGTAGAGGCCAGCCTCGCAGGTGAGCTCCAATTCCGCTTCGGTTTGGGAAAGGAGGCGGCCTTGCGCGGAGAAAACGCGTTTTTTTCGCACAAGATCGGCCCGCCGATGCCGCACCCGCGCCGGGGTGCGCTGGGCGATCTCCCCCACAAGCCCCAAAAGGGCGCGCTCCCAAGTTTCTTGAGAAACGGGCGCAGCGAGGATCACCCTGGCCCGATAGCGCTTGGCGAACTTCCCCCTTTTCACCTTCTCTTCGAGCTCAGGCGTGGCTGGCTGAAGGTCCAAAAGCTCCACGGCGCCTTCGCTGCGCCGCTGGACCTCCGCGGCCACCCAAGCGAGATCTATCCGCCGCCGGCGGGGATTTTCCACGGTGAGGAGAAAAGGCCGGCCCCGGCCGAGCATCCGGGCATCAGCATCCTCTCGACCAGCTCCATGCAGACTCCCGCCCGTTCCCCCTGTGGCCTCGAGGAACACGGGGACCACCAGCTCCTCCACGGAGGTCGTCGAAAGTTTCCCCGTTCCCCCGCAGACCTCGCACCCTTTCCCCCGGCAATGGGGGCAGGTCCAAGAAGTTTGAGCGATCCCCCGCACGAGCTTCCGGTACCGGCCGTAAAAAATGGCCGGGTTCACTTGCAGTAAAACCGCGTCCTTTTCAATGTCCACAAGGAATTGGATATCGGGGCGAGCGTAGTCCACGCTGGCCGCGCGGCCTTCCCTTTGCAAGCACCTTTCGAAGGCCTGGCCCAAAGAGCGGTTCAGGTGACGGCGGATGGGCTCAGCCCAAGGGGAGGGGAACTCTTCGCCCAAAAACTCCTCGGCCGCCTCAAGCCGGGGGGAAAGGTGGACGCCGAAAAGGAATGTTTTGAACTCGTAATCGCGGGCCAGCTCCCAGGCCTTTTCCGCCCAAAAGGGGACCCGGAGAAAAACGCCCCCGCAAACCCAACAACTTTCGGCGGGAACGGCGCTGAATCCCAGGGCTGTGCGGAGGAGGTTTCCCCGTTCAAAGTTTTCCAGCTTTCCGGGAAGGAGGGCGAAGCGCCGGCCCAAACAATGGTCGCAGATGGGGCCGGCGGACAAAAGCTTTTGCGCCAAAGAAATGGGGTCCACGCGAAAATTTTCCGCTTTGCGCGCATTCTTGGCAAAGCTATACTCCAAAAGGCCGGGGCGTGGCGCAGCCTGGAAGCGCACCTGCTTTGGGAGCAGGGGGTCGCTGGTTCAAATCCAGTCGCCCCGACCACATTTTTAGGAAGGAGCGGGGATGGAAAAACTCGTGGGTTTGACGCTGGGGGTGTTGCGGGATTTGGGAGCAGAGTTCGGGGAAGTGCGGGTTGAACGGAGGGTTGAGGAGAGCATTCGTACCAAAAACCTGGAGGTGGAGGTCCTTTCCCGGCGGGAGTCGGCGGGGATTGGGATCCGCGTTCTTTACAAGAGCGCTTGGGGTTTTGCCGCCACAAGCGACCTCTCGGAGGAGGGCATCCG
>JAGDVW010000063.1:9662-10929 GCA_023255835.1 Candidatus Acetothermia bacterium
ACAAGAGCGCTTGGGGTTTTGCCGCCACAAGCGACCTCTCGGAGGAGGGCATCCGCAAAACCGCGCAGCATGCTTTGGCCATCGCCAAGGCCACAGCCAAGCTCCTGCGGGAGCCGGTGAAGCTCGCCCCCGAGCCCGTCCACCATGGGACCTATGTGACCCCGGTGAAGAAGGACCCCTTTTCCGTGCCCATGCAAGAGAAACTCTCCCTCCTTTTTTCCGCGGCGGAGCGGATCCTGCGGGTGAAGGGCGTGGCCATGGCCAAAGGGTCCATGTCCGCCTGGCGGATCGAGAAGTGGTTCGGGAATACGGAGGGAACGGAGGTGCACCAGGTGATCACAAGCTGCGGGGCGGGGATCGAGGCCTATGCCGCCAAACCCGGGGAGATCCAGCGCCGCAGCTTTCCCAACTCCTTCGGCGGCGATTTCGCCAACGCTGGCTATGAATTCATCGAGTCCTTGGGGCTCGTGGAGAATGCGGAGAGGATCGGCGAAGAGGCCGTGGCCCTCCTTTCCGCCCCGGTCTGCCCCACCGGCGTCTTCGACGTCATCATCGACGGCTCCCAGATGGCCTTGCAAGTGCACGAGTCCTTGGGGCATCCCTCGGAGCTGGACCGCGTTTTGGGCACAGAACTCTCCTACGCGGGCGGGAGTTTTCTCACCCTGGAGAAACGCGGGAATTTTCAGTACGGGTCGGAGATCGTGAACATCGTGGCCGACGCCACCGCGCCTGGGGGGCTGGGCACCTTCGGCTACGACGACGAAGGGGTAGAAGCTCAAAGGGTGGACCTCGTGCGGGAAGGGATTTTCGTGGGTTACCTCACCTCCCGGGAGACCGCGGGTAAGCTGGGATTTCCCCGGAGCAGCGGCGCGGCCCGGGCCTCCAGCTGGGCCAGAATCCCCCTCATCCGCATGACCAACATCAACCTCCTTCCCGGGAAAGGCCGCCTTTCCGACCTCATCGCCGAAACGGAATACGGGATCTACTTTGAGACCAACAAATCCTGGTCCATCGATGATCGGCGGGTGAACTTCCAATTCGGAACGGAGATCGCCTGGGAGATCAAAAACGGGAAGAAGGTGCGGATGCTCAAGAATGCCCTTTACACCGGGATCACCCCGGAATTTTGGCGCTCTTGTGTGGCCATTTGCGGGCCGGAGGAGTGGCGGCTTTGGGGCCTTCCCAACTGCGGGAAGGGCGAGCCGGGCCAGGTGATGCAGGTGGGCCACGGCGCGGCGCCGGCGAAGTTCAAAAACGTTCAAGTGAG
>JAGDVW010000063.1:11029-18919 GCA_023255835.1 Candidatus Acetothermia bacterium
GGATGATCCTCGCGGAGTTCTCCATCACCCCGATCGGCGCGGGCGAGTCCCTCTCCCCTTATGTTGCGGAATGCATGAGGATCGTGCGGGAAAGCGGGCTTCCCCATGAGCTTACGGCCATGGGGACCATCATCGAAGGGGAATGGGACGAGGTTATGGCGGTGATCAAGGCCTGCCACATGGCCGTGCGGCAAAAGTGCCGCCGCGTTTCCACCCTCATCAAGATCGACGACCGGGAAGCCCCGCCCGGCCGGATCAAGGCCAAGGTGGAGTCCGTCCTGAAAAAGCTAGAACAGGCCTAGGATATAGTGGGCCAAAAAGAAGTAGACGGGAGCGGAAGCCAGTATCCCATCGATTCGATCCAGGACCCCGCCGTGGCCGGGGAAAAAGCGGCCGGTGTCCTTCACCCCCGCGGCCCGCTTCACCAAAGATTCGAAGAGATCCCCAAGCTGCACGAAGGCGCCCACACCGAAACCCATGATGAGGGCCTCCGACCACTTTTGCCCTAGATCCGCCAAGAACTGGGGCAAAAGGAGGCCCGCCACCCCGGCAAGGAGGAGGCCGCCGGCCACCCCCTCCCAGGTTTTGGCGATGGAAACCCGCGGCAATAGCCTATGTCGGCCCAAAAGGCTTCCCACAAAATACGCGCCCGTGTCATAGCCCCAAACGATGAGGAGGAAGTGGAGGACATGCCAAAACCCGCCTTTGCGGTGGAAGACGAGGATGAAGCCGAGCATAACGGGGATGTAAAGGAGCCCGAAGACCCCGGTGGCGGAGGCCAAAAAGCCCTCCTGGGTCCCGCGCCGGGAGAAACTGTAGATCACGAGGAAATAGGCGAAGGCGAAGGCCAAAATGAAGGCGTACTCCCCTTCCTTGGGGAGGAGAAGGAAGAGGAAGGCGGGGATGGTGAAGAGGAAAGCTTCCTTGGGGAGGGCCACCCCAAGGCGCGAAACGAGCCCCAAATATTCCCAACCCGCCCCCACCCCCACCACGGAAAGGAGCAAAGCCGCAAGCCAATCCTGCTGGAACCGCCAAGCAAGCCAGAAAATGGCCAAAACCGTGGGGATGGCCAGGGAAGCGGTGAGCAGCCGAAGCCTTAAGTCCTTCACGCCATCACCCGGCCGAAGTTCCGCGTCCGGCCTTGGAAATCCTGGAGGGCCCAAAGGAGCTCCTCCTCGGTGAAATCGGGCCAAAGGGTTTTGGTGAAGTAGAGCTCAGCATAGGCGGCCTCGAAGAGGAAGAAATTGGAAAGACGCTGATGCCCGCCGGTGCGGATGATGAGGTCCGGATCGGGAAGCTCCCCTCCGGGGAGGAGTTCCCGGAATTTTTCGGGGGTGAGGTCTTCGGGGCGCAGCCTCCCTTGGAGCGCGAGTTCCGCTGCCCGCCGGGCCGCCATAATCACATCCCACCTCCCCCCGAAATTCAGGGCCACGGTGAAAACCAGGTTTTTCCCGCCCTTCGTCCGCTCCACCGCTTGGAGGAGGGCCTCCTTAAGGCTTTTCGGGAAGGGCGAAAGATCGCCGAGGATGCGGAGCTCCACCCCGTTTTTCCCGAGTTCCTCCGTCCGCTCGCGGGCAAAACCCTCAAGGGTGGAGAAAAGGAAATCCAGCTCCTCCTTTGGGCGGTCCCAATTTTCCGTAGAGAAGGCGAAAACCGTGAGGTAAGGGAAGAGTTTTTCTTGGGCGACGAAACGGACGATGCGTTCCACGGTGTAGGCGCCCCGGCGGTGGCCCTCCGTGCGGGGAAGCCCCCGGGCCTTGGCCCACCGGCCGTTCCCGTCCATGATGAGGGCCACATGCTGAGGAAGGGGTTTGGCCCGGACCTCCTCAAGAAGAGCTTTTGACGACATCCCTCACCTCACGCAGGACCGGATGCGGCCCGAGGATCATAAGGAGATCATCCTCACAAAGTCCCCGTAAAACCTTTGGGAGTTCCCAGAAAAGCTCTAGGGGCGTAGTGCGTTTCACCTCTTGAAAAGCTTGGCGCAAATGGTTTCCCATTTCCTCCCCCAAGCGTTCCTCTTTGTGGGCCAAAAGCAAGGTCCGCCGTCCGGGAACAGGGGGAAGCCGTTCCAGGGACTCCAAGAGGGCCTGGGCGGCCCCCATGTCTTGGGCGGCATCGAGGACTATCCACGGCTGGGAATGAACTAGTTCGAACCTCCCTGGCAAGCGAGCCTGGCTCAATCCCTCCCGCACGGCTTCCCTGGTGAGGGGGAGGCCCCCGAATAGCTCGGCAAGCCCGGCTAAAGCGAGGGAGAGGTTCGCCCTTTGGTAAACCCCGGAAAACGGGGTTTCAAAGGGGCCCAAGGTGAAGGGGTCGGAGCGGGAACGCCAGATAGCCCGGTCCCAGCGGAGCTCCAAAAGCTCCACATCCTCGGGATCCACCAAGGCCAAGGCGGCTCCGGAGGCCCGGCAAGCTCGGGCCACGGCTTCCAAAGCCTCATCCTCCAAAGCGGTGGTGAGCAGAGGAACCCCGGGGCGGGCGAGCTTCGCCACCTCCCAGGCCAGGCTCGCGGTGCGCTCGCCCGCTTCCACGCGGGTGAGCAAGGAAAGCCAAGGTCGCACGAAATTCGTGGGATCCCAGCGGTGGCCGGTGCAGGCCTCCAAAACCACGAGATCGGCCTGGGCCCGCGCGAAATGGGCCAAAGCCACGGCGGTGAGGGCCTCATGGACGGTGGGCTTCCCCGGGCCGAATAGGAACTCCTCCCAGGGATCAAGGGCTGCGGAAAGGAGGGCGGAGACGGTTAAAGAAGGGACCGGCTCCCCTTGGAACCTTAAAGCTTCGGCGGGATTGGGGAGATCCAAGGAAGTGCATACCCCTACCCGCAGCCCAGCCGCACAGAAAACCGCTTCCAAAAAGGAGATTACCGAGGTCTTCCCGTGCGTTCCGGCCACCTGGATCACGGGCAATCCCGCCTGGGGCTCGCCCAAACGGGAAAGGAGGAGCTTCATCCGTTCAAAACTCGGCGTGGCTTCCCAAGAAAGCCTCTCCCACGGGTCCACGCTCATTCCTCCAAAAACCGCGCGAGCCTGGCCCGGCGGGCCCGAAGCTCCCGGGCCTGGGCCTCGAACTTCGCCAAAACCTCCTCCGGAGCCTTTTCCCGAAATTCCCGATTGGCCAGGCGATCCTCAACGCTTGCCAGTTCCTCCTCCACCTTCTTTAGGTTCCGCATAAGGCGCTCCCGGAGAACACCCCAATCCACCTCCCCGGGGAGGGCGAGGAAAAAGGGGATGTCCCCGGCCAAGCCGCGGGCGGCGTTTTTCATCGCTTTGGGCTTGGGATCGAAGGATGGGCGGGCCCGGGCTAGCCTAGCTAAACCCAGGCCGAGCTCCTCCACCAACAACTTGGCTTGGCTTCCGCCGGTCAACACGAGGTCCAACTCCCTGGCCGGATCCAGGCCGAGCTCGGCGCGCATGGCCCGCACCTCCCGCACAAGCTCCTGGAACGCGGAAAGAATCTCCTCCGCCTTCGGATCACGGAGGGCCTCATCGGCTTTAGGATAAGCCCCCTGGGAGACCTCCTGGCCCAAATAATTGCCGATCTCCTCGGTGATAAAGGGCATGAAGGGGTGCAAAAGATGGATTACATCCACAAGGACTTTGCGCAAAACGAGCTGGGCCGTGCGCCGGGCCTCCGGGTCTTCCCCATAGAGCCGCACCTTCGCCAATTCCAGATACCAGTCGCAGACCTCGCCCCAAACGAAGTGGTAAAGGGTCTCCGCCGCGAGGTGGAAGAGGTAGCGCTCCAGATGCATCCGAACCCCCGCGATCACCCCTTGGAGGCGGGAGAGGATCCACCGGTCCTCCCAGGCTAAGGTCCGGCGGGAAAGTGCCAGGTCCTTTGGGAGATCCGCGGTGTTGGTGAGGATGAAGCGGGCCATGTTCCAGATCTTGTTCAAAAAGTCGCGGGATTCGTCGAGGAGGGCCGGGGAGAAGCGGGCGGCGCGGCCTTTCCCGGAGATGTGGACCATGGTGAACCGGAGGGCATCGGCGCCGTGGCTTTGAATGAGTTCCATGGGGTCGATCACGTTCCCCCGGGTCTTGCTCATCTTCTGGCCCCGCTCGTCCACGATGAGGGGGGTGATGAGGACCTCCCGGAACGGGACCTCGCCCAGGAAATGGAGCCCCATCATGACCATCCGCGCCACCCAGAAAAAGAGGATATCGAACCCGGTGATGAGGAGGTCCGTGGGATAGAAGGTTTTGAGGTCCTCGGTCTCCTCCGGCCAGCCCATGACGGAGAAGGGCCAAAGGGCCGAGGAAAACCAGGTATCGAGGACGTCCTCGTCTTGGCGGAGCTCCACATCCTTGCCGTAGCGCTCGCGGGCGAGTTTTCGCGCCTCCTCCTCATCCATGGCCACGATGATCTCCCCGTTCGGGGCATACCAAGCGGGGATGCGGTGGCCCCACCAAAGCTGTCGGGAAATACACCAATCGCGAATGTTCCTTAACCAATCGAAATAGAGCTTGGTCCACCGTTCCGGGACGAACTGAATTTTCCCCTCTTCCACCACGCGGATCGCCGGCTCCGCGAGGGGTTTCATGCGCACGAACCACTGGGTGGAGATCATGGGCTCGATTTGGGTGCGGCAGCGCTGGCAATGGCCCACAGCGTGGCGATAGGGCACGATCTTCTCTAAAAGCCCTTCCGCGCGGAGCCGCTTCACCAAGGCCTCCCTGGCCTGGAAGCGGTCCAGCCCAGCAAAGGGGCCGCCGTTCTCGTTGATGGTGCCGTCGCCGTTCAGGACGTTCACCGCGGGCAAACCCAACCGCTGGCCGATCTGGAAATCCACGGGATCGTGGGCCGGGGTCACCTTGAGAACACCGGTTCCGAAGCCCGGGTCCACCTCCTCCGCGGCCACGATGGGCAGTTTCCTGCCCAGGACGGGAAGAAGCGCGGTTTTTCCAATGAGGTGCTGGTAGCGGTGATCCTGGGGGTTCACGGCCAAGGCGGTATCCCCAAGCATCGTCTCCGGCCGGGTTGTGGCCACGGTGACAAACCCCCCTCCCTCCAGGGGATAGCGCACGAAGTACAAATTCCCCAGGATTTCCTCGTGTTCGACCTCGAGGTCGGAGAGGGCCGTCTCGCAGCGGGGGCACCAGTTGATCATGTACTCGCCTCGGTAAATCAGGCCCTCCCGATAAAGCCGGACGAACGCGGTGCGCACGGCCCGGGAAAGCCCGGGGTCCAAAGTGAAGCGGAGCCTGGACCAATCGCAGGAACAGCCGAGGGCCTTGAGCTGCTCCACGATCTCGTTCCCGTACTTCTCCTTCCACTGCCAAACCCGCCGCAAGAATTCCTCCCGCCCCAATTCCTTTCGGGTTTTCCCCTCCTTCAGGAGCTCCATTTCCACCACGGTTTGGGTGGCGATCCCCGCGTGGTCCGTCCCCGGGAACCAACAGGCCTCGTAGCCATCCATGCGCTTGAAGCGAATGACCACATCCTGAAGGGTGTTGTTGAGGGCATGGCCCATGTGGAGCCTTCCCGTGATGTTTGGGGGCGGGATCACGATGGAAAAAGGTTTCTTCCCGCTCCTTGGGTTACAGACCCAGCCTTTTTTCTCCCAGCTAGCCAGGATCCTGGGCTCGACCTCGTTCGGGTTATAGCGCGGAGGAAGCGGCATTTCAGCCTCCCAGCCAAGCACTATCGCTCGTCTGATAATGCAAAAGCTCGTCCTCCTGGAAAAAGAGGGCGATTTCCCGGGCCGCGGAAGCCGGGGAGTCCGAGCCGTGGATGAGGTTCATGGTCACGGAGAGGCCGTAATCCCCGCGGATCGTGCCCGGCTCCGCTTCCAAGGGGTTCGTCTTCCCCATCATCTTTCGCACCACCTCCACGGCCCTCGGCCCCTCCACCACCATGGCCACCACCGGCGCGGAGGTGATGAAGGAAACGAGCTCCGAATAAAACGGTTTTTCCCGGTGCTCAGCATAATGCTTTTCCGCA
The DNA here is from genome assembly GCA_023255835.1 of Candidatus Acetothermia bacterium. Taxonomy (GTDB): domain Bacteria; phylum Bipolaricaulota; class Bipolaricaulia; order Bipolaricaulales; family Bipolaricaulaceae; genus DTER01. The sequence continues at coordinate 16,973 of JAGDVW010000063.1, forward strand.
AGCTCCCGGGATATTCGGATCATCTTGAGCCCCACGATTTTAAGCCCTTTTTCCTCAAACCGAGAGATGATGCGGCCCACGAGCCTCCGCTGTACCGCATCGGGCTTGAGCAAAACGAGCGTGCGTTCCATGTACCCTCCTTCGGGTTTAGCTGAATCGCAAGTTTACCGTAAGTGCCAGGGGCTTCCGATCCTGGCCTATGGAGGGCCTTTGATGTAGGCTTGTGCCAACTTGTGGGGAAAGGAGGTGAGAGTGCTCAGGAAACTCATAACCGCGGAGTCCGTGACCGAGGGCCATCCGGATAAACTCGCCGACCGCATTTCCGATGCCGTCTTGGACGCGGTGCTTGCCCAAGACCCCTGCGGCCGGGTGGCCTGCGAAACCTTCGTCATGCAGGGCCTCATCATCGTGGGCGGGGAGATCACCACCACCGCCTGCATCAATCCCGGCGAGATTGCAAGAAGGGTTTTGCACGACGTGGGCTATATTCGCCCTGAGTACGGGATCTCCCCCGATTCCTGTGCCGTGGCCAATTTGATCCGCCAGCAATCCCCGGATATCGCCCAGGCCGTGTTGAAATCCCTGGAGGCCAAGGCTGGTTCCACCGATCCCCATGATCAGCTGGGCGCGGGCGACCAGGGGATCATGTTCGGCTATGCCACCACGGAAACGCCGGAGCGCATGCCGCTTCCCATCGTCCTTGCCCATAAACTCGCCAAACGCTTGGCCCAGGTGCGCAAGGATGGAAGCCTTCCCTACCTCCGCCCGGATGGGAAAACCCAAGTCACCGTGGAGTATGAGAACGGGCGCCCCATCCGCGTGCACACCGTGCTTTTAGCTGCCCAACACGCGGAGGAAGTGGAGCTAGAGCAACTCAGGGAGGACCTCAAAAAATACGTGGTGGAGCCGGTCCTGGACGGATGGATGGACGAGGAGACCAAAGTTTTTGTGAACACCTCGGGCCGATTCGTCATCGGCGGCCCCGCTTCAGACACAGGGATGACGGGGAGGAAGATCATCGCCGACACTTATGGAGGCTATGGCTCCCATGGCGGCGGGGCCTTCTCCGGGAAGGATCCGACCAAGGTGGACCGCTCCGCCTCCTACTATGCGCGGTATGTGGCGGTGAACCTCGTGGCCGCGGGGCTTGCGGAGGAATGCGAAATTCAGGTGGCCTATGCCATCGGCCGGGCCCGTCCCTTGGCCCTGAACGTGGAGGCCTTCGGGACGGAGAAGGCCTCCCTTGCGGCCCTGAGGAAGGCGGTGGAGGAGGTATTTGACTTTCGGCCAGCAGCGATCATTGAGGAGCTGGATCTCCGCCGCCCCATTTACGAGCCTTTTTCTTGCTACGGGCATTTCGGCCGCCTGGACTTGGACGCTCCCTGGGAAAGCCCCAAAAAGGCGGAAAAACTCCTGCGGGCGGTCAGTGCCCGCGTCAAAGGATGAATCGGCTGGACAGTGTTGGGCGGCCTTCGTGCGTGCTAGCCTCGCACTACCCGGCGGGCGAATTCTTGGGCGGCCTTGAGGTCTGCGGGGGAGGGCCGGCCCCGGCCGATCAAGCCCAGCAAGAACCAATCTCGCCCCTTACAGGAGAAACTGTCCATCAACTGTGCCCCTCTTTCGCGGAGGAGCTTTTCCAACGCGGGGATCTGCGCGGGCCTTCCCCCGTAGGTCCCGAAAACCGCGGCTTTGACACCCTTAGGGAGCGGCCAAGAGGCCAAGGCTTTACGCATGGCCCGCGAGGGGCGCCAACCGTAGACCCCATCGCCCACGAAGAGGACGTCGCCGGGCTCCACTTTGGGAAGGGGGTCCTTCCGCACGTCCACCAAGGTCCCGCCCACAGCTTCGGCGATGGCCCGGGCCACCTTCCGCGTGTTCCCGGTGAGCGAGGCGTAAACCACGTAAACTTTTCCGGCCATAGCAGGGAGATTTTACCATGCGGGTGAT
>JAGDVW010000005.1:0-5665 GCA_023255835.1 Candidatus Acetothermia bacterium
CCCCTCGCAAGAGCGCAAGGAGTTTGCGGGCCGCGGCTCGCCCCATTTCCACCCGGGGAACCCGCACAGTGGTAAGGGGCGGATGCACTAATGTAGCCAGGGCCCCATCATCGAAACCCACCACCGCCACGTCCTGGGGAACTTTTAACCCCGCCGTTGTAAGCGCTTTTATTGCCCCTACAGCCATAAAATCGTTTGCAGCGAAAATCGCCGTGGGAAGTCGGCCCCCTCCCAAAAGCTTCGCCATGGCCACTTGGTCGGAATCGCTCCTTCGTCCCCCCTCTACCACGAACCCCCTACGCACCCTCAACCCCCGCTCCCGCAGGGCCAAACGATACCCCTCAAACCGCGCTCTGAAGCTGGGGTCAGCCAGGGTCTCCGCAACAAACGCCACTTCCCTGTGGCCATGATCCAAAAGGTGAAGGGTGGCCAACCTGGCCCCGCCAACGTTGTCACTCACCACAGACGGAATCCCAGGAAAGGTGTGATCCACTAACACCAAGGGCACAAACTCCGCCAAAGAGCGCACCAAATCCTCACTCACGTCCGTACCCAAAATGATCAACCCGTCAACCCGCCTTTCCTCCACACAGCGGGGGAAAAACTGGTCGCCCATGGTCGAAAACAAAACATGATAACCATGCACAGCCAACTCCGCCTCAATCGCCTCGAGGATCACCCCATAAAATGAGCGCTCGTCCAAAGGAAGATGCCGCTCGTGGATCACCACCCCCACTTCTCCCGTGCGGCGGGTGGCCAGCCCCCGGGCCAGGGCATTGGGGCGGTACCCCAGCTCCTCCGCCACCCGCCGAATTTTTTCCCGGGTAGCCGGACTGATCCGTCCTTTGCCCGAGAGGGCCCGGGAAACGGTGGAGGGCGAAACCCCCAAAAGCCTGGCGATGTCATGGATAGTGACCCGCATACCCATCGAATCCTAGCAACTCATCCCATCCCCTTCAGGACCTCTTCAAGCTCGAAGAGATCAGAAACGGAAAGGTGGGGGGAGTGAAGAGGGGTTGGAGGTCGCTGGTGGCGGTAGGGGCCGAGAAGGACGCGGACCGTCCTCATCCCCAAAAGCTTTGCGGGAAAAACGTCGTGATCCAACCGATCGCCCACCATGATCGCCTCCGCGGGCTTCACGTCGAGCCCATCGAGGATCATACGAAAGAAAAGGGGGCTGGGTTTGGCAATGCCCATGGTATCGGAAACGTTCCGCCAACAAAAATGGCGAAGGAGACCAGCTTCTTCCAAAAGGGTCAAGGCCCGGGGAGGTTGATTGGCGGCGAGGGCCAAACGGTACCGCCCAGCCAGCCTGGGCACCACCTCCAAGGCCTCCGGCCTTATGCGGACCCCGGGGAGGTTTTCCTGAAACACCTGGTTTTGGACGCGAAAAACTTTGAGGATCGCGCGAAACTTCAAAAGGTCAGGTCTTACAAATCGCCAAAGTGCGGAGAGCCAGGGATTGGGCTCGCAGTTTCTCAACTCCTCCAACAAGGCTCCTTGGAATTCCTCCGGGCTTACATGGAACCCGTTTTTGCTGAGCTCAAGAAGAAGGATTTCCGTCCAGCGCGTATACTCCGCGTCCTCATCGAAAACCGGGCCGCCCAAATCTAAGAGGATAGCGCGGATCATTTGATCCCCATCTTTTTTGTGGCGATCTTCTCGGGGAGCATGTAGCGAATGGATTCCTCCGCGGTTATCCCCCGCAAGGCCGCAAGTATGCAGACCAACGCGTGCCCAATCGCCAAATGCGCAGTTTGAATCCTGGTACTGGAGGGCCCTTCAGGTTTGGCATTGCTTTTGATCACCACATGCGCGTTTTTCCCCAAAGGCGTATCGAGGTTCTCCGTGATGGCCACGGTGAGGGCGCCTTTCTCCCGGGCTAAGCGCACCGCCTCATACACGAAACCCGTACCCCCTGAGGCAGAAATCCCGATGAGAACGTCTTTTTCTGTGACTTGATCCGCGATAAACCGGGCTAAACCCCCTTCCTCCTCGGCCGTCCCCTTGGCAAAGGAAACGGGCAAAGCTTGCGCCATGTTATTGGTGATGCAGAGGCAGGGGACCCCGGTCTCATAGCATTGGCCGGCGATTTCCTCCGCCACCAAGGCCGAAGCCCCTGCTCCCGTGGTCACGATCTTCCCGCCCCTTTCCAAGCGCTCAGAAATGAGGGCCAGCGCTTGGAGGAAGCCTTCTTTGGCCGTGACCAGCGAGGAGAGGATGCCCTCGGCCTCAAGCCGCAGGGCCTTTTCGAACATCTCCTCCGGTGTTTCACAGCCGGTGAAGTCGTAGCCAACCATGAGGGGCCGGTTCACGTCGATAACCTGGCCTACTGAGTCGATGAGCACCCGCCCGTTCCACTCGTGCTCCTCGAACTCCAAGGTCGTCCCCGGGATGTCTCCGATCCTCAGGTCCTTCCCGGTGAGCCGGGCGATGAGGCTCGTTTTCCCGGAGTTGAAAATCCCAAGGATCACAATGCGCGAGCCTTGAGGAAAACGCTGCTCTATTTCCGCCACCACCGCGGGCACGTTCTCCCCGGTGAGGAGGGACATGACTGGGAATTCCTGCCCAAGCTCCTTTTGAACTTGCTGCACCTTCCTTGGATCCACGAGATCGAGCTTATTGCCCGTGATGAGATAAGGGAGCTTGGCCCGTTCCAAGGCCTCCAAGAAAAGGCGCAGGGTGGGAACCTGAGGGTCGTACAGGTTTACAAGGAGAACGGCGCCCGTGGCCCCACATGTTTCAAAAGGCGTAACCAATTTCTTTGTCACCCGGGTGCTCATCGCTCACCTCCGGCAAATACGGGGCAAGGATAAAGCCAAGGCCTGGGCCTCGCAGCCTCGTTTGTCTCTCAAGGGCGGTGGACAAACGTCCCCTTGCTCCACTCCCACCCGGAAAATGAGCGAAGCCGGCGAAAAAATCAAAGCTTATAGCCGATTTTCCTAAGGAGCTCTTTGCGTTCAGCTCGCTCCTTTTCTCCCTCCACGCCCTTTGTTTTTACGCCGTCGATTACTCCGAGGACCCCACGGCCCTGTTCGGTTTCGGCCACGACAACCTCCACCGGGTTGGCGGTGGCGCAAAAGATCCGGCAGACCTCGGGAACCATTTTGATCGCGTTGAGGACGTTGATGGGATACATCCCACGCATGAGGATCAGGAAAACGTGGCCGCATCCGAGATTAAAGGCGTTCCTCTTGGCGAGTTCCGTGAGCTCCGGATCGGTTCCGGACCACCGGACCAGGGCCGGCCCGGAGGACTCACAAAAAGCGAGGCCAAATTTGGCTCCCGGTACGGCGTTGACCATGGCCTCATGCAAATCTTCCACGGTTTTTATGAAGTGGGCCTGGCCAAGGATCAGGTTCACATCCTCCGGCTTTTCAATTCTGACCAGTTTCAGCTCCATCCCTCCTCCTTTCCAAACCGTTGAGGCCCGCGATCAATCCTTTGCCTTTTGGGCTGCGGATTTGCCGGCCAAAAAACCCGTGGAGAAGGCGGCTTGCAGGTTGTAGCCACCTGTCTCCCCATCGATATCGAGCACCTCTCCAGCGAAGAAAAGGCCACGGACGAGCAGGCTCTCCATGGTTTTGTGATCCACCTCGTTTAGGGCTATGCCGCCCCTGGTGACCATGGCTTCCTCCCAACTAGCGAAGCCCGCGATGGGAAAAGGATAGCCTTCCACCAGGGTCTCCACCAACGCCCGCCTTCCTTCGCGGGAAAGCTCAGCGAGGCGCGTCTCCGCGGCCATCCCCAAGCTTCGGACCAGCGCCCGTGCCAAACGCAAGGGAAGCCCAAGTTCCTGGAGGGCACGGGAAATCGTCCTTCGGCCGTGATTTCTTGCTTGAGCAAGGAATTCCCGCTCCACCGCCGATGTATCCTTGACTTCGGAAAGGAAAGACACCCGCAAAATATCGCCGGGTTCCACATCCCGGGAGAGGTTCAAAACCGCGGGCCCAGAAAGACCTTGGTGGGTGAAAAGAACGCCTCCCCTTGCTTTCCGCACCGTTTTGCCTCGGCGGATCAAGGTGACTCCAACGCCACGCAACGTGATCCCGGTGCTTTCGGCAAAAGGGGAGAAAACTTGAGAAGCAACCACAACGGGCACCAAGGCTGGCCGCGGGGGGACAACGCGGTGGCCGAGCTCCGCGGCCAAACGGTACCCATCGCCGGTGGCCCCAAGGCTTGGGCAAGACCGGCCCCCGGTGGCGAGAATCACGCTGGAACCTCTCGCTATGGGTGTAGCTAGTCCTTGTGCGAAAATGGCAAAGCCATGGGCCACCTTTTGTATTTTCGACACGCGCGTTTGTGTGCGAATTTCCACCCCTGTCCGTTCGAGCTCGGAAAGCAAAACGCGGAGGGCGTCTTCCGCGCGATCGGTCTTGGGGAAAACCCGCCCATCGGGCTCAACCCCGAGGGGAAGGCCGCGGGCCGAGAAGAATTTCATGAGGTCGAGGTTGGAAAATGTGTACAAAGCGGGTTTGAGGAAACGCGCGGCTGCGTCGGGGGTTTCCCCGCCCTGATAATGGCGGAGAAGCTCGGGGATTTCCCCAACATGGGTGAGATTGCCTCTCCCGCCGCCGGAGACCGGGATTTTTCCGCCCGGCTTTTCCCGTTTTTCCAGGATGAGGACTTGGGCTCCCTGCTCCGCGGCGGCGATCCCGGCAAAAAGCCCGGCTGGCCCACCACCTATGACCACCACATCCCAAATCTTCATGGCTCTTCCACTGGATGCAGGCAAAGGAAGCCCACATCTTATAACTTTTGGGCCAAAAATGTTTGAGGGATCCCGCTGCCCCACCGGAATCTCCCTTAACAACCGGAATTCCTCCTCCGAGAACACCGAAATTGACAGGGCAAAACTCCTGGGTTATCACTGTTTCCATGAAGATCGCGATTGGCCAGATAAACCCCAAGGTGGGGGACCTTTCTGGAAATCTGGAGAAGGCTCAGGCGGCCATAGCCGAGGCCAAGAGGGCTGGGGCCGATCTCCTGGTCCTTCCCGAGCACGCCCTCCTTGGCTATCCACCGCGGGATCTTTTGCTCCGCCGGGGCTTCGTGGAAGCCGCGGAAGCCGCTTTCCAGGAGATTGTGAAGGAAAGCGCAAAAATGCCCATGGTGATCGGCCACATCGCCCGGGCACCTGTGGCCTCGGGCAACCGGAAGGACCCCTCCGCCTTTCGCTGGCGGCCCCATGCCCTCTACAACGCGGCCTTTTTGCTGGCCCACGGTGAGGTCCTCGGATTTCAAACGAAAAACCGTCTTCCTTCGTTCGACGTCTTTGAGGAGGACCGGTATTTCCAGGCCGGGGAAAAGACGGAGATCTTTGATTTCGCGGGGCTGCGGCTGGGGCTTTCGGTGTGCGAAGACTTTTGGTACGCCGATGGCCCTTTGGCCGAGCAGAGCAGGACCGGGGTGGATCTCCTCATAAACGTCTCGGCCTCCCCGTTTTTCCGGGGAAAGCCAAAGCTACGATATGAGCTAGCGAGAAACTGGGCAGCTAGGGCCAACGCACCCCTGATCTACGCCAACCTGGTGGGAGCTCAGGACGATCTAGTTTTCGATGGTCGATCTTTCGCGATTCGGCCGGACGGCCAATTCCTCACAGTTTGTCCGGGATTTGTAGAGGGGGTCTTCACCGTAAACCTCGCCGCTCCGCCCGTTTCCCCGC
>JAGDVW010000005.1:5765-14114 GCA_023255835.1 Candidatus Acetothermia bacterium
GGATTTGTAGAGGGGGTCTTCACCGTAAACCTCGCCGCTCCGCCCGTTTCCCCGCCCCCTGAAGATGACTTTGACAACATTTACCAAGCGTTAATCTTGGGGATCCGGGACTATTGCTTGAAAAACAAGATACAAAAAGCGGTCGTTGGCGTTTCCGGTGGGGTTGATTCGGCAGTAGTGACGGCATTGGCCACGGCAGCCCTTGGCTCAAAAAACGTGGTCGCGGCTTTCCTCCCCGGCCCGTATACTGCGGCCATTTCCAGGGAAGGGGCGAAAAATGTGGCCGAAAATTTGGGGGTTGAACTCGTAGAAATTTCCATCGTGCCCGCGTTTGAGGCGTTAAAGAAAAGTTTGGGGGCGGCCATAAAGGTCGCGGGTTTGGTGGAAGAGAATTTGCAAGCGCGAATCCGTGGGGTAGTCCTCATGGCTTTGGCCAACGCGATGGGAGCCATAGTGCTCTGCCCGGGGAACAAAGCGGAGGTCGCCATGGGCTATAACACCCTTTACGGCGATACCGTTGGAGCTTTAGCTCCCATTGGCGACCTCTTGAAGGAGGACGTGTATGCCCTGGCCCGCCTCATCAACGAAAGGGCCGGGCGACCGATAATCCCCGAGGAGGTCCTCACCAGACCGCCGTCGGCGGAACTCCGCCCAGGCCAACGGGATGAGGACGACCTTCCCCCTTACTCCCTCCTCGATCCATGCCTCAGAGCGCTGCTTGAGGAAAACCTCTCTTATGCAGAGTTAACCGAAAGGTTCGGCGAAAAACTGGCCGAGGAAGTCCTGCGCCGGCTTTATCGCTCGGAATACAAGCGCCGGCAACTCCCTATCGTCCTGAAAGTCACACCCAAAGCTTTTGGGCTAGGCTGGCGTTTTCCCATTACCCACGGATTTTTGGGCTAGACCAGGCCCTCGGGCTTTGCCCGGCGGAGGAACGCGGGGATATCGTAGTCATCGCGCACGCCTTCCCGGCGGAGTTGCTCGATCAGAACAGCTTTCTCTTCTTGGGCGGGCTCGGCGGCGGAGACCGCGGAAAAACCGGTGGCGATCACCGTGACCCGCGTGCGATTGAACCCCTCCCAGATGGTGGCCCCAAAGAAGATATCGGCCCGGTCGGAGAGGGCTTCGCGCACGACGCTGGCCGCGGCGACCACGTCCTCCAGGGTGAGGTCCTCGCCACCGGTGATGTTGAGGATGGCCTTCTTGGCGTCCTTGATGCTGAAATCCAAAAGGGGTGAGGAAATGGCCCGGCGGGCGGCCTCGCGGGTGCGATTGTCGCCCTCGGCCTCGCCGATCCCCATGAGGGCCGTCCCTGCCCCGCGAAGAACCGCTTCAAGATCGGCGAAATCCAAGTTGATGAGGCCGGGAACGGTGACGAGCTCCGTCACCCCTTGTACGCCCTGGTGCAGGACCTCGTCGGCCAATTCGAAGGCCTTGGTGAGGGGCATATCCGGCGGAGCGATCTTGAGGAGTTTATCGTTGGAGATGGTGATGAGGGCGTCCACCACTTTGGCGAGGCGTTGAATCCCCATTTCGGCCTTTTGAGCCCGGGCCGGCCCCTCGAAACTGAAAGGCCTCGTGACGATGGCCACCGTGAGGATCCCCATCTCTTTGGCCACCTCCGCCACCACCGGAGCCCCGCCGGTCCCGGTTCCCCCGCCCATCCCCGCGGTGATGAACACCATGTCCGCTCCCTCGAGGATGTCAGCGATGTCCTCGCGGGATTCCTCGGCGGCCTTTTTCCCCACCTCCGGATCGCCGCCGGCGCCGAGCCCCCCAGTGAGGCGCGGCCCGAGCTGAAGGTGTTTATGGGCTTGGACAAGGGAGAGGACCTGCACGTCGGTGTTCATGGCCACGAGCTCCACCCCCCGCAGCCCTGCGCGGAACATGCGGTTCACGGCATTCCCCCCGCCGCCGCCCACCCCTACCACCAAAATCCGCGCCGGACTCTCCCCGTTCATCATCCACCGCGCAAAAACTGCCTGAACCACCCGAATAACCGGGCCATCAACCCCTTCGTCCGCCGAGCCTGCAGGCCCCGCACGAAATCCTTCCCCTCCACCGCGAACTTCAAAAGCCCAACCCCGGTGGCGAAGATCGGGGACTCCACGATCTCCTGGAACCCATGAATATTCTTGGGGACGCTTCCCCGCCGCACGGGGATTCCGTAACGCCGCTGGGCGAACTCCACGATCCCATGGAGCAGGGAGGTTCCGCCGGTGAGGACCATGCCCGCCGGGATGAGGTCCCGATACCCCGCGTCCTCCACCTCCTGCATGGCCAAATCCAAGATCTCCTCCACCCGCGGTTCGATGATTTTGGCCAGCCTTTTTCGGGGCACCTGGCGGGTTCCCTCCCCGCCCAAGGTGGCGATCTCGATCTTCTCATCATCGCCCACGGAGTCCACCAGGCATGTGCCGTAAAGCTTTTTTATCCGTTCCGCTTCCTCAATGGGGGTTTGTAGGCCGACAGTGATGTCATTAGTGATATGTTCACCGGCGATGGGGATGGTTTTGGCGAACCAAATATCCCCGCCGCGGAAGACCGAAATATCCGTGGTCCCCCCGCCGCAGTCCACCAGCATCACACCCAATTCCTTCTCCGCTGAGGACAGGACGGCCATGGCCGAAGCTAAGGGCTCAAGGACTATCTGCTTCACCGCAATCCCCACGGCCTCTACGCAGCGCACGAGGTTATGAACAGCGGTGACCGAGCCAAGCACGATGTGCACATCGGCCTCAAGGCGAGTCCCGGTCATCCCCACCGGATCGGTTATGCCCTCTTGGCCATCCACGATGTACTGCCGGGGGATGATGTGGATGATTTGGAGGTCCGGGGAAACAGGGATAGCCCTTGCGGCCTCGATCACGCGCCGCACATCCTCTTGAGTGATGATCCGATCGGAGCGGGTGATGGAGATGATCGCGGAATTGTTGATGGATCGGATGTGCTTTCCCGCGATGCCCACGTAGGCCTCCCGGACCTTGACATCGGCCATGTTCTCCGCTTCCTCCACGGCCTTGCGGATGGACTGAATGGTGCGGCCGATGTCCACCACCACCCCTTTCTCCAGGCCCCGGGAAGGGGCCACCCCCACCCCGATGATCTCAATCAGGTCATCCACCACACTGGCGATGAGACAGGCCACTTTGGTTGTGCCCACATCCAGCCCCACCACCAATTGCTCCCGCTTCATGCCCTCACCGTCCTAGTCCGCCTCTTTTCAGGATCACCAAATCGCGCAGGCGCAGGTCCACAAACCCATATCCCTCCAACAGCCCCTCCTGCCAAAGCGTGGTGAGGATACCGAGTTTTTCGGGTACTTGGCAAATCGCACCAAGAAGGAGGGCGGGAGCTCCTGGCGCCACGGCCTCGCCCGAGGAAAGATCCAGGACTGGATAGCGTTCGCGCAGGGCGCGGGGGAGACGTTCCCAGGCCAACGCCGCCTCCACCACCTCCCTCCCCACCCCCTCCCCTTGGGCCTTGGCCCCCACCACATGGGCTTCCTCCGCCAGCTCTAAAATGACACCGTCCCTATCAACCCAAAATTTTTCACCGCTTATTAGACCGACGGGGACAAGCGCATACCTCTCGCGGACGTCGATTTCTACCCGGAGATGAAAAAAATCGATCCGGGTGACGACGTGCAAAACCCGCGGGTCCCTCAAAATAGCCTCACACAATGGTTTGAGGTCCAAACGAAGTATGTTGGCCCCAAGGATCCGCCCTGTCAACTTGTCCACGGCCACATAGCGGGTAGGGTAAATTTTCACTTCCTGGACCTTTAAAAGGCCGCTCCACCTCAAAAAAATGAGGCAAAAAAGCGATAAGAGGGCAAAAACCAAAAAGCTTCGAAAAGCACGGATCAAGGAAGGACGACCTCGAGCTCCAAGGACAAGGTGATGCCGAAGATCCGCTGCACCGCGGTTTGCGCGGCCTCGATCAAGGACAAAACATCTTTGGCGTGGGCTTTCCCAAGGTTAACGATGAAGTTCGCGTGCTTTTCGGAAATTTGAGCATCACCGATTCGCCTTCCTTTGAGTCCAACTTGATCGATGAGCCATCCGGCCGAGGCCCCTTCGGGATTGCGAAAGATGCAGCCGGCAGAGGGCAAACCCAAGGGTTGGGTGCGGCGCCGTTCCGCCAAGATCCCCTCCACCGAGCGCACCTCCTCCGGAAGTTTTAGCCCCACCCCAAGCACGGGGAGGCGTTTCTCCCGGAAAAGCGAGCTCCGGTAGGAAAACCGACATTCCTCGCGGGGGATGATGGCCAAAGAACCATCGGGCAGCAGGGTTTGGACGGAGGTGACGTAGGAAGAGATGGAGCCGTAACGGGTGCCGGCATTCATGACCACCGCTCCGCCCGCGGAACCGGGCACACCCGCCAATACCCAAAGGCCCCGTTTCACCAGCCCAAAGATGGGGAAGCCCGGTTCAACCCACAGGCCCTCCTCCTGTTCCACGACGCGGCGAAGGAGACGGGTGTGGAGGACGAGGCCGGGGAAGCCCTCGTCGGGAAAGAGGACCTTTGCCCCTCCCCCGATGATCCGGTACGGGATTTTTTCGGCATTGGCCCTCTTGGCTGCCTCGGCCAGGGCCTCCACGGTTTTGGGGAAAAAGAGGAGCCAAGCCGGCCCCCCGATGCGGAAGGTGGTGTAAGGGGCCAGGGGTTCGTTCAGCCGCGCCTCCCCAGGCAGGTCCCTCAAGAGCTCGAGGAGAGCGAGCGCGCCATCTCTTTGGTCAAGCGCCATATATCCCCCGCGCCGAACCCCACCACGATGTCCCCGGGCCGGATGAGCTCGGCCGCTGCCTCCATGGCCTGGGCCAGCTCTGCCCGGAAAAGGGCTTTGCCCCCAGCGCAGCGGATGGCCTCCGCTACGCTCTGACCGCTCACCCCTGGAATCGGCTCCTCAAAAGCCGGATAAATCTCGGTCACCACCACGGCATCAGCTCGGGCCAAAACCTCCCCGAATTGGCGGGCCAAAAGGGCAGTGCGGGTATAGCGATGGGGCTGGAATATGGCGACGATCCTTCGGCCCGGCCAGCCCGCGCGCAAGGCGGCGATCCCCGCAGCTAATTCAGTGGGGTGGTGCGCGTAATCGTCCACCACCAAGTACCCGTTCTCTTCCAGGATCTCCAGGCGCCGGCGGGGCCGCGGCGCCAAGGCCAGGCCCTGCCGTAAAGTCTCAAGGGGAAGGCCCAGGACATAGCCGGCGGCTATGGCCGCCAGGGCGTTGCGCACGTTGTGAACCCCAGGGCCGGGCACCTCCACCTCCCCGGCGGGCCGGCCAAAGGCCAAAAGCTCGAACACCGAGCGCTCGCCGAAAAAGGAGATCCCCCGGGCCCGGAAGTCCGCACGCTCGTCGAGCCCAAAGGTGATGGCGTCAGGGCGATCTCGAATGAGCTCGGCCACGGTGGGGTCGTCCAACGAGGCCACGACCCGCTGGGAACGGCTCAAAAAAAGGGAGAAGGCCCGTTTAAGCCCGGCAAAACCGCGGAAGTTTTGGAGATGATCGCCATCTATCGAGGTGAGGACGACGAGGGCCGGGTTAAGGCAGATGAAGCGCCCGTCGGATTCATCCACTTCGGCCACAAAAATTTTGTCTTTCCCCCAGGTGGCGGAGGGCAGGCCCGGGATCTGCCCGCCCACATAGTGGCCGGGCAAAAGCCCGCCATGGCGCAAAAGGTAGGTGAGCCAAGTGGTAGTGGTGGTTTTGCCGTGCGTGCCCACCACGGCCACAAGCGCCCGATCCTTGAGGAGATGGCCCAAAGCATAGAGCCTGGGCAGAAGCGCGTGGGGACTTGCGGCGCGGAGCTCCGGATTGTTTGGGGCCACCGCCGAGGAAAAAACCACCAAATCCACCTTAAGCGGGAGGTGCGCCGGATCGTGCCCAATGAATACCTCCGCCCATTCCCGGACCTCCTGGAGCTTCCCGGAGCTTTGGGCATCGGAACCGCTGATTTTGGCCCCGCCCTGCCAAAGGAGGCGGGCCAAACCGGACATGCCGTCCCCACCGATCCCCACCAGATGAACTTTCCGTAAATCCCCGATCATGAAGGTTCCTTTCCCAGGGCCTTTAGGGCCTCCACCACCCGCTGAGCCGCATCCGGCCGGGCCTGAGCCCGGGCCGCGGCGCTGAGCCGAAAAAGCCCAGCCTCATCCGCCCAAAGTCCCTCGACCAGCTCATCCAATTTGGAAGAGGAAAGTTCGCGCTCCCGCAGAAGGAGGAAGCCGCCCCCTTTGGCTAGGTATTCCGCGTTCTTCAACTGGTGCCCAGTTGCGGCTCCCTCCCATGGGACGAGGATCGCCGGCCTTCCCGCGCAGGCCAATTCCGCCACAGTGGAACCACCGGCCCGGGCCAAAACCAATCTGGCCCGCGCCAGCAACTCCTCCACCCGCTCGGTGAAACTTTGGGCCTCGGCATAGACCCCCTTTTCCCGGAGCTTTCGGGCCAGCTCCTCGGGGTTTCCAGCGCGGCCAACCACGAGCCGCACCCGAAAACCCTGGAGCGCGGCGAACTTTGGCGCCCGGGCTAGAACGGCCTCCACCAGGGCCCGCGAGCCAAGGGAACCGCCCAGGACCAAGAACTCCTGGCCCAGGCCCTGGGGTAAAGCGGTGATTGCCCGGCGCACAGGGGTTCCAGTGACGAGGACGTTGGCCCGGTGTGGACAGCCCTGGGTTTTGGGAAAGGCAAGGAGGACGAGGTCGGAAAAACGCGCCAGGAAACGGTTAGCTAGGCCCATCACGGCGTTTTGCTCATGGAGGACCACGGGGACACCCAGGGACTTTGCGGCAAGGGCTGGAGCCACCGCGGGATAACCCCCCATAGCCAAAACCACGTCCGGCTTGAACGCGCGGACGATGCGCCTGGCCTCGGCCAAAGCCCGGAGGTCCTGAAGGAGGGCCCCGGGCCAAGCCCAAGGTTCCTGGCGAGGCAATCCCCGGCTAAGCAGGGGGAAGAACTCGATCCACGGGCGTTTCGCGGCGATTTGGGCCTCTAAACCCTGGGGGGAACCGACCCAGCCAAGGGCATGCCCGCCCTCCCCTTGGAGCTCCTCCAGAACGGCCAAGGCTGGGAAGATGTGCCCACCAGAGCCACCGGCAGCCACAAGGACCCTCATCCTAGCCCCTCCGGCACAACCAAAGCTGTTTGAGAAACGCGGCTGGCCCTGGCCACCCCCAAAATGAGGCCGACCAAGGCCAAGCTCACCACCACCGACGAGCCGCCGTAGCTCAGGAAGGGAAGGGTCAAGCCGGTGACGGGAACCACGCCCACCACCACCCCCAAATTGAGAACCGCCTGAAAACCCAAAAGGAAGGAAGCCCCGAAGGCATAAAGGGCGCCGAGCTTATCCGGAGCCCTTTTGGCCACAAGAAAACCGAGGACCACAAGGCTCACATAAAGGGCGAGAAGGATGGACACCCCCAAAAAACCGACCTCCTCAGCGACCACGGCGAAAACGAAATCGTTGTGGGCGGAGGGAAGGTAAAAGAGCTTGGCCCGGGAAGCCCCAAGCCCGCGCCCAAAAATCCCTCCGGAACCGATGGCCAAGAGGGCCTGATAAAGCTGGTATCCCACGGTGTCTCGGTAGGCTTCGGGGTTGAGGAAGGCCAAAAACCTTTCCAGGCGATAGCGGGCGGAGAAAAGAAGGACAACGCTCATGGGAAGGGCTAAAAGGCCGGTGATGAGGAGGTGGCCGGTAGGAACCCCTCCCACCCAAAGGAGGAAGAGGGTGAGGCAGGCGTACACGAGGAGCATCCCGAAATCCGGCTGCAAGAGGAGGACTGCGCCGAAGGCGGCCAGGACCAAAAGGTGGGGGAAAAGGCCCTGCCTCGGATCCTCAAGGGAACGATCGCGGCGCACTAAGGAACCGGAAAGATAAAGGAGGAGCGCGAGTTTACCGAATTCCGAGGGCTGGAGGTTCACTGGCCCAGCCTCCAGCCAGCGTCCGCCGGAACTCACCTGGGGAACGAGGGTGAGCAAGGTGAGAAAAAAAGAGCCGACGAGGAGGAGGTCGTCGAGGCCAAACCAGCGGTGATAGTCCACCCGCCAAAAAAGGAGGAGGGCGAGGAGGCCGAGGCCGGCAGCCGTGGCTTGGCGGCGGAGCATGGCCCAGGGATCGCCATAGAGCCGCGTGGAAACAGGAGTGGAGGCGGTGCTCACAAAGACCAGCCCCGCCAGGAGCAAAAAAGCCGCCACCACCAAGACCCTTCCCTCCAGGCCGAGCATCGGGGAAAGTCTCGGCCCACAATGCCTCTGGCCAAAGGAAAGGAAATCCCTGGGCCTTGGCCGTCAGCGCCTTAAGAAGGTGCGGGAATTCCAGAATTTATGGGACAGCCGGGGCTTCC
>JAGDVW010000005.1:14214-15421 GCA_023255835.1 Candidatus Acetothermia bacterium
GGAGTTTTCGGAACGCCTCCTTGAATGCCTCGCCCCGGTGGGCGTAATCCTTGAACTGATCGAAGCTCGCACAGGCTGGGGAAAGGAGGACGGTGTCCCCAGGCCTGGCCAGGCGATAGGCCTTGCGCAAGGCGTCCAGGGGATCGGCGCCGCAAACGAAGGGTATTCCCCAGGCTGAAAGGAGCTCGGAGAAAAATCCTTGGGATTCGCCGATGAGCACACAAGCCCGCACTTTCTCCCGCAAGAGGGGGGCCAACGCCTCGTAACCCCCGCCTTTGTGGCGGCCGCCGAGGATGAGGACCACCCGGCCGGGGATGGCGGCCAAAGCCGCACAAGTGGCATGGGCATTGGTCCCCTTGGAGTCGTTCACAAACGGGATCCCTTGGATCTCCCCCACCTCCTCCAGGCGGTGGGGCCCATGGAGGGCGGGCCAAAGGAGCCCTAGAGGAGGGGGAGCATGGCCGGGAAAGGCCTGGGAAGCAGAGGCCCAGGCTGCCTGAAGGTTAAAACGAAGATGCCCAGGAAAATCCCCTTCCCATCCCTTGGGCAACGCGACCTCCTCGATCACCTGCACCCGGGCCCGGGGAGAGAGAGCGCCCAGGATTTCCCGACCAACCACGGCTAGGTCCTTTCCCGTTTGGCGACGCAGGATACGGGCTTTGGCGGCAAAGTAGGCGGCAAGGGTCCCGTGATAGTCGAGGTGGTCGGGGGCGAAGTTGAGCCACACGGCCACATTTGGCCGGAATTCCTCCGTCCAAAGGAGCTGGAAGGAGCTCACCTCGAGGACCCAGGGCCGGCCCTCCACCTCCCCAATGGTCCCGATCGCCGGCCGGCCGATGTTCCCGGCCACCACCGGCTTAAAACCCCAGGCCCGAAGGATGGCCCCAATGAGCTCGGTGGTCGTGGATTTCCCGTTCGTCCCGGTGACGGCGAAGATCAAGCTCGGGCGGGCCAAACGGTAGGAAAGCTCGATCTCCGACCAGATGGGGATCCCCTTCCTCAGGGCCTCTTGGAGCACAGGGGTATTGGGCGGAACCCCGGGGCTTGGCACGAGCAAATCCGCATCCAAAACTTGGGGGGAGTGGCCACCTTCCTCGAAAGGGATCCCCAGCCTCCCCAAAAAATCCCGTTCCTCCGGGGAAAGGATGCGGGATTCAGAGAGGAAAAGTTCGGCTTTGCTAGCCAAGGCCTCAACGAGGGCCCGGCC
>JAGDVW010000005.1:15521-17351 GCA_023255835.1 Candidatus Acetothermia bacterium
TCATTCCTCGCGAAAGGCTTCCTCCAGGCGGCGCTCCAAAATTTGCCCTAAGGAAAATTTCTCCAGCTGGAGGTAATACTCGGCCACCTGGACCAAAGCTTCCTCGGGGATGAGGCCCACGATCTCCGTCCCCACCACCGGGACCCCGAACCGCTCCGCCTCCCGGCGCACGAGCTCCAGGACCCGGGGGATCGGGGTCTTCCGGAAGTTCGTGAGGTTCATGGAAACCTGGACGATCCCTCGCTCCTTGAGCTCCATCCCCAAAGCCTTCACGTAGCGAAGCCCGCCGGAGGAGAAGCGCACGGCTTTGGCGATCTCTTTGGCCACCCGAAGGTCCGCGGTGCCCAAGTTCACGTTGAAGGCGATGAGGAACTCCCGCGCCCCCACGGCGGTGACCCCGGCGGTGGGATGGACGACGGGGTCCCCGAAATCCGGGTGCCACTTGGGATCCTTTATTTTCTCGAAGAAGCCCTCGAACTCGCCTTTCCGGATCTCCGCCAGGTCCTCCCGCTCCGGACGGGTGGCGGCCTCGGCGTAGAGATAAACGGGGACGCGAAAACGCTCCCAGATCTCCTTTCCCACCGCGCGGGCCAGGGTCACGCACTCGGCCATGGTGGCCCCGCGCACGGGGACAAATGGGACCACATCCACGGCCCCCATGCGGGGATGTTGGCCTTTGTGGAGGCGGAGGTCGATGCGGGGAAGGGCGGCCGCGAAAAGGCGGAAGACGGCTTCCGCTACGCCCTCGGGATCGCCGACGAAGGTGAAGACCGAGCGGTGATGATCGGGATCGGACTGCACATCCAAAAGGCGCACAGTGGGGACGGAGCGGATGGCCTCGGCTATAGCTTCGATCGATCCCCGGTTCCGGCCCTCAGAGACGTTGGGGACACACTCAACGAGTTTGTTCAACATCGCGGCTCACCAAAGTGAGGATGGCCTCGGCCACGAGTTCGCCCTCCACTTCGGCCTGAACTTGAGCCTGAAGGAGGGGGCCGCGGCGCCGCAGGGCTTTGGCCCGGAAGGTCAAGCGGTCGCCGGGGACCACGGGCCGGCGGAACCGGGCCCGCTCCACCTCCGCCAAAACCGCAAGCCCCTCCTGCCCCAAAAGGAGGCCCGCGGCCTGGGCCATCCCCTCGAGGATCATCGTCCCCGGCATGATGGAGGGGAACGGCGGTCGAAAATGCCCCTGAAAATACGGCTCATTGATGGTCACACATTTTTGGGCCACCACCTCCTCCGCGCTCAGGGAAAGCACCCGATCGAGGAGGAGGTAGGGATACCCAAGGGGCAGGGCTCTCTTCAGCTCCTCAATATCCATCACTTAGCCGGGAACAGGTTCCAAAGGCGCTTCTCCACCTCAGAGGAGAGGTCGGTTATGGCTGGGGCGCGTTGGTACATGACCACATCCTTCGTGCGCAGGACGATATCGTACCCCTGCTCCTGGGCCACCTGTTGGGAGATCTGCAGGATTTTGGCGGCTGCCACCTGGGTGAGGAGCTGATCCACCTGTTGGAACGCCGATTGGAGCTGCTGGAGCTGGTTGAAGAACGTGTTGTAGTCGAGGATCGTGACCTGGGCCTGCTTCACCAACGTATCCACTTGGTCAGCCAGGGGTTTGGCCTGGTCCCTAAGGCGCTGGAGATCCGCGCGAAGATCGGAAAAACCGGGGGAAGCGATCATCTTGTCCAGCATGGACATGTTCACCTGAACCCAGGCCTGGAGGTATTCAGCCTGGAGCTTGGCATACTGTTGCTGGTAAGCATCTGGTTTTATCTGGCCTTGGGCGTATTTGCTCTGCAGATCTTGGATGGCCTGGGCCTTGGCTTG
>JAGDVW010000005.1:17451-18632 GCA_023255835.1 Candidatus Acetothermia bacterium
CCAGAACCCCAACCACGATCCATACCGCGAGTTTTCCGTTCATCTTTTTCCTCCCTTTAGAACATCGGGCTCATCCCGAACTCGAAGGCCGGAACCCAAGTGGGCTCCCGATCGTTTGGCCAGGAGGCGGAGAGCCGCACGAACATCCCCCCCAGGTTCACCGCCACTTCCAGCCCCGGCGCCGCCTTGACACGGCCGGTGCGCAGGTCCACCCCCAGGTCGAAGAAGGGGGCGAACCACGCCCCTTGGGCGAGCTCGATGCGGAACTCCGCGTTGAGGAGGGCCAAACGATCGGTGGTCACCTTCTTTGCCCCGCGCACGGAATCCACGCCGCCCAAAGCGAACCAGTAATCCTGGGGAAGATCCAATCCTCTTTGAACCAGGGCCCGCACCGCCAAGGCACAGCGCTGATCCCCAAGATCCAAAGGCCAAAACCTGCTTGTTCCTAGCCGCAGGGAAAGGTACTCCACCCCTGGGGCGAACGTCCCCGCTTTCTCCAAGGTGGCCTCACTCCGCTGGCCATGGCGCGGGAAGAACGGGTTATCGCGATCATCGTACACAAGCCCAAGAGAAAGGGCATTACGCGGGGGAAGGGAATCGGAAGGAAGCATAAACGGCGCTTCGCTCGTGAACCCCAGGGTTAGGTTCAGGTAGTCGGCAAGGGGATAGGCCACCCGGATATTCCCGCCCAGGGTCAGGCGGGACCCCTCTTCCCTGCGATAAAGGGCGAGGGAAACCTCACTGAAGACGGGGAAGGAGCGGCCAGTGTAATTAAGGTTCCAGGTGGCCTCGGTGCTCCCAGCGAGGCCCCGGGAATAAGTGAGGGAAAGATCCTGAGCCGTTCCGAACAGGTTCTTTTGGGAATAAGAAAGGTTCCCCACGATCCCCCCGGTCTCCGGGGAAAGGCTCACCGAGCCCTGGATGCTCCCGAGTTTCTCCAGCTCCTTCACCTCCACGGTGAGGAGGACTTCGTCATCGGCCCAGTTTGGGCTCACAGTGACGTCGCTGAAGTACCCAAGGGACATGAGATTTTGCCGGGCCACGGCCAAGCGGGCCTCGGTGAGGAGCTGGCCGGGCCTGAGGCCCAAGACCCTGAGGATGACCCAAGCGGCGGTGCGGGTCGCCCCTTTGACCTCCACCCGGCCGAGTTTCCCCTCCCGGACTTCCACGTGGAGGACCCC
>JAGDVW010000060.1:0-1111 GCA_023255835.1 Candidatus Acetothermia bacterium
GCTGTAGCTGTATTTAATGCTTTGGCCACGTTTATCAGCATTCTCATTATTCGTCGTATAGTAGAGGCTTGGGGGGCAAGAAGGGGATTTCGATGAGCAAAAACTTGAGAAAAAAATTCGCACTTGTGGGCCTTTATCTTTTAGCCACTTGTTTGCTTTTGCTAATGATCTCCCCTTATCTTTACATGCTCCTCCAATCTTTGGCTCCGTGGCGGGAAGTTGATAGGGTTTTCATCCCTTCGTCGTTAGGGCTCCATTCCTATAGATGGCTCTTGGGCGGGGGACTGAGCACATTGCCTCGCCCTTGGCTTAGGGCTTGGGGCAATACGGCCCTGGTGACCACTACCGTTACTTTAAGCCGTGTGCTTGTGGGAGCGCTGGTTGGTTATGCCTTGGCCGTGCTTTCTTTCCGGGGAAAGCGCCCCATTCAAAATTTCATCCTTTTCCAAATGTTTTACCCCGGGATCATTCTCCTCGTCCCCGCTTTCCTCCTCATTCGGGCCATGGGGCTTTATGACACCTATTTGGCCATGATCCTGCCAGGGCTCGTGAGTACATGGGCTATTTTTATGTACGCCAACTTTTTCCGTTCCATTCCCAGGGAGGTGGTGGAGGCTGCGCGCATAGATGGGGCCAGCGAACTCAGGATCATCTTCCAAATCATGATCCCTTTAGCCCGTCCGGTGACAGCCATTGTTTTCCTCTTCCTCTTCATGGAGCGCTGGATCGAGCTACTTTGGGACATGATCGTGGTGCGGGACCCCTCAAAACAGACTTTGAATGTGCTTTTAGCCACCATGTTCGGTCCCTATGGCGGGTATCCCGGCCCCCTTTACGCGGCGGGCGTGCTTCTCACTTTCCCCATTATCATTTTGTTCCTTCTTTTCAGCCGCCGGTTTGTATCGGGGGTTTCCTTGATCATCTCGTCCTAAAAGGAGGTCAGGATGGAGTTTCGTTTGCAGCGTTACCCACAACCTATCTTGATGCCGGACCCAACCTCGGAATGGGAATGCTATAACGTTTTTAACCCCGGGGTTATATATCACAACGGCCTTTTCCACATGTTCTACCGCGCGCAGGGCCTGGACTGGGTAAGTAGAATTGGCTATGC